>NZ_JABWQQ010000180.1:0-205 GCF_014268555.1 Pseudomonas sp. SWRI111 | reverse complement strand
CTACAGCGTTACTCGCTGTTGTCAACACCTCTTTTACACCGCTTTCGACCGAGAAGATCGAACCGTTGAAAGCGCCATACATCACTGCGATTCCAACTCCTTCCAGGCTTCGATGATCTGAAGCAAGTCGCTGTCGAAAACTGCGTAACTCTTTGAATCTCAAGGAGTTTTCCGTTTCGACTGCGCCGGAAGTGGGGCGAATTAT
>NZ_JABWQQ010000018.1:0-143802 GCF_014268555.1 Pseudomonas sp. SWRI111 | reverse complement strand
TTCTGAATGTACCGACGCTTTCGCGAGCAAGCCCGCTCCCACAATTTGACTGCATTACTGCCGTTGAAATGCGGCCCTGTGTAGGAGTGAGCCTGCTCGCGAAGGCGGTGTGTCAGTCACCATTCATTCTGAATGTACCGACGCTTTCGCGAGCAAGCCCGCTCCCACAATTTGACTGCATTACTGCCGTTGAAATGCGGCCCCGTGTAGGAGTGAGCCTGCTCGCGATAGCGGTGTGTCAGACACCCTCGATGTTGTAATTGCTGACGCTTTCGCGAGCAGGCTCACTCCTACCGGGGGCGGTGTTTATTCAGCGGGTTTCGCTCGGCGGGCGCGGAAGAACTCGGTCAACACCGCGCCACATTCTTCAGCCAATACCCCGCCCTCATACAGCACCCGGTGATTCAAAAAGCCCTGGGTAAAAAACTGACCCTGACTCTGCACAATCCCGGCCTTCGGCTCCAGCGCGCCATACACCACCCGCGCCACCCGCGAATGCACGATCAGTCCGGCGCACATGCTGCACGGTTCCAGCGTCACATACAGGGTGCTGCCCGGCAGGCGATAGTTATCCACTGCCTGCGCGGCGGCGCGGATCGCGACCATTTCGGCGTGGGCACTCGGGTCGCTGGTGCTGATCGGGCAGTTAAAACCGCGACCAATGATGGCGCCGTCTTGCACCAGCACCGCGCCCACCGGCACTTCGCCAAGCGCAGCGCCCTGTTCGGCGAGGATCAGGGCTTCGCGCATGAAGTCGCGGTCGCGGCTGCGGTCGATGATCGCCGCCGGGCGAATCTGGCGCATCACTTCACCTCGATCGCGGCCATCAGGCCGGTTTCCATGTGGTCGATGACATGGCAGTGGAACATCCATACCCCCGGGTTATCCGCCACCAGCGCCACTTGCGCGCGCTCGTTCTTGCCCAGCAGATAGGTGTCGGTGAAGTACGGAACGACCTTGTGCCGGTTCGACGCAATCACCTTGAAGCTCATGCCGTGCAGGTGGATCGGGTGCTGGTACTGCGTCATGTTCTTCAGTTCGAAAATGTAACTCTGGCCGAGCTTGAGGCTGGCGATCGGTCGATCGGCGCAGGTCTTGTCGGTGATGTCCCAAGCCTTGCCGTTGATCTGCCACAGACTCGGCGGCTTGCCGTTTTCGGTGTTCACCGACACCGAGCCGACCCATTCGAAATTGAAGTTGAGTTTCTCCGCATTGGCCAGATCCGGCTCGGCCACCGGGTTGGCCGGCAGGGCTTTTGGCCAGTCGGTCGGCGCGTCCGTATTGGCCACCGAACGCAGCGTGCCCAGACGCACCGGACCGTTGCGCAGCGACAGTTCTTCACCGGCCGCCGGTGCCTTGATCGCCAGACAAATACGCATGCCGGGGCCGAGCCAGTATTCCTTACCCAGCGGGCGCGGCTCGACCGGGTTGCCGTCCAGCGCGTAGATCTGCGCTTCGACGCCGGGAATGTTGATGCGGTAGGTCAGCGTGTTATCGAGATTGAGCAAACGCACCCGAGTGATCTGCCCGGCCGGCAGATCGATCACCGGCAACGGCACGCCATTGATTGTCGACAGACGTCCGGCAGTACCGCCACGGGCCGCTTCGCGCGGGATGCTGAATTCTACGAACTGACCTTGCTCATCGACGTGCCAGTTCTTCAGGCTCAGGGTCTTCTCGTACTTGAAACCGGTCGGCTCGCGCTCCTCGATGATCAGCGGCCCGACCAGGCCACGGCCGAGTTCCTCGCTGCTGCTGACGTGCGGGTGATACCAGTAGCTGCCGGCATCCGGCACGCGAAACTTGTAATCGAAATACTCGCCCGGCAGCACCGGCAGTTGCGAGACGTAGGGCACGCCGTCCATTTCCAGCGGCAGGCGGATGCCGTGCCAGTGAATCGTCGTCGCCACCGGCAGGTGATTGATGAAACGCACCCGCAG
Organism: Pseudomonas sp. SWRI111; assembly: GCF_014268555.1. Taxonomy (NCBI): domain Bacteria; kingdom Pseudomonadati; phylum Pseudomonadota; class Gammaproteobacteria; order Pseudomonadales; family Pseudomonadaceae; genus Pseudomonas; species Pseudomonas sp. SWRI111. Next base: position 141,862 of record NZ_JABWQQ010000018.1, on the reverse strand, counting down.
CCATTCGCCCTGACGTACGCGCAGCTCGGTGCCCGGCGCCGACGGACCGAACGCCCAGGCTTGGGTCTTGTGGCCCGGCACCAGCTCCACATCCAGCGGCGCGGCGATCAGCTCATAGTCGTGACCGGCCTCGGCGTCGGCCATTTTGCCCAGCCAGTACCGCGATGCGCCCCCCGCGCCAACGCCAACGACAACAAGACCGGCCAGGCCACCGAGGATTTGGCGACGGGTAAAGGACATGAACTCAACTACCTCACGTATCAGCGACAGGCCCCGGGGGGCCCGTAAAAGGCGAATACGATACACCCGCAGTTGAGAAACAGTAAGGGCGACCTGGGGCCGCACGCCTGCTTTGGCCTATTCCCGCAGGCCGGTAATCAGGTGCAAAACGCCGCCCGCAAGCGCCATGACCCCGGCGACACCGGCAAGGCTCAATGCCTCACGATCAACGCAGGCGACGTCTGCCAGCTCCACCCGTACCCGCGTCAGCGCCACCGCCTGCTGCGACTTTAGGTTATCCGCGCCGCCCAATGCCGCGACGATTTCAGCGCTCAAGCCGACGGCCGGCTCGGTCGGCGTTTTCGGCTCGTCTGCCACCAGATCCGGCGTCAGCGCTTTCCAGAATGCCTGCTGCAACTTATCGAACATCATCAGTTCTCCAGAATCCGTGTGGTGTCGGCAATCGCTTCGCTGTGCAGGCGTAACGCCTCACGCACTTGCTCGGCACTTTCCAGGTCGAGCACCTGCCGGGCGATGGTTTGACACTCGGACAGATTCAGCTCGCGCACGGTTGATTTGATCGCTGGAATCAACGGCACGCTCACCGACAGTTCATCCACGCCCAAGCCCAACAGCAGCGGCACCGCCAGACGCTCGGAAGCCATGGCGCCGCAGACCCCGACCCATTTGCCGTGGGCATGCGCCGCCTGCACGGTCGTGGCAATCAGGCGCAGCACCGCGGGATGGTAGCTGTCCGCCTGACTGGCCAGGCGCGGATGATCGCGATCCATGGCCAAGATGTATTGCGTCAGATCGTTGGTGCCGATGGAGAAAAAGTCGACATGGGGGGCAAACCGATCGGCCATCAGCGCCGCCGCGGGCACTTCGATCATGACCCCCAGTTTCGGTATTTCAGCCAGGCCCAGCGCCTGCGCTTCTTGCTCGAGCATCTGCCGCGCCAGCCGCAACTCCGACAGCTGCGTGACCATCGGCAGCATGATGTGCAAGCGCGTCAGCTGACTGCAGACCAGCACCGCACGCAATTGCTCACGCAACAGTTGCGGGCGCTCCAGGCACAGACGTATGCCGCGCAAGCCGAGGAAGGGATTGGTCTCTGCGTCCATCGGCACATAGGCCAATGGCTTGTCGCCGCCGACGTCGAGGGTGCGCACCACCAGATTGTGCGACGGACCGACGCTGCGAGCGATGGCACTGTAGGTGGACACTTGCTCGTCATGGCTGGGCGCCTGATGGCGGTCCAGGTAGAGAAACTCCGAACGCAACAGCCCGACGCCGCCCGCGCCGAGGTCCATGGCCTGGGCGGTTTCGCTCAGTGACGCCACGTTGGCGGTCACCTCGATGTGCTGCCCGTCGCGAGTGCACGCGGCGAGCGTTGCCTGCGCCAGTTCATGCTGATGGCGTTGCCGTTGCCGTTCATGCCGGGCGCGCAACTGATCGATGGACTCAGCGTTCGGGTTCAGCTGCAATTCGCCCTTGTCTGCGTCCAGCAGCACCTGGGTACTGTCGGCCAGTGCGAGCATCTGCACCGGCATCGCGCAGATTGCCGGCAAGCCACAGGCCCGCGCCAGAATCGCCACGTGGCTGGTGGCACCGCCGCCGACCGTGGCAAATCCCAGCACTTTGTCGGTGTTCAGCCCGGCAGTCTGTGAAGGGGTCAATTGATCGGCAATCAGGATGGCGTCGTCCGGCAACACCAGCGCCTGCTCGCGCACGCCCAGAAGCAATTTCAAGACTCGCTGGCCGACGTCGATCAGATCCGCCGCCCGCTCGGCCAACAAAGCACTGCCCAGCGACCGGAACATCGCCGCTGTCGCTTCGGTGCTGGTGTTCCAGGCAAACGCCGCGCTTTTGCCCTCATCGATCAGGGCCTGGGCTTGGTCCAGAAGGCTGGGGTCCGCCAATAACTCCTGATGCGCCTTGAAGATTTCGGCCTGCGCCTCACCGCTGGCCGTGTCGCACAGGTGCTGCAAGGCCATGTCGGCCTCCACCAGAGCATCGGTCAGCGCCGCCCGTTCAACGGCGGGCTCGGCACCGAACTCGTTGACGGTGAGCGTCGGCTCCACGATCTGCACCACCTGCCCCAACGCCGAACCGGGCGAAGCACACACCCCACGCAGCACGTTGGGCAGTTCCGGCTCGCTGGTTGCGACCGGCACCGGCACGTTTTCGCCGCAGCCTTCGGCCAGCAGCCGGGTCAGCGTGTCGAGGGCGGCTTCGGCATCCTCCCCCTGCGCGCTCACCTGCACGCTGTCGCCGGGGCCTGTCTGCAACGCCATGATCGCCACCAGCGACTTGGCATTGGCTTGCGCCTGCAACCGGTGCAGATGGATCGTCGCCGTAAAGCGCTTGGCCGCCTGGGCGAACACCGCCGCCGGTCGCGCATGCAGTCCATTGGGGTTGGGCAGGCTGATCGGTGGGGAGAACAGCGCCTCACCTTTTGGCATGTCCGGCGTCACGCTGGCCGTTCCGGCGCTGCCGACACTCAGCACTGGCTGGCCGCTTTGCACTAGCCCTGTCGTCCCGACCAGCGAAGTAAACGGTTCACCGCTGACCACCAGCATCAGGGTCAGCAGACTGCGCGCATGCAGGGCAATGTAATCGGCATCGAAGTCGATCAGGACCTGCCCGGCCTCGACCCGCTGGCCCGCTTCGACGCGCGGAGTGAAACCCGCGCCGGCGAGGTTCACCGTGTCCAGGCCGATGTGCATCAACACCTGCACACCTTCATCACTGGTCACGGTAACGGCGTGCCCGCTGGCCTGTATGTCGCTCACCACGCCGGCCAGCGGCGCACACAGCGTCGACGAGGTCGGATCGATGCACAGCCCATCGCCGATCACCCGACCGGCGAACACCGGATCGGGCACCTGATCCAGCGCCATCAGCACGCCGGACAACGGCGCCAGCAGTTGCAATTGTTGGGGTACGGCCATGACATCACCTGCTTGTTCGTTCTTTTGAAGGGCCGACGGCGCGCGAAACACCGTCGGCATCGCTTACTTCCACCAGTATTCGACCTGCAAGCCGATGTTGGAGCCGTGCCGCGCGCGACCGAAGGCACCGGTGTCGGACAACGCCGAGCCTTTGGCCAGTTGATTGGCCGCACGCTTGGCGGCTTCGTTCCAGCTCGCATAGGTGTAATACAGCCGCACCTCGGGGCGGGCCCAGAATTCCGGGCCTTTGGGTGACCAGGTCGGGGCGAACGTGAACTTGCTCAGTTTGCGCGTGCCTCCCGGCGCGTCGACCTGATCATGGCCCAGTTCGCTCACCAGTTTGAACTGCTCGGTCAGCGCATAGGTCGGGCGCACGCCCAGCGATAGCCAGTTCTGGTCGGCGCCGTGCGGACGAATGTCTTTCTGATACACCGCCGCGACCTGTCCACCAAAACGCGGCGTCACCTGCCAGTCGAAGAACTCAACGATGCGGTAACTCTTGTTGCGATCGTCGAGCATCACATCGCCGGTGTAGCCCAGTCCGGTGCCGGGGCCTTCACCGTATTGCAAAGCCAGTTTGTTCTTGCCGCCGAGAAAATCCTGCTGCACATGTTGCGTGGTAATGGCCCAGCCGCGGTGCGCATCGCGGCGGTCGGGCTTGTCGATGTAACTCAGGCCGAACTCCAGTTCGCCGCCCGGGTTACTGTTGAACCCGCCGACGTTGAAGTCATGCCGGTTGATGTAATCCTTCTGATAAAGGTTGTCCTTGCGCGAGAAGGCGTAACTGTATTTCAGGCCGTCGATCAGCACGTCTTCGATACCGCCGCCGGTAGCGCTCTGGTTCCAGTAGTAGAAATCGGAAATATGGATGTCGTTACGTTTGTAGTAGCGGCGCCCGGCCCACAGCGAGCCGCCGTTGAGCGCGGGCATGGCCGACCATTGCGCGTAAGCCTGCGGTAAGCGAATCGAGCCGTTGTCCTCCTTGAACGTCAGGCTGCGGTCGTAGCGGTTATACAGCGACGCCATGCCGTCGACGCTCAACACCGAGCCATCGTCGAGGGTGTACAGGTCCTGGCGCAGCTCCAGTTCGCCGTACTGCTCGCATTCGTTGCCCAAGCGGTATTTGGTTTGCGCACCGGGTAGCTGGAAACACGATTGGCCGCTGCTGTTGAGCGACGTACCGACCCCGCTGCGCAAGTAGCCGCCGAACTCCAGTGCGTGCGAAGAAGTGGGTATTGCCAGACAAAAACCGGCAACGACCAGGCTGTGATTTATTGTTGTTTTCATATGCCACCCATTGTTTTTATTGTGTGGTTGCAGGAATTCGGCGCGCAAAAGTCCCCCGCGCAGTGTTCTGCGTGTTTTTAAAAAGATTGTTTTTTCAGTTATCGATCAGGGATCGGTCAGGTGCACCACGAACGATTCATAAGGTCGCAAGCGCAGATGTCGCGTGCGCAGCGGACAGTCCGGGTAGTTGCTGATCAACAGTCGCTGCGCCTGCGTTTCGTCGATCCCCGGCGGTAACTCGACGTCACACGGGCCGCCATAAAAGTTGTTCACCACCAACAGGCGCTCACCCTCCCCCTCGCGCAGGTATGCCCAGACGTGTGGATGCTCGGGCAGCAACTGGCGATAGACGCCGTCGCAGATCAGCGCTTCGCTGCGGCGCAAGGCGATCAGCCGTCGATAGTGATGCAGTACCGAGTCCGGGTCGTGCAGCTGATGCGCGACATTGATCTGCGCGGCATTGGCCGGCACGCCGATCCACGGTTCGCCGCGCGAGAAACCGGCGTTGTGGCCGGCGTGCCAGTGCATCGGCGTGCGCCCGTTGTCGCGGGACTTCTGCATGATCGCCGCCATGTTGTCGAGGTCGCTGATGCCGGCTTCGCGCTTGAGACGAAAGATATTCAGGGTCTCGACGTCGCGGTACTGCTCGATGCTCTCGAACCCCGGATTGGTCATGCCCAGTTCTTCGCCCTGATACACGAACGGCGTGCCCTGCAAAAAGTGCAACGCGGTGCCAAGCATCTTCGCCGACAGCTCGCGGTATTCGCCGTCATGGCCGAATCGCGAGACCACCCGCGGCTGATCGTGGTTACACCAGAACAACGCATTCCAGCCGCCCCCCGCCTGCATGCCAGTTTGCCAGTCCGAGAGGATCTGCTTGAGCTGAAGGAAATCGAAGTCAGCGCGGACCCACTTCTGCAAGTTGGGGTAATCGACCTTCAAATGATGAAAATTGAAAGTCATCGACAGCTCTTTCGATTGCGGGTTCGAGTAGCGGATACAGTGCTCGAGACGCGTCGAGGACATCTCGCCGACGTTGATCAGGTCATGACCTTCGAAGACCTCGCGGTGCATCTGCTGAAGATAGGCATGCACATTCGGCCCGTCGGTGTAGAAACGCCGACCGTCGCTGTCGTCCTCAGGGAAGTCGGCAGGTTTGGAGATCAGGTTGATCACATCCAGACGAAAGCCACCGACACCCTTGTCGCGCCAGAAGCGCATCATCTTGAACACCTCGTCCCTGACCTTCGGGTTGTCCCAATTGAGGTCAGCCTGGGTGTGGTCGAACAGGTGCAGATAATATTGCCCGGTCTGCGCTTCGTACTCCCAGGCCGAACCGCCGAACTTGGATTCCCAGTTGTTCGGCTGATCGCGCCAGATATAGAAGTCACGGTAAGGGTTATCGAGGCTGCTGCGCGCCTGCTGGAACCAGACGTGTTCGATCGAAGTGTGGTTGACCACGATATCGAGCATCAGCTTGATGCCGCGCTTGCCCGCTTCGGCAATCAGCAATTCACAATCGGCCATGCTGCCGTAGCTCGGATCGACGGCGTAGTAGTCGCTGATGTCGTAACCGTTGTCCCGTTGCGGCGAACGCAGAAACGGCGTGATCCACAAGTAATCGACTCCCAGCCATTGCAGGTAATCGAGCTTGGCGACGATGCCGAGCAGATCGCCGGTCGCGTTGCCGGCGTGGCTGTGGAAGCTTTTCGGGTAGATCTGGTAGATCACCGAACGTTGCCAGTCTTGCATGACGCAATTCCTTGGTTGGATTTCAGGCGACCCGGTAGCCCGGCCGGACAATCTTCATGCTCAGCACGCAGGTCAGGGCAAACGGAACCAGCATGGCGATCAGCATCCCGATGACAAACATCGGAATGAACTGCGGAATGATCGAGATAAATCCGGGCAGGCCGCCAACGCCGATGGCCGAGGCTTGGATCTTGTTCAGCGACAGGAACATGCAGCCCAGCGCCGAGCCAGCCAGCGCGGCGTAGAACGGAAATTTGTAGCGCAGGTTGACGCCGAACATCGCCGGCTCGGTGATGCCGAAATACGCGGAAATCGCCGAGGTAGACGCCATGCTTTTATCTCGCGCGTTGCGCGTCATCCAGAACACCGCCAGCGCGGCACTGCCCTGGGCGAGGTTGGACATGACGATCATCGGCCAGATGAAGGTTCCACCCTGGGTCGAGATCAGTTGCAGATCGACCGCGAGGAACATGTGGTGCATGCCGGTGATCACCAGTGGCGCATACAGCAGGCCGAAAATCGCCCCGCCTACCAGGGGTGCCAGATCGAATAGCATCACCAGCCCTTCAGTGATGAAGATACCGATATGCCGGGTTACCGGGCCGATGATCGCCAGCGCCAGCACGCCGGTAACAACGATGGTAGTGATCGGCACCACCAGCAATTGCACCGCATTGGGCACTCGCGCCCGCAGCCATTTTTCGATCACGCTCATCACGTAGGCCGCCAGCAGGATCGGCAGTATCTGCCCCTGATAACCGACCTTTTCTACCTGGAACAGGCCGAGGATGTCGAAGTACGGCAGTTGCTGCCCGTCGAGACCGGCCACAGCCTTGCCGTAGTTCCAGGCGTTGAGCAGGTCCGGGTGCACCAGCATCAGGCCGAGGACGATGCCGAGGATTTCGCTGCCGCCGAAACGCTTGGCCGCCGACCAGCCCACCAGCGCCGGCAGAAACACGAACGAGGTGTTGGCCATCAGATTGATCAGGCTCCACAGCCCGTCGAGATTCGGGTAGGCATCGAGCAGGGTTTGCCCTTCGATGAACATGCCCTTGGCGCCGAGCAGGTTGTTAATGCCCATCAACAGGCCGGCGATGATCAGCGCCGGCAGGATCGGCATGAACACGTCGGAGAACACCCGCACCAGACGCTGCATGGCGTTTATCTTCTCGGCGCTTTTCTGTTTAACGTCCGCAATGGTCGAAGCGGCCAGACCGGTCTGTTTACGCAATTCGGCGTAGACCTTTTCCACTTCCCCCGGCCCGATCACCACCTGATACAGACCGCCGGTGAAGAACGAGCCCTTGACCAGATCGATCACGTTGAGCGCGGCAGCGTCGACCAGCGCGGGGTTCTTCAGCGCCAGGCGCAACCGCGTCACGCAATGGGCAGCCTGTTCGAGGTTGTCGCTGCCACCGAGGCTTTTCAGCAGCTCCCGGGCAATGTTGGGGTAGTCGTGGCTCATGCTCGTTCTTCCGTCGTGGATTGTTGTTATTGGCAGCACGCCGAAGCGAAAAATACTCGTCTGTACGAGTTTATGCAACAACTCGTCTGTAAGAGTTTGTGTTTGCCGATAAACGTCGGATCAGCGACGATTTTTCCTACTTTGACCTAAGATGATTTCCGTCATTCACATGGACAAACCCCTACCCTGCCCTTAAGGTTCGACGTTTGAGTAGCGCCAGCACAGAGCCCTCCCAATGAGCAAATACAACCAGATCTACAGCGATTTGCTTGCCAGCATCACCACTGAACGCCTGGAACGCGGCGCACGGCTGCCTTCGGAAACCGAACTGATGGGCACTTATCAGGCCAGCCGTGGCACAGTGCGCAAAGCCATCGAGCTGCTGCAAGAGCGCGGTTTCGCCCAGAAGATTCACGGCAAAGGCGCGTTCGTGCTGTCGACCAATCCGATCGAATTCCAGCTCGGCGGCATCGTCAGCTTCCAGGAGACCTACCCGCGCCTGGGCAACGATGTCAGCACCGAAGTGGTCGAGATGTGCCAGGTCCCGCTGGACGGTGCGCTGCTCGAGCACATCCATGCCGAACCCGGCAGCCCGATCACCCGAATCAAGCGCGTGCGGCGCATCGATGGCAAACGGGTCATCCTCGACATCAACCACTTCGTCAGCGCCGTGATACCCGACCTGACTGCAGACATCGCCGCACACTCGATCTACGCCCACATCGAACAAACCCTGCAACTGCAGATCGCCTACGCCCAGCGCACCATCGAAGCGGTGCCGTGCAGCAAGGACGACCAGCAGCATCTGGACCTCGACGGGCAGAGCCATGTCATCGTGGTCAGCAACCAGACGTTTCTGCAGGACGGTCGGCAATTCGAGTACACCGAATCGCGGCATACGCTGGATAAATTTTATTTTTCGGATGTGGCGCGGCGCTGACCCCCGCACATTTCGACCGGCCATCTGCGGTACATAGTTAATGCACCCTCGGTGAGTGAATCGGACATGCTCACGCTTCATTTCTCAAGGATGGAGAAAGCATGAACATCACCCCACCGCGCCCCTTGCCCAACGCAACCGACAAAGCCGCCCTCGAGGCAATCGCTGCTTCGCTCGTGCAGGCCTGCCCGGGCCTGCACGATGCAGCGCAGCAAGTCGCCCGCCAGTTACTGCAAGACCAAGGCTTGCCCGAGCACGACCCGGACCGTGTTTACTTTCACCGTTTCAAGACTGCCCAAAGCAGCACCCGGTCGTTTACCGGCTGGGAACACAGCCTTGAAAAGCCCTACGAATCGACGACCCTCACGCAACTGGTGATTCATCGCTTTCGTGCCACCGACCAGGACAACGCCGACCTTCTGGACTTGTATGGCGGTTTCTACAGCGAAGGGCCGGACGCCGAAAACTTCAGTGAGCGCAACGAGGTGCGCCTGCATGGCAGTGAAGTATTAAAGGCATTCTGGAGCCTCGATTTCAGCGCTCATTACCGCGATGAACTGAGTTCTTTCTGGGACAGCCACGCCAACGACTTCCGCACCTTGGCGAAGTGCAATTTCCTCATCCAGGCAGTACAGGCGCTGGAACGTGAACACATCAGTCACAGCGACTTTCAATGGCTGACCGGCTCTGTGATCGGCGATCTGAGCTGGCCCGTCACCCTGAACATGTTGCAGGCCTCCCACACGACGAACGGCGACGTCCGTGCCTTCGATGTTGACGGCTCTGTGGCAACTCAAGTGCTACGCATCGTCGCCCCCGACGGCCGGCAGATCCTGTATGTGCCAGGCGCCACCGAAGCGTTCGTCGTCAAGGCGACGCCTTCAGCGTTGCACTGGTGGGTGCTCGAACAGATGAACGACGCAACCCGCCGAGCATCCTTCCTGAACCATTTCTCCCTCGCCGATCGTCAACAACTGACCGAGAACCTGACCGATCTGATGAATCGGCTGGTCAGCACCTGGGGGCGTGCCGACCATCATCTGATCAATCGGAAAAACCTTGTGCTTGCCGGCGATGCGTTCACCTGGCTGCGCGATAGCACCCGCCTCGCGATGTTCGCTGAAGCCGACCTGACCCTGACGTCCAATGCCGATCTGCGCAGGAAACTCTGGATCGGTTACCTGAGCGCAGGTCTCAAGGTTTTTGGTCCGATGGCAGTCGTTGGCTGGCCGGTGGCGCTGCCGGTGATTGGCGCGACGGTTGCCAGCATGGGCCTGAATATCGACCAGGCAGAAAATGGCAAGAGCGAGGCGGAGCGCAAGTCCGGCGTGCTGGGCGCGGTGGTGAGTGGTATCAACCTGCTGTTCAACCTTCCGTTGCTCGCTGGAACTGGCCCGATGCTGGAAGTGGGGGCGCAGGTTGAAGCAGCCGAAGCCGCGGAAATGGCCGAGATGAGCGACGCGCTGAATACGTCCGGCACCACGGTTGAGCAGGCACAAATTCGCACGTCGGAAGATCTCGACACCCCCCTGCCGATCGTCGAACAAACCCTGCCCGCACCGGCAGCGAGCGGCACACCGGCGCCTGTGCCCGAACGCTATCAATGCAACGAGCTGCTTGATGGCACGGCCCCCGGTGAAGAGGCCGGAAAATTCGCCGGCATCTACCGTCTCGACAGCGATCCGCCCTATGCCATCCTGATGCATGACACACCGTATTACGTGCGCTGGTTCGCCGATTCAAGCGGCGCTGGTGACTGGGCCATCGTCGACCCGGCAAGGCCCAACCAACTCGTTCACGCATTGCCGGTTCGCCTTAATGGCGAAGGTTTGTGGGAGCGCATGCCTGCACTGGGCCTCAAGGGCGGCGGTCAATGCGTCGGCAAGCCGTGCACGCCAGACATCGAACTCGACACCCTTGAGCTCGTCCCGCCCGAAGTCGAAGCCCCTGCGGTGGAGTCGCCGCAATCTTCGCAACTACGCCCCCCACGGGTCGTGCGGTCTTCCTACGACATCGATCCAACGGTGCGCCGAGCACTCAAAGCCTGGGCGATGAATCTGGAGCAAACCCATGTTGTCATGCAGCCCGACGGCGCTGGCGGTATGGATATGGAAGACCCGTTCGAGTCCTATGCGGCTGATAAGCGTCAGCTACTGCAAACCTCGGCCATAAAGTTTTTCCAGAACATGCCCAGAACGATCGAACCGGAGCGCCCGGCCCTACCGGATTTCAGCCGGTTGATGTCAAATGCCGAGCTTGTCGATCAGGTCTATGAGGCCGCCTCAGGGCTGGTGATCGGGCAAACCCCCGATCGTATCGCGAGCCTGCGCTGGCTGATCGAAAGCATGCCGTCACTCGCGCGGCACGCAAAAACGCTTTACATGCGCGGCTTGCTCAGCGACTTCGCGCAGGTGGAACTGAATCGCTATTTCACCAGTGGCGAAATGTCCGAAGACCTTGAGGAGTACCTGCGCAGCCTGGGCACCGATCCTGAAGGACGTTTCACGCCATTGGAGCTGGTCAGAACCGCCAAGGCGAACGGGATCAGGGTGCAGGCCATCGATTGCGCAGCCAGTTACAAAATGAAGACGCCCCTGCCCCCGACCGATGAGCAAATCATCGGCACCTACCTGGCCAGCGACATCATGACCGGCGACGCCCTGCTCAATGCGCCGCAAAAATGGATCGTACTGACCGATGCACAAAACACCAATGCGTTCCGGGGTGTGCCGGGACTCAGCGAAATCAAACGAGGGATCGGCCTGCGAATCGAGGAAGCGGGACTTGGTGAGGATTTGGGTATCGAGGCCGACCCGGGCATCGAAGTACCTCAAGGCACCTCTACCGGTGGCACAGTCCGTCAGGGCGGTCCGGACCTGCTACGTGCCGATTTGCGTCTGCGGGTACCCGCACATCAGGTGAACTGGACCGAGCAGTCGCTGGAAAACCTGCTGCACCGACGCGGCATGTACCTGTTCAAGAAAACCGGCGACAGCTACACCCTTGTGCACCGCAGCAAGCAAGGCATGATCCAGCGCACCCCGGTGACGCAATTGAGCGGCGGCCGAGTGTCTCTTCACCGACCGTCCTGGCCACGGGTAAATAACATCGTCTTTAGCAGCCTGAAGGATTTGTCTAACCGTTTGTCCGAGACCGGGCTGACGCTGCAGAGCCGGCTTCCTGACTGAGCCAAATCGCAACAAAAAAAGCCGCGTGAAACAGAGTTTCACGCGGCCTTTGTCTGCCTGTATTCACGGCATCAGGACGTGTGCGGGATCATTCCCACTCAATCGTCGCCGGCGGCTTGCTCGACACGTCGTAGGTAACGCGCGAGATGCCTTCGATTTCGTTGATGATGCGGCCGGACACGGTTTCCAGCAGTTCGTAAGGCAGGTGCGCCCAACGTGCGGTCATGAAATCGATAGTCTCTACGGCACGCAGGGCCACAACCCAGGCGTAACGACGGCCATCACCGACCACGCCCACCGATTTGACTGGCTGGAACACCACGAACGCCTGGCTGACCTTGTGGTACCAGTCGGCCTTGCGCAGTTCTTCGATGAAGATGTGGTCGGCACGACGCAGCAGGTCGGCGTATTCCTTTTTCACTTCACCGAGGATGCGCACGCCCAGGCCCGGACCCGGGAACGGGTGACGGTAGACCATGTCGTACGGCAGGCCCAGTTCCAGGCCCAGACGACGGACTTCGTCCTTGAACAGTTCGCGCAGTGGCTCGACCAGTTTCAGGTTCATTTCTTCCGGCAGGCCGCCCACGTTGTGGTGCGACTTGATCACGTGGGCCTTGCCGCTTTTCGCGCCAGCCGACTCGATCACGTCCGGGTAGATGGTGCCTTGCGCCAGGTACTTGATGTTTTCCAGTTTGTTGGACTGGGCATCGAATACGTCGATGAAGGTGCGGCCGATGATCTTGCGCTTCTTCTCCGGATCGGCTTCGCCGGCCAGGTTGTTGAGAAACTGCTCTTCAGCGTTGGCGCGGATCACCTTGACGCCCATGTTCTCGGCAAACATCGCCATCACTTGCTCGCCTTCGTGCAGACGCAGCAGGCCGTTGTCGACGAAGACGCAGGTCAGTTGGTCGCCGATGGCTTTGTGCAGCAGGGCCGCCACAACGGAGGAGTCAACGCCGCCGGACAGACCCAGCAGGACGTTGTCGGTGCCAACCTGGGCACGGATGTTGGCGATGGCGTCTTCAGCGATCTTCGACGGCGTCCACAGAGCTTCACAGCCACAGATGTCGAGAACGAAGCGCGACAGGATGCGACCGCCCTGCTTGGTGTGGGTCACTTCCGGGTGGAACTGCACGCCGTAGTAAGCACGTTCATCGTTGAACATACCGGCGATCGGGCAGCTCGGGGTGCTGGCGAGGATATGGAAGTCTTCCGGCATTTTGGTGACTTTGTCACCGTGGCTCATCCATACGTCGAGACCGAACAGGCCGTCGGCGTCGATGTGGTCTTCAATGCCGTCGAGCAGGCGGCTCTTGCCGACCACGTCAACGCGGGCGTAGCCGAACTCACGCAGTTCGGAACCTTCAACCTTGCCGCCCAGTTGCTCGGCCATGGTCTGCATGCCGTAGCAGATACCAAAGACCGGAACGCCCAGGTCGAATACCGCTTGCGGGCAGCGCGGGCTGTTGGCTTCGTGCACGGACTCCGGGCCACCGGCGAGGATGACGCCTTTAGGGGCGAATTCGCGGATCGCATCTTCGTCCATGTCGAACGGGTGCAGTTCGCAGTACACGCCGATCTCGCGCACGCGGCGGGCAATCAGTTGGGTGTATTGCGAGCCGAAGTCGAGGATCAGGATGCGGTGAGCGTGAATGTCGAGGGCCATGACTCATTCTCATGTAGTGAATCAGAAACAACTCGGGGCTGAATGAACAGCCCCGGTGATTAAACGTTTTGCTGGAAGCCTCAACCTACGCGGTAGTTTGGCGCTTCCTTGGTGATCTGCACGTCGTGTACGTGGGATTCGGCCATGCCGGCGCCGGTGATCCGCACGAACTCAGGCTTGGTGCGCATTTCTTCGATGTCGGCGCTGCCGGTGTAACCCATCGAGGAACGCAGACCGCCCATCAACTGGTGAATGATCGCGCTCAGGGTGCCTTTGTATGGCACGCGGCCTTCGATGCCTTCCGGAACCAGTTTCTCGGCACCGGCCGAGGAGTCCTGGAAGTAACGGTCGGACGAGCCCTGGGCCTGGGACATGGCGCCCAGCGAACCCATGCCGCGATACGCCTTGTACGAACGGCCCTGGAACAGCTCGATCTCACCCGGCGCTTCTTCGGTACCGGCGAACATCGAGCCCATCATCACGCAGGACGCACCGGCCACGATGGCCTTGGACAGGTCACCGGAGAAACGGATACCGCCGTCGGCGATCAACGGCACGCCGGTGCCTTCAAGGGCGGCGGCGACGTTGGCGATGGCACTGATTTGCGGCACGCCGACACCGGCGACGATACGGGTGGTGCAGATCGAGCCCGGGCCGATACCGACCTTGACTGCGTCGGCGCCCGCTTCGGCCAGAGCCTTGGCGGCAGCGCCGGTGGCGATGTTGCCGCCGATCACTTGCACTTCAGGGAAGTTTTCTTTGACCCAGCGTACGCGGTCGATCACGCCTTTGGAGTGACCGTGCGCGGTGTCGACCACCACCACGTCCACGCCGGCATTGACCAGTGCGGTCACGCGGTCGCCGGTATCTTTACCGGTGCCGACCGCAGCGCCGACGCGCAGACGACCTTGATCGTCCTTGCTGGCCAGCGGGTAGGCTTTGGCTTTTTCGATGTCGTTGACGGTCATCATGCCCTTGAGGGCGAATTTGTCGTCGACAATCAGCACGCGTTCGATGCGGTGCTTGTGCAGCAGTTCGCGCACGTCGTTCTTGTCGGCGCCTTCCTTGACCGTGACCAGACGCTCTTTAGGCGTCATCACTTCGCGGACAGTGGCTTCCAGACGGTTTTCGAAACGTACGTCGCGGGAAGTGACGATGCCGACCAGGTCGCCATCGTGCAGCACCGGAACGCCGGAAATATTGTGCAGACGGGTCAGTTCGAACAGATCACGCACCGTGGCATCGGCCTCGATGGTGATGGGATCCTTGACCACACCGGCTTCGAACTTCTTGACCTTGCGCACTTCGGCAGCTTGCTGCTCGATGGTCATGTTCTTGTGGATAATGCCGATGCCACCTTCCTGAGCCATGGCGATTGCCAGACGGGCTTCAGTCACGGTGTCCATTGCAGCAGAAACCAGAGGAATATTCAGTTCGATGCCACGGGTAAGACGGGTCTTGAGACTGACTTCGTTAGGAAGCACCTCGGAATAACCGGGCACTAGGAGAATGTCGTCGAATGTCAGAGCTTCTTGGCTGATACGCAGCATCGCGGGGGCTCCCGAGCGGGAAAATGGAAGCGCGCCATTATAGTCAGACACCCCCTGCTGTTCAATGTAAAACTCAGCTTAATTGATGTACGGAAAAGCCCGGCCCTACAGCTCCACCTTGACCCACGAGACAGGTTGATCGAGCCAGTCGGCGAACTCATCGATAAAGCTCTGCTTGAACCCCGCTTCCAGCCAATTATTGAAGATAAAGCCGAGGTTGGAAAACGCGCATTCCTGCAAGAACAGGAAACCGTTGATGTCGTCTTCATGCCCGCATTCCGGGCAGGTGAAATTATCGGTGCGCCCCGGCATCCACTCTTCGAGACTTTCAAACAAGGCTTCGCCGACTTCACGACGACACTCGGCGCAACCCGCCTCTTCGAGAAAACCCTTCGCCGGGGTATAGATGCAGCGCTTGGTGACAATCTCCAGGCCATTGATCGGCTCGCCGAACGGCAGCGCTTCGGGATGCAGGACCACGGCACGGGCGCCATCGGCGATCGCATGGGCCATGCGGTTACCGGTGCGACCGCAGGTGGTCAGTTGCTCTTCGATGATGTTCTTGCGCACCAGCCAGCGCACGATCGCCCGCGCCCGGGGTTCGTGGACCGGCAGGGTGGAGATTTTCGGGACGATGATGCTTTGCGTGTTCATGGAAAGTCCTGCGGTATGGCTTCTGACGCCTTCGCGAGCAGGCTCGCTCCCACATTGGAATGCAGTCCCCTGTGGGAGCGAGCCTGCTCGCGAAGGCGCCTCAAAGGCCGGCAGCTTAATCCCTGTCAAAATCCGGTCAAGTACTGAAATAGCGCACGATCAACGCAATCCCGCTGGCCAGCACCAGCCACGTCACCAGCCGCACAAACGCCTCGCGCGACAATTTCATGGTCAACCGACGACCAATCCACAAGCCCAGCGCCATGGCCGGCAACAGACACAGCGCCAACATCAACAAGGGTAGCTCGGCGTAGACGCCGGCAATGACGAACAGGCTCAATCGCACCACCGTGCTGCAACTGATCAAGGCACTTTGCGTGGCCCGCGCCGCTTCCTTCGGCAGACGGCTGTTCAGATAGATCGCATAAAGAAAGCCGCCACTGCCAAACAACGCGCCGAACAAACCGCCCACGGTGCCCATCGGCACTGCCCAAGCCGCCGACAACTGCGCCGGCCGCACTTTGACCCACAGGCTGTAAACCGCATAGGCGCTGATAAACAGCCCCATTAACAACAGCAGCAGATCGGATTTCAGATTGAGCAGAAAGATCACCCCCAACGTGCAGCCGACCGCCATGCACGGCAATAGCCGGAGCAATTCGGGCTTGGCGACGTCTCGCCGTGATGGCAACAGATTGCCGAACGCCGCAACGAAATCCAGCAGTACCAGCAGCGGCACGATTTTCGATAACGGCATGAATAGAATCAGAATCGGCCCCGCGACCAGCGCCGTGCCGAAACCGGCGATACCGAAGACGATGTAGGCCATTGCGATAGCCAATCCGACCACTGCCCAGCCGCCGGCCCCCCACGACCACGCCCCCAACAGCTCCGTCACACTCATCTGTCCGCATCCTTTAAGACTGGGCTGACTGTAACATCCCCCTGTAGGCCTTCGCCTGCTCGCGATAGCGGTGGGTCAGACACATCAATGTTTGCTGACCCACCGCTATCGCGAGCAAGCTCACTCCTACGGGGGATCGGTGGTGATCCGACGGCAAATGCCTTTAAACTGCGCCCCATGATTAAAGATCCCTTTGCAAGACTTGGCCTGGACCGTGAAGTCCTGACCGTCAGCCAGCTCAACGGCCGCGCGCGGGTGTTGCTCGAAGACGTGTTCAGCAACATCTGGGTCGAAGGCGAAATCTCCAACCTCGCCCGCCCGGCGTCCGGCCACATTTACTTCACCCTCAAGGACAGCGGCGCGCAGGTGCGTTGCGCGCTGTTCCGGCAGAACGCCGCGCGGGTGCGCCAGGCGTTGAAGGACGGTCTGGCGGTCAAGGTGCGCGGCAAGGTTTCGCTGTTCGAAGGCCGCGGCGACTATCAGCTGATTCTCGACACCGTGGAGCCGGCCGGTGACGGTGCGCTGCGTCTGGCCTTCGATGCGCTGAAGGAAAAGCTCAGCGCCGAGGGCCTGTTCAGTGCCGAACGCAAAGTGCCGCTGCCGGCCCATCCGCAACGCATCGGCATCATCAGTTCGCCGACCGGCGCTGTGATTCGCGACATCATCAGCGTATTCCGCCGCCGCGCGCCGCAGGTGCAACTGACGTTGATTCCGACCGCCGTGCAGGGCCGCGAAGCCATCGCGCAAATCGTCCGCGCCTTGAAAATCGCTGACGCCCGCGGCTTCGATGCGTTGATCCTCGCCCGTGGCGGCGGCTCGCTGGAAGACCTCTGGTGCTTCAACGAAGAAGCCGTGGCCCGCGCGGTCGATGCCTGTGTGACGCCGATTGTCAGCGCGGTCGGCCATGAAACCGACGTATCGATCAGCGACTTTGTCGCCGACGTGCGGGCACCGACGCCCTCGGCGGCGGCCGAATTGCTTGCCCCGGATTCCAGCCACCTGATCCGTCAGGTTGAAAGCCTGCATCGCCGCCTGGTCATGCGCATGCGTGATCGCTTGATGCGCGATCGCCTGCGTCTGGAAGGCATGGCGCGGCGCCTGCGGCATCCCGGCGAACGTCTGCGCCAGCAAGCGCAACGTCTGGATGATCTGGACATGCGCATACGCCGGGCTTTCGAGCGCAGCCTCAACACCCGTCGCGAACGCTTGATCCGTCTGGAAACCCGCCTGGCCGGGCAACACCCGGGGCGGCAACTGGCGATGCTCCGCCAGCGCCTCGAAAGCCTCGCCGACCGCTTGCCCCGAGCCATGCGCGAAGGTCTGAAAAACCGTCGTCAGCAATTGCACAGCCACATGCAGACGCTGCACGTAGTCAGCCCGCTGGCGACTCTCGGTCGTGGTTACAGCATCTTGCTCGACGAGCGCGGCCACGCGATCCGCAACGCTGCCCAGACCCACACCGGCCAGCGCCTGAAAGCCAAACTGGGCGAAGGCGAACTGCAAGTGCGCGTCGAGGACAATCACCTGACGCCCGTTACCCTCTCTTTACTGGACTGATCCATGCCGCGTTTTCTCGCACCACTGCTTTTGCTCTGTTTGTCTTTCAACGCCCACGCCGACAGTTACATCACCCGACTGCTGAACAAGCCGGTGCCCGGCGGCGTTGCGGTGGTCGATCTGGGCGCGGCCGCGCAGGCCCCGAAGGCGACTTATCAGGGCAGACCGGTACTGGTGGTGAAAGAGCAGAACAACTGGCTGGCGATCGTCGGCGTGCCATTGACGGTCAAACCGGGCGCCCAGCAAATCAATAGCGCTGGCCGCACGCTGCCGTTCACCGTCGGCAGCAAGAAATACCCGGAACAGCACATCACCCTGAAGAACAAACAACAGGTCAATCCAGACGCCAACAACCTCAAGCGCATCGAGGGTGAACTGGCCGAGCAGATCAAGGCTTACCGCAGTTTCAGCCCGAACACGCCGAGCAACCTGCTGCTGGACAAACCGGTCAATGGCCCGCTGTCGAGCAAGTTTGGTGTGCGTCGTTTCTTCAATGGCGAAGAGCGCAATCCCCATGCCGGGCTTGATTTCGCGGTACCGGCCGGGACACCAATCAAGACGCCGGCGGCGGGCAAGGTGATTCTGATCGGCAACTACTTCTTCAATGGCAACACTGTGTTTGTTGACCATGGCCAAGGCTTTATCAGCATGTTCTGCCATATGTCGAAGATCGACGTGAAGAACGGCCAGCAACTGGCCCGGGGCGCGGTGGTGGGCAAGGTTGGCGCCACAGGCCGGGCGACCGGGCCGCATATGCACTGGAACGTCAGCCTGAATGATGCGCGGGTGGATCCGGCGATTTTTATCGGCGCGTTTCAACCGTAATCGTTGTGTCGAGACTGCTGGCCTCTTCGCGGGCAAGCCCGCTCCCACAGTGTCCGTGTCGTACACAAATTTTATGTACACCCGGATAACCTGTGGGAGCGGGCTTGCCCGCGAAGGCGTCCTCACCAACACCACAAGGCCCCATGACACACCGCCTGCTCGATTGCGCCCCAATCAAACCCCACGCAAAAATAACGACAATCCCCGCCATCAAGCACAATAAAATCGCGCAAAAAACCGCTTTTCGGGTATTCCTCTCAATTTTTTTCGACTGCTTGCCATCCTTCCCCCTCAAGGTTAGGGTTGAAGCCATGAAAACCTCTCACACCCTCATTCAGCTTCGCCAGCACCGCAGCCTGTGCCTCGTCAGTGCACGACTGCCAGGCTGAATCGCTGCGCCTCGTCCCACGCTTTTCCAAGAACATACGTTCAACCGGCAGGCCGCCTCTTTTCGGCCCAGACAACAAGGAATTTCCCGATGAGCATGCTCAAAGACCCGTCTTCGAAATACCGCGCGTTTCCCGTCATCAACCTGCCGGACCGCACCTGGCCGTCGAAAACCATCGACGCCGCGCCGATCTGGTGCAGCTCCGACCTGCGTGACGGCAACCAGTCGCTGATCGAGCCGATGGACGCGGCGAAGAAGCTGCGCTTCTGGAAAACCCTGGTGCAGGTGGGCGTGAAAGAAATCGAGGCGTCGTTCCCGGCCGCTTCGCAAACCGATTTTGACTTCGTGCGTACCCTGATCGAAGAAGGCCACATCCCGGACGACACCACCATTCAGGTGCTGACCCAGGGCCGCGAAGATTTGATCGAGCGCACCTTCGAATCCCTGCGCGGGGCGAAGAAAGCCATCGTGCACCTGTACAACGCCACCTCGCCTTCTTTCCGTCGCATCGTCTTCAACCAGGACAAGGACGGCATCAAGGCCATCGCGGTCAATGCGGCCAAGCTGTTCGTCAAGTACGCAGCCATGCAGCCAGAAACCGAGTGGACCTTCGAATACTCGCCGGAAACCTTCAGCGCCACCGAGCTGGAATTCGCCAAGGAAGTCTGTGACGCCGTGATCGAGGTGTGGAACCCGACACCTGAACACAAGATGATCCTCAACCTGCCGGCCACCGTTGAATGCGCAACACCGAACGTTTACGCCGACCAGATCGAGTGGTTCGGTCGTAACATCAACCGCCGTGACAGCGTGATCATCAGCCTGCACACCCACAACGACCGTGGCACTGGCGTGGCCGCCACCGAGCTGGGCCTGATGGCCGGCGCCGACCGTGTCGAAGGCTGCCTGTTCGGCAACGGCGAGCGTACCGGTAACGTCGACCTCGTCACCGTCGCGCTGAACATGTACACCCAGGGCGTCGACCCTGAGCTGGACTTCTCCGACATCGATGGCGTGCGCAAAGTCGTCGAAGAGTGCAACCAGATTCAGGTGCATCCGCGTCACCCGTACGTTGGCGATCTGGTGCACACCGCGTTCTCCGGCTCGCACCAGGACGCGATCCGCAAAGGTTTCGCCCAGCAGAAACCGGACACCCTGTGGGAAGTGCCGTACCTGCCGATCGACCCGGCCGACATCGGCCGCAGCTACGAGGCAGTGATCCGCGTCAACAGCCAGTCGGGCAAGGGCGGCATCGCTTATTTGTTGGAGCAGGAATACGGCATCAGCTTGCCGCGTCGCATGCAGATAGAGTTCAGCCAGGTCGTGCAG
Organism: Pseudomonas sp. SWRI111; assembly: GCF_014268555.1. Lineage (NCBI taxonomy): Bacteria > Pseudomonadati > Pseudomonadota > Gammaproteobacteria > Pseudomonadales > Pseudomonadaceae > Pseudomonas > Pseudomonas sp. SWRI111. The sequence continues at coordinate 121,184 of NZ_JABWQQ010000018.1, read as the reverse complement.
CGTGAAACCGACCGCCTGGGCCTGGAGATGACCGCCAAGCAGATTCACTCGCTGTTGATCAGTGAATATCTGCAAGCCAACACCCCGTACGCGCTGGTCAGCCATCGCCTGCAGGAAGAGAACGGCAACAGCGCCGTCGAAGTGGAAGTGGCCAGCCAAGGTCAGGGCGAAACCAACCTGCACTGGCGCGGCAAAGGCAACGGCGCGCTGGAAGCGCTGGTCGCCGGCCTGCCGATTCCAGTGGAGATCATGGACTACAACGAACATGCGATCGGCGCAGGCACCAACGCCAAAGCCGCGGCTTACATCGAATTGCGTGTGAATGGTGAACGTGCGGTGCACGGCGTGGGCATTGATGAAAACATCACCACGGCGAGCTTCAAGGCCCTGTTCAGCGCATTGAACCGCTCGCTGAGCCAGCCTGAGGCGAAAGCGGCGTAATCGACCGCAGAAATGCGAAAGGCCCCGGAGTGTGAGCTCCGGGGCCTTTCTTTTTGCGTGAAGGTTTTGCGGTGAAGCTGATGGCCCCTTCGCGAGCAAGCCCGCTCCCACATGGTTTGGGCGTACCCAGAATTTGTGTACGCCTCGGTCATTGTGGGAGCGGGCTTGCCCGCGAAGGGGCCCACTCAGACGATGCAACTATTAGGTGAACTTGAAGGTATCAGCATCCAGATTCGCCGGAAAGCGCTCACGGTAAGCCGCCAACGGCGCCGCCTCCAGCACCACCTTGAACACGCCATCCGCCTCCCCCGCCGCCAGCAAGGTCTCGCCCTGAAAGTCCAGGACCTGGCTGTCACCGGTGTAAGCGAAACCCTTGCCATCGCTGCCAATGCGATTTACCGCCGCCACGTAGCAGAGATTTTCAATCGCTCGCGCCGGCAACAGACGATTCCAGTGCAAGCGCCGTGCGCCCGGCCAGTTGGCGGTGTACAGCAGCAGATCGGTGTCCTGCGCATCGCGGCTCCACACCGGGAAGCGCAGGTCGTAGCAGATCAACGGACGAATCCGCCAGCCCTTGAGTTCGAACTGCACCTGACGCTCGCCGGGGGTGTAGTGGTTGTGTTCGCCGGCCATGCGGAACAGGTGACGCTTGTCGTAGTGCAGCACTTCACCGTCCGGCCGCGCCCACAGCAAGCGGTTGCGATGGCTACCGTCGGCCGCCTGAATGATCACGCTGCCGGTGATCACCGCATCGAACTTCGCCGCCTGCGCCCGCAGCCATTTGCTGGTCGGACCGTTTTCGGCTTCGGCGAGGGTTTCCGATTCCATGGAAAAGCCGGTGGTGAACATCTCTGGCAGAACAATCAGGTCGGCGCCACGGGCCTGCTCCAGCAACAGCTCGAAATGCTCAAGGTTGGCCTGGCGGTCATGCCAGGCCAGGCTGGTCTGGATCAGCGCCAGGGTCAGATCGGGCAACGCACTCAGATCACGCATAGTTTCGCCGCCGCTTCACGCAGCGTCTCCTCGCGTTTGGCAAAGCACAGCCGCACCAGGCGCTGGCCTTGCGGTGGATTCTGGTAGAACACCGACACCGGAATGCTCGCCACGCCGTGCTCGCGGGTCATCCACATGGCCATGTCGACATCATTCAGATCAGGACGGATCCGCGAATAATCGACCAACTGGAAATAGGTGCCGGTGACGCGGGTGAAGCTGAAGCGCGAAGGCGCCAGCAGATCACAGAACAGATCGCGCTTGGCCTGATAGAAATCCGGCAGTTCTTCGACATGCTCCGGGTGCTCGGCCATGTAATCGGCCAGCGCATATTGCAGCGGAGTGACGCCACAGAAACTCACGTACTGGTGCACTTTGCGTAACTCGGCGGTCAGCGCTGGCGGTGCGACGACGTAGCCGGTTTTCCAGCCGGTGACGTGGTAAGTCTTGCCGAACGAGCTGACCACGAACGCGCGCTGATACAGCTCTTCATGGGCCAGCACGCTGACATGCGCCACGCCGTCGAAAACCAGGTGTTCGTAAACTTCGTCGCTGATCACATAGATGTCGCGATCACGGATCAACGCCGCCAGTTGATCCAGCTCGGCGCGGCTGATCAGCGCACCGCTCGGGTTGTGCGGGGTGTTGAGGATGATCATCCGCGTGCGCGGGGTGAGCGCAGCGCGGAGTTGATCGAAATCGATAGAGAAATCCTGCAGCCCCAGTTGCACATGCACACAACGGCCACCGGCCAATTCCACTGCGGGTTCGTAGCTGTCATAGGCCGGATCGAAGACGATGACTTCGTCACCGCTGTGGATAACCGCCTGAATCGCACAAAAAATCGCCTGGGTCGCGCCCGGCGTCACCGTCACTTCATGGTCGGCATCGACATTCACGCCATAGCTGCGCGCGATCTTGGCGGCGATCTGCTGACGCAACGCCGGCAAGCCGGTCATCGGCGAATACTGGTTGTGGCCGCTGGCGATGTGCCGACCCACCGCGTCGCGCAACGATTGCGGGCCATCGAAATCAGGAAAACCCTGGGACAGGTTGATCGCGCCGGTCTGCGCCGCGAGCTGAGACATCTGCGTGAAAATAGTGATGCCGACATTCGGCAGCTTGCTGGTGATCATCGGGGGTTCTCTGCTCAACACCCGGCTCTGACGACGGCGCGGGAGAGCCCGAGGATAGCCCATCCGGCGCCCATAAAAAAAGGGCGCCAGACGGCACCCTTCTCTCATTGAACAGACCCAATCCTGTGGCGAGGGGATTTATCCCCGTTCCGGCTGCGAAGCAGTCGCAAACCCGTTGAATGCGGTTTGACTGATACACCGCGGACACAGGTTTTGGGGCTGCTGCGCAGCCCATCGGGGATAAATCCCCTCGCCACAAAAGCCCCACACAAAATTGTGCAGGGCCTCGGATCACTTCTTGTCGCGGCGTTTCTTGCTGGCTTTCTTGTTGTGCGACATCAAGCGACGCTTCTTGTTGACCTGGCGGTCGGTCAGCGTGTTCTTGTTGCCTTCGTACGGGTTCTCGCCGCCCTTGAACTCGATGCGGATCGGCGTACCGACCAGCTTCAGCACACGACGGTAAGTGTTCTCCAGATAGCGCACATACGACTTCGGCACTTTCTCGATCTGGTTACCGTGGATCACGATAATCGGCGGGTTAGCCCCACCCAGGTGAGCGTAACGCAGCTTGATCCGGCGGTTGTTGACCATCGGTGGCGCGTGCTCGCCCACCGCATCTTCCAGGATCTGGGTCAGGCGGTTGGTCGGCCAGCGGGTGACCGCCGACTTGAAGGAGTTCTGCACCGAGGCGTAGAGGTTGCCCACGCCCGTACCGTGCAGTGCCGAGATAAAGTGGATGTCAGCGTAGTCAACGAAGAACAGGCGACGTTGCAGCTCGACCTTGACGAAGTCGCGCTCGCTCGGCGTCATGCCGTCCCACTTGTTGATGGCGATAACCAGTGCACGACCGGATTCGATCGCGAAGCCCAGGAGGTTGAGGTCGTGATCGACCACGCCTTCGCGGGCGTCCATGACGAAGATCACCACGTTGGCGTCTTTGATCGCCTGCAGGGTTTTGACCACGGAGAACTTTTCGACTTCTTCGTGGATCTTGCCGCGCTTGCGCACACCGGCGGTGTCGATCAGCGTGTACTTTTCTTCGTTGCGTTCGAACGGGATGTAAATACTGTCGCGGGTAGTGCCCGGCTGGTCGTAGACGATGACCCGATCTTCACCGAGCATGCGGTTGACCAGGGTCGACTTGCCAACGTTCGGACGGCCGATGATGGCGATCTTGATCCCGTCTTTTTCACTCGGGCCAGGAATGCGCTTGGCTTCCTCGCCTTCGGCAACGACCTCTTCCTCTTCACCTTCAGCCAGCTCGTCATCATCGCGCGGGAAATCGCCAAGGGCGGCTTCCAGCAATTGCGTGATGCCACGGCCATGGGCACCGGCGATCGGGATCGCGTGACCCATGCCCAGCGGGGCGAATTCGGCGCGGGCCATTTCCGGGTCGATGTTGTCGACCTTGTTGGCAACCACGTGGGAACGCTTGTTACGTTTGCGCAAATGCTCGGCGATCATCTGGTCGGCAGCGGTAAAACCGGCCTTGGCATCTACCAGAAACAGCACCACATCGGCTTCTTCGATGGCCAGCAGCGACTGCTCGGCCATTTTTTCGTCCATACCATGCTCGTCACCGGAGATACCGCCGGTGTCGATCAGAATGTAAGAACGCCCTTGCCACTTGGCCTCACCGTACTGGCGATCACGGGTCAGACCGGACAAGTCGCCGACGATGGCGTCGCGAGTCCTGGTCAGGCGGTTGAACAAGGTGGACTTGCCGACGTTCGGTCGGCCCACCAGGGCGATTACGGGAACCATGCGGCTCTCCACTGCGTTATTTCAGAAAATACAAAAGCCGCTGCGAGGCAGCGGCTGGTGCTCGGGGCAACACCCGGGGGCGCTGCAAACCCTGCTGATGCAGGGCCGCTTGGGGATCAACCCCAAGCATAGTTGTTACTTGATGGTCAGGGCTTCCAGTTTGCCGCTGTTGCCATACACATAAATCGTGTCGCCCACCACCAGCGGACGGGCACGCAGGCCGTCGCTGTCGATGCGCTCGCGGCCGACGAAACGACCGTCGACCTGACTCAGCAGGTGCAGATAACCTTCCAGGTCACCCACAGCTACGTAGCTGGAGAACACTTCCGGAGCCGACAGTTGACGGCGAGCCAACGCATCGTTGCTCCACAGCGCGGTAGTGGAACGCTCGTCAACGCCTTCAACGGTGCCCGAGGACAGGCTCACGTAGACGCTGCCGAAACCCTGAGCAATACCGGCGTAGCTCGAGGCATCGCGCTGCCAGAGTTGACGACCGCTTTCCACATCCAGCGCAGCGACGCGGCCCTGATAGCTAGCGACGTACAGAGTGCCGCCGGACAGCAGCAGGCCGCCGTCGATGTCGACCACGCGCTCCAGTTCCGAACGGCCCTGCGGAATGGCGATGCGTTGTTCCCACACCGGCACACCGTTGGAGATGTCCAGCGCGACCACTTTACCGGTCGACAGGCCGGCCAGCGCAAGGCGGTTGGTGACCAGCGGCGCACTGGTGCCACGCAGGGTCAGTACCGCCGGGGTGCTGTCATACACCCAGCGTTGGTTGCCGGTGGCCGCATCCAGACCGATCAGACGATCGTCCTGGGTCTGCACCACCACCACGTCGCCGTTGTTGGCTGGCGGCGCGAGGACTTCACTGTTGACGCGGGCACGCCACTTCTCTTCACCGTTGCTGGTGTCCAGAGCGACGACTTCGCCACGCAGCGTACCGATCAGTACCAGACCGTAACCCACGCCGACGGCGCCGGAGACAGGCAGTTCCAGATCCTGGTCCCACTTCACGTCGCCGTTGCTGCGATCCATGGCCATCACCACGCCCGTCACATCGGCCGCGTAGATGGTGTCACCGTCGATCGCCGGCACCAGCATGTTGTAGGTTTCGCCCTGACCGTCACCGATCGAACGACTCCACTGCTTCTGCAGAACGACTTCTTCTTTGAAGTCGGTCAATTCGGCCGGTGGCAATTCTTTCTTGCTGTTGCTGCTGCAACCCGCGGCCAGAAGGGCCAGAGCCAGCAATGCTGCATGCTTCCAACGGATCACGTCACGCATCCCCTTTGGCCAGGTCGTCGAGCTTGATTTGAAGGCCACCGACCGCCGCTTCATCCGACAGCGCTGCCTTGGCTTTTTGATACGCCTTGTTCGCGTCATCGGTCCGGCCCAAGCGCACCAGCAGGTCGCCCTTGAGTTCTTCGCGAGTGGCGAGGAACGCCTGGTCGGCGTCGCCATCGAGCAGTTTCAAGGCGTCTTCGGCCTTGTCCTGCGCGCCGAGCACCTGCGCCAGACGCTGACGGGCAATTTCGCCCAGCGCCGGGTTGGCCGGTTTGTCGACGATGGCTTTGAGTTCGGTCGCCGCGTCGTCCAGCTTGCCGCTGTCGACCGCCACTTTCGCGACGAACAGGCTGCCGTACTGCGCGTAGGCAGTGCCGCCGAATTCGCTGTTGAGCTTGCCGGCCAGATCCGCAACGCGGGCGGCATCAGGCTTGCCGTCAGGCGTCAGTGTGGTTTCCAGCAGTTGCTGATAGAGCACCGAAGCGCCTTGCGACTGGTTGCCCTGATATTTGTGATAAGCCTGCCAGCCGAACACGATGACCAGCGCCAACAGGCCGCCGGTGACCAGAGGTTTGCCGTTGCGTGTCCACCAGTCCTTCAAATCCGCCAACTGTTCGTCTTCGGTACTCGACACCCCAATACTCCTTAATCGCTAAATCGGCTGTTAAGACAGCTTCAACCCTGCACGACGCAGGTGGCCAGGTGAGCGGCGAGCGCATCCCAGGCAATGCTTTGTTGTTCGCCCTGGCCACGCAGGGGTTTGAAACCTACCACTTGCCCGGCCATTTCGTCGTCACCGAGGATCAGCGCGTACAGCGCACCGCTCTTGTCGGCCTTCTTGAACTGGCTCTTGAAGCTGCCAGCGCCGGCATTGACTTGCAGGCGCAGGTTTGGAAGTTGATCGCGAACCCGTTCGGCCAGCGCCAGGCCGGCCAGTTCGGCCTCTTCACCGAAGGCGCAGAGGTAAACGTCGACCTGACGGGAAATTTCCGCAGGGATCTGCTCCAGAGTTTCGAGCATCAAGACCAGACGTTCGATGCCCATGGCGAAACCCACGCCCGGGGTCGGCTTGCCGCCCATCTGCTCGACCAGACCGTCGTAACGGCCGCCCGCGCAGACGGTGCCCTGTGCACCGAGCTTGTCGGTGACCCATTCGAATACGGTTTTGCTGTAGTAATCGAGGCCGCGCACCAGTTTCGGGTTGAGCACGTAAGGAATGCCAACGGCATCCAGGCGCGCCTTCAGGCCTTCGAAGTGCGCGCGGGACTCGTCGTCCAGGTAGTCGGCCATTTTCGGCGCATCGACCAGCACGGCCTGGGTGTCGGCATTTTTCGTGTCGAGCACACGCAGCGGGTTGGTCTTCAGGCGACGCTGGCTGTCTTCGTCGAGCTTGTCGTGGTGCGCCGAGAGGTACTCGACCAGCGCTTCACGATAACGGCCGCGGGACTCGCTGGTGCCGAGGCTGTTGAGTTCGAGCTTGACCGCATCACGGATACCCAGCTCGCCCCACAGGCGCCAGGTCATGATGATCAACTCGGCGTCGATGTCCGGACCGTCGAGGTTGAACACTTCCAGACCGATCTGGTGAAACTGGCGATAACGGCCTTTCTGCGGACGCTCGTGGCGGAACATCGGGCCGATGTACCAGAGTTTCTGCACCTGGCCACCACCGGTAATACCGTGTTCAAGCACGGCACGCACGCACGCCGCGGTGCCTTCCGGACGCAGGGTCAGGGAGTCACCGTTGCGGTCTTCGAACGTGTACATCTCTTTTTCGACGATATCGGTCACTTCACCGATCGAGCGCTTGAACAGCTCGGTGAACTCGACGATCGGCATGCGGATCTGCTTGTAACCGTAGTTATCCAGCAGACGCGCGACAGTGCTCTCGAAATAACGCCACAGCGGGGTCTGTTCGGGCAGGATGTCGTTCATGCCACGAATGGCTTGCAGAGACTTGCTCACAAAGATTCCTTAATTCGTTCGATCAGCCACGCGCGATAACCGCAGCGTCAGCTTCGACCTTTTCGGCCGCTTTCTGGCGGATCAGCCTTTCCAGCTCGTCCACCAGATTGTCATTCGTCAGTTTCTGCGACGGCTTGCCGTCGATGTAAATCAGGTTTGGCGTGCCGCCGGTCAAGCCGATATGGGCTTCCTTGGCCTCGCCGGGGCCGTTGACCACGCAACCGATCACCGCGACATCCAGCGGCACCAGCAGGTCTTCAAGGCGCCCTTCCAGCTCGTTCATGGTTTTCACCACATCAAAGTTCTGCCGCGAGCAGCTCGGGCAGGCGATGAAGTTGATGCCACGGGAACGCAGATGCAAAGACTTGAGAATGTCGTAACCGACTTTCACTTCCTCGACCGGGTCGGCCGCCAGCGAGATGCGGATAGTATCGCCAATCCCTTCGGCGAGCAGCATACCTAGGCCCACGGCGGATTTCACTGTGCCCGAACGCAAACCACCGGCTTCGGTGATACCCAGGTGCAGCGGCTGGACGATTTCCTTGGCCAGCAGGCGGTAGGCTTCGACGGCCATGAACACGTCGGAGGCCTTCACGCTGACCTTGAAGTCCTGAAAATTCAGGCGTTCGAGGTGTTCGACGTGACGCAAGGCGGATTCGACCAGCGCGGCCGGGGTTGGCTCGCCGTATTTTTTTTGCAGGTCTTTTTCCAGCGAGCCGGCGTTGACGCCGATGCGGATCGGGATGCCACGGTCGCGGGCGGCATCGACCACGGCACGCACGCGGTCTTCACGCCCGATGTTGCCCGGGTTGATGCGCAGGCAATCCACACCGAGTTCGGCGACACGCAGGGCGATCCGGTAATCGAAGTGGATGTCGGCAACCAGCGGCACCTTGACCAGTTGCTTGATCTTGCCGAACGCCTCGGCGGCGTCCATGTCCGGCACCGAGACACGCACGATGTCGACGCCGGCGGCTTCCAGACGGTTGATCTGCGCAACGGTGGCGGCCACGTCATTGGTGTCGCTGTTGGTCATGCTCTGCACAGCGATCGGCGCATCGCCGCCCACCGGTACGTTACCGACCCAGATCTTGCGCGATTCGCGACGTTTGATTGGAGATTCGCCGTGCATGACTTATTGACCCAACTTCAGGCGAGCAGTCTCGCCACTGGTGAACGGAGCGACATCGACCGCCTGGCCGTTGTAGCTGACCTGTGCGCCACGGGCATAGCCCAGGCGAACGGCGAAAGGCGGCTTGCCGGCAACGGACAGGCTGTCGCCTTTACGCTTGAGACCACTGAACAGGACTTTGCCGCTGCCATCGGTGACTTGCGTCCAGCAGTCGGCGACAAATTGCACCGCAACCTGGCCTTGGCCGGCGACCGGCGCCGCCGCAGGCGCGGCTGGAGCGGGAGCCACCGGGGCGGTCACGGCCGGCGCAGGCGCGTTCGGCACCGCAGGCGCCGGGGCGGCAGGCGTCGCAGGTGCGGCGACAACAGGAGCGGCTGGGGTTGCGGCTGGAGCAGCCGGTGCGGTCGGTGCAGGCGTCGCGGCGCCGGTTGCCGGTGCGGCAGGCTCGGCGCCCGTCGATTCGGCGCTGGTTTCCGACTGCGGCAGCGCGAGAGCGGTGGAGCCGTCGGCCTGATTCTCGGCGACGGCCTGGTCTTCCGGCTCGTCAATCGGATGGATCTGGGTGGTGCCGTCCGCGCCTTCGACTTCGACGTGTTCAGGCGCCAGCGTGGTCAGGTCCTTGCTTCTCAGCGACGTCTGATCCTGCCACCAGACGAAACCGCCGCCGATGACCGCCACCAGCAGCAGAAGGCTGACAATGCGCAAAATGGTGTGGGAAACCCGCACCGGCTCTTCGATGCGGCCGAGGGCGTGAACGTTGCTGCCCTGGGAATCGGTGCCGGTGGACTGGTCGAATTGCTGAACCAGAACGGTCTGGTCCATGCCGAGCAATTTGGCATAGGCGCGAATGTAACCGCGAGCGAAGGTATGCCCCGGCAGCTTGTCGAACGCGCCGGCTTCAAGATTGCTCAGGGAGGTCACGGTGAGGTTGAGCTTGAGGGCCACTTCGGCCAGCGACCAGCCATTGCTTTCGCGGGCCTGGCGCAGAGTCTCACCGGGGTTAACGCGATTCGCTGCTACAACTTCGGGATGCGCCGCTTTCATCATTGCTCCGACAGGTATTGCTGATATTCCGGCGTACCGGGATAGAGTCGTTTTAATTGCAGGCCGTAACTGGCGGCCTTGTCGCGATCTTCAAACACTTTTGCCAGCCGAACGCCGAGCAACAGGCTACGTGCATTTTGTTCGGTCAGCTGGCTGAAACGGTCGTAATAGTCACGCGCGGGCACATAATGCCTGTCTTCGAACGACAACTCAGCCATTTCCAGCAATGCGCGCGGTTGTTGGCGATTAAGACGCAGGGCTTTTTCCAGCTGTTGCTGCGCCAGATCACGCTGGCCAAGCTTGGCGGCGGTCATGCCGAGGTTTTCGAACACCCGTGAACGCTCAGGATACAGGGTATCGGCGGCCGCTTGTTCAAAACGCTCGTAGGCTTCCTTGTAGCGCTGCTGTTCGTAGAGAAAACTGCCGTAGTTGTTGAGGATGCGCGCATCGGCGGGACGTGAGGACAAGGCCTTGCGAAAGTGCTCGTCGGCCAGTGCAGGCTCCATTTCGGCCTGAAACACCAGGCCCAGGGCTGCATTGGCGTCCGGGTCCGAACTGTCCAGATCGAGCGCTTTCTTCAACGGCACCTTGGCACGTTCGGTCATGCCCTGCTGCAGGTATCCCAGCCCCAGTCGCACGTAGGCAGCCCGCGCTTCATCGCGGCCCTTGCTGGTCTTCATCGGGTTGTAATCACCCGACAGGACACAACCAGCACACAGGCTGGCCAACAGCAACAGCAGCGCAAAGCGCAGGGACATAGAGATCCTCTCTTAGTTAGTGTTCGCGGCGTTCTGTGCCAGATCGCTGTCGGCGCTCAACTCGCGCACGGCGATATAACGTTCGCTGCGACGGGTGCGATCCAGCACCTGCCCTACCAATTGACCACATGCGGCGTCGATGTCTTCACCACGGGTGGTGCGGACAGTGACGTTGAAACCGGCCTGATGCAACTGATCCTGGAAACGACGGATCGCGTTGTTGCTTGGCCGCTCGTACCCGGAATGCGGGAACGGGTTGAACGGAATCAGGTTGATCTTGCATGGAATGTTCTTCAGCAGCTCGATCATTTCAACGGCGTGTTCAACCTTGTCGTTGATGTCCTTGAGCAAGGTGTACTCGATGGTCAGCACACGTTTTTCGCCAAGGGCGGACATGTAGCGCTGGCACGACTCGAGCAGCATCTTAAGCGGATATTTCTTGTTGATCGGCACCAATTGGTTACGCAATGCGTCATTCGGTGCGTGCAGGGACAACGCCAGGGATACGTCGATGTGCTTGGCCAGCTCATCGATCATCGGCACCACGCCCGAGGTGGACAGGGTCACGCGGCGCTTGGAAATCCCGTAGCCGAGGTCATCCATCATCAGATGCATGGCGGCGACGACGTTGTCGAAGTTCAGCAACGGCTCGCCCATGCCCATCATCACCACGTTGGTGATGGCGCGGTCGACGGTGGCCGGGACGCTGCCGAAAGATTTGTTGGCAATCCACACCTGACCGATGACTTCGGCGGCGGTGAGGTTGCTATTGAAGCCTTGCTTGCCGGTGGAGCAGAAACTGCAATCCAGGGCACAGCCTGCCTGGGACGAAACGCACAACGTGCCGCGTTTGCCCTGGGGAATGTACACGGTCTCGACGCAGCTGCCGGACGCCACGCGCACCACCCATTTACGGGTGCCGTCGCTGGAGATGTCCTCGCTGACCACTTCCGGACCACGCACTTCAGCAATAGCCTTGAGCTTGTCGCGCAAGGCCTTGCTGACGTTCGTCATGGCGTCGAAATCATCGACGCCAAAGTGGTGAATCCATTTCATTACCTGACCGGCACGGAAACGCTTCTCCCCGATTGAGTCGAAGAATTTTTCCATTTCCGGCTGGGTCAGACCCAGCAGGTTTGTTTTAACAGTCGATGTCGTCATGGATTCACCTTCACTCTTCAAGCAATGCTTAGCGAGTGGTTACTTCAGTAGCTGCGAAGAAGTAAGCGATTTCGCGAGCGGCAGCAGCTTCGGAGTCCGAACCGTGAACGGCGTTGGCGTCGATCGATTCAGCGAAGTCAGCGCGGATGGTGCCTGGAGCTGCTTCTTTAGGGTTGGTAGCGCCCATCAGCTCACGGTTGCGAGCGATAGCGTTTTCGCCTTCCAGAACCTGAACGACAACCGGGCCGGAAGTCATGAACGCAACCAGGTCACCGAAGAAACCGCGCTCGCTGTGCTCAGCGTAGAAGCCTTCGGCTTCGGCTTTGGACAGTTGCTTCAGTTTCGAAGCTACAACGCGCAGGCCAGCGTCTTCGAAGCGAGTGGTGATCTTGCCGATCACGTTTTTAGCAACGGCGTCAGGCTTGATGATGGAGAAAGTACGTTGAACAGCCATGGTGTAACTCCAGAAACGGTAATTTGCGAAAAATTAAACCCGCGAATTATACGCGGGTTCTTGGGTATTGCCTAACCTGCGAGACGATCAGTCCAATTCTGCGGCCCAAAGCTCCTGAACCGCTTCGAGCACCTTCTCGCCGACACGGCCAGAAGTGCTGTCGAAGTCTGGCAGTTCAAGAATCATCTGCTGCAGACGGACGAAACCTACCGAGTACGGATCGACGCCCTCGTGGGCCTCGGCCAGCTCTTCGGCAATGCGTTGAACATCATTCCAACCGTAGCTCATGACAGTCTTACCAGTCAGTGCGGCGCTTCGGCCGCATGGTTAAGCGAATATTTCGGAATCTCGACGGTGAGGTCTTCTTCACCGACGATGGCCTGACAGGCCAGACGCGATTGCGCCTCAAGGCCCCAGGCCCGATCAAGGAAGTCCTCTTCCAGCTCGTCAGCTTCTTCCAGCGAGTCGAAACCCTCGCGGATGATGCAGTGGCAGGTGGTGCAGGCGCAGACGCCGCCGCAGGCACTTTCCATCTCGATGTGGTGTTCGTGGGCCAGTTCGAGAATCGATGTGCCGGGCGCAGCCTCGACCACCATGCCTTCAGGGCAGAACTTCTCGTGGGGCAGAAAAATGACCTGCGGCATCAGATATCCTCGATTTCATTCAGGTTGCGCCCCGACAGAGCGGCTTTCACCGTCAAATCCATGCGGCGGGCGGCAAAAGCATCGGTCACTTGCGACAGACGCTTGGTCTGCTGCTCGATGGCGTAACCATCGGTACCTTTCATCAGTTCGGCCAGTTCCTGCATTTGCAGTTCAATGACCATGCGCTCTTCGGCGTCGAGCAAACGCTCGCCATCGGCATCCAGAGCACCCTGCACGGCTTCGAGCAGGCGCTGGGCATCGACTTGCTGCTCGCGCAATACGCGGGCGACCTTGTCGTCATTGGCGTGCTGGAACGAATCCTTGAGCATTTTGGCGATTTCGCCGTCGGTCAGGCCGTAGGACGGTTTGACCTGAATGCTCGCTTCAACGCCCGAGCCCAACTCACGGGCAGACACGCTGAGCAGACCGTCGGCATCAACCTGGAAGGTCACGCGGATTTTCGCTGCACCGGCCACCATCGCCGGGATGCCGCGCAATTCGAAGCGTGCCAGGGAGCGGCAGTCGCTGATCAGCTCGCGCTCGCCCTGCAAGACGTGGATGGCCATGGCCGACTGGCCGTCTTTATAGGTGGTGAAGTCCTGGGCGCGAGCGACGGGGATGGTGGTGTTGCGCGGAATCACCTTCTCCATCAGGCCGCCCATGGTTTCCAGCCCCAGGGACAGCGGGATCACGTCGAGCAGCAGCAATTCGCCGCCGTCGCGCTTGTTGCCGGCCAGGGTATCAGCCTGGATCGCGGCCCCAATGGCCACCACTTGATCCGGGTCGATTTCCGTCAATGGCTGGCGACCGAAGGCTTCGGCAACCGCTTCGCGAACGCGTGGCACACGGGTCGAACCACCGACCATGACCACGGCGTGGACGTCTTCCAGCTCGATGCCGGAATCACGCACGGCGCGGCGGCAGGCTTTCAGGCTGCGCGCGACCATCGGCTCGATCAGCGCATCGAAGGCTTCACGGGTCAGTTGCGCTTTCCAGTCGCCGTAAGCCACTTCAACGCTGGCCGCATCGGTCAGGGCTTCTTTGGCCGCGCAGGCTGTTTGCAACAAATTGCGTTGTGCACCCGGGTCGAGATCAGCGGACAGGCCGGCGCCCTCGATGATCCAGCCGGCAATCGCGTGGTCGAAGTCATCGCCGCCCAGCGCACTGTCGCCGCCGGTGGCGAGTACTTCGAACACGCCGCCGGTCAGACGCAGAATCGAAATATCGAAGGTGCCGCCGCCCAAGTCGTAAATCGCCACCAGACCTTCGGCGTGCTGATCCAGACCGTAAGCCACGGCTGCGGCGGTCGGCTCGTTGAGCAGACGCAATACGTTCAAACCGGCGAGTTTGGCCGCGTCTTTGGTGGCCTGGCGCTGAGCATCGTCAAAATAGGCAGGAACGGTGATTACCGCGCCAACCAGTTCGCCACCCAAAGTCGCTTCAGCACGCTGACGCAGGACCTTGAGGATATCGGCGGAGACTTCGACCGGGCTTTTCGGGCCTTGCACAGTGTCGATGAACGGCATGTGCGACTCGCCACCGACGAAGCGATACGGCAATTGTTCGCCCAGTTGCTTGACGTCGGACAGACCACGACCCATCAAGCGCTTGACCGACAGCACGGTGTTCAGAGGGTCGGAGGCTGCGGCCAGCTTGGCCGACTCGCCGACTTCAACGCGGTCGGCGTGATAACGCACGGCGGACGGCAGGATGACCTGCCCGTTGGCGTCGGCCAGCGGCTCGGACAGACCACTGCGCAGCGCAGCGACCAGCGAATTGGTAGTACCCAAGTCGATCCCCACAGCCAGACGGCGCTGGTGCGGTTGAGGACTTTGGCCGGGTTCGGCGATCTGCAGTAGAGCCATGGTGATCAGGTCTTATCTGTCTGTCAGGCGTGCAATCAGGGCAGCACTGGGTTAATCGTCGAGGCGCTCTTCTAGCTGGCGCACTTCGTAGGTGAGCTTGTCGAGGAACTGCATGCGCCGCATCAGGCGTTCGGCCTGCTCGCGTTGTGCCGCATCATCCCAACAGGCTGCGAAGCTTTCGTTGAGTTGTTCCTGAGCTGCTTTCAAGCGACGCTTGAACACCGCGACACCGTCGAGGTCGGCACTGTCCTGCAGATCTTCGAGTTCTTCGCGCCATTGCATCTGCTGCAAAAGAAACTCGGGATCGTGGACCGTGACTTCCATCGGCACTTCATGTCCGCTGATTTTCAGCAGATAGCGCGCACGCTGGGCCGGGCTCTTGAGCGTCTGATAGGCGTCGTTAAGCCGCGCCGATTGCTCGAGCGCCGAGCGCTGCTCACGCTCGGAAGCGTCGGCAAAGCGGTCAGGATGAACGCCGCGCGCCAACTCACGATAGCGCGTGGCCAACTGCTCGAGATCCAGGCGGAAGCTCGGTTGCAGCTCGAATAAAGCGAAATGACAAGGAATACCCACGACCAGCCTCAGATGTTGAAGCTTTCGCCGCAGCCACATTCACCGCGCACGTTGGGGTTGTTGAACTTGAAGCCTTCGTTCAACCCTTCCTTGACGAAATCGAGCTCGGTGCCGTCCAGGTAGGCCAGGCTTTTCGGGTCGATGATCACTTTCTGACCATGACTTTCAAACACCTGATCCTCTTCACCCACTTCGTCGACGAATTCCAGTACATAGGCGAGACCGGAACAGCCCGTGGTGCGAACACCCAGGCGGATACCCTCGCCCTTACCGCGCCCTGCTAAAGAACGCTGAATATGCTGAGCAGCCGCTTCTGTCATCTGGATAGCCATGGAAACTCCTTACCTAACGCGGATCAGATCAAGCCTTTCTTCTGCTTGTAATCGCGAACAGCCGCCTTGATAGCGTCTTCAGCGAGTACCGAGCAGTGGATTTTCACTGGCGGCAGGGCCAGTTCTTCGGCCAGCTGAGTGTTCTTGATGGTTTCGGCTTCGTCCAGGGTCTTGCCCTTCATCCACTCGGTGGCGAGGGAGCTGGAGGCGATTGCCGAACCGCAACCGTAGGTCTTGAACTTGGCGTCTTCGATAACGCCCTGATCGTTGACCTTGATCTGCAGACGCATCACGTCGCCGCACGCCGGCGCGCCGACCATGCCGGTGCCGACATCAGGATCTTCCGCGTTCATCTTGCCGACGTTGCGCGGGTTTTCGTAGTGGTCGATGACCTTTTCGCTGTAAGCCATGATTCTCAATCCTCACTCATCAGGGCCGCTCTTGAGGCCCTGCAACTGCGCTGCGTAAATCGCCGCGTCGCTACAGGGTCTGTATCCGGCGGCTTCTATAGTTAGTGTGCCGCCCACTCGATTTTCGAGATATCGACGCCGTCTTTGTACATGTCCCACAGCGGCGACAAAGCGCGCAGCTTGGTAACGGCCTCGCAGACTTTCTGCGCGGCGTAGTCGATTTCTTCTTCGGTGGTGAAACGGCCGAAGGTGAAGCGGATCGAGCTGTGTGCCAGTTCGTCGTTGCGGCCCAGGGCGCGCAGTACGTACGAAGGCTCCAGCGACGCCGAAGTGCAGGCCGAACCGGACGATACCGCCAGATCCTTGAGCGCCATGATCAGCGACTCGCCTTCAACGTAGTTGAAGCTCAGGTTCAGATTGTGCGGAACGCGGGCGGTCAGGCTGCCGTTGACGTACAGCTCTTCCAGGTGCTCGACCTGCTTGTAGAAACGGTCGCTTAAGGCTTTGATGCGCACGTTCTCGGCGGCCATGTCTTCTTTGGCCACGCGAAATGCTTCGCCCATGCCGACAATCTGGTGGGTCGCCAGGGTACCGGAACGCATGCCGCGCTCGTGACCGCCGCCGTGCATGGTCGCTTCGATGCGCACACGCGGTTTACGGCTCACGTACAGCGCGCCGATGCCTTTAGGGCCATAAGTCTTGTGGGCGGAAAACGACATCATGTCGACTTTCAGTTTCTGCAGATCGATCTCGACCTTGCCAGTGGACTGAGCGGCGTCGACATGGAACAGCACGCCTTTGGCGCGTAGCATCTCGCCGATGGCGGCGATGTCGTTGACGGTGCCGATTTCGTTGTTGACGTGCATCACCGACACCAGAATGGTGTCTTCGCGCAGTGCCGCGTCGATCATTGCAGGGGTGATCAGACCGTCTTCGGTAGGCTCGAGGTAGGTCACTTCGAAACCTTCACGCTCCAGCTGGCGCATGGTGTCGAGGACAGCCTTGTGCTCAATCTTGCTGGTGATCAGGTGCTTGCCCTTGGAGGCATAGAAATGTGCCGCGCCCTTGATAGCCAGGTTGTCGGACTCGGTCGCACCGGAGGTCCAGACGATTTCACGCGGGTCGGCATTGACCAGATCGGCCACCTGACGGCGAGCGTTTTCGACGGACTCTTCAGCCTTCCAGCCGAACACGTGGGAACGGGACGCCGGGTTACCGAAGTTTCCGTCGACCAGCAGGCATTCACTCATTTTCTGCGCAACACGCGGATCAACCGGGGTGGTTGCAGAGTAATCAAGGTAAATCGGCAATTTCATGGACTATCTCCTAAATCAGGGCTGGCGTGCCGCGGGTAGCTCTTCGGCTGTCATTCGACGGCGGACGCTTCAATCTTGTCCAGGCGTGGCGCCTTGCTGCTGCAACGGCGCTGGTCCTGACGCTGGGCCACTTCTTGTACCTCACGGCGAGTCACAAGGTCGGCCAAGCTGATACCGCTCAGAAATTCGTGAATCTGCAGGCTCAAGTCGCACCACAGATGATGGGTCAGGCAGGTGTCACCGGAATGGCAATCGCCCTGGCCCTGGCACTTGGTCGCATCGACCGATTCGTTCACCGCATCGATCACCTGGGCGACCTGGATGCCCTGCATCTCGCGGGACAATTGGTAGCCACCACCCGGACCGCGAACGCTGGAAACCAGGTTGCTGCGGCGCAGCTTGGCGAACAGCTGTTCGAGGTAGGACAGGGAGATGCCTTGGCGCTCGGAGATATCGGCCAGAGACACCGGCCCGTGCTGCGCGTGCAACGCCAGGTCAAGCATGGCGGTCACGGCGTATCGGCCTTTTGTAGTCAGTCGCATGGACAGTTACCACGGAGTTCGGAATGGGCGGGAGTATGCAATTCCCGAGCATTTAAGTCAACTATAAGACCTAGTGCTTTAGTCGGGTTTACCCGCAAAAGAGCGCGCGCACTATAGCAAAGACGGGTTGTGGACAGCCAGTGATACCGAGCCATCGTTCATCGCGAGCAGGCTCACTCCTACAGGGGAGCGCATTCCAAATGTAGGAGTGAGCCTGCTCGCGATAGCAGCGGCTCGGTTTAACTGGCCTGACTCTGATCCTTGCCCTTCACACTGGCGAAGTCTTCTTCGCGCAACTCAGGCAGATCTTTCGCACAGTAATTGCTGCCCAGATCTTTCAGCGCGCCGCACATCCCTTCCAACCGGCCGTCCACTGCTTGCAGGTGATCGAGCAACTGGCCGATGGCCCGGGCCACCGGATCGGGCATGTCTTCACTGACGCCGTAGGCATCGAAACCGATCTTCTCCGCCATGGCCTTGCGCTTGGCGTCCTGCTCTTCATCGGTCTTGACGATGATCCGCCCCGGAATCCCCACTACGGTGGCACCCGGCGGCACTTCTTTGGTCACCACGGCGTTGGAGCCGACCTTGGCGCCGGCACCCACAGTGAATGGCCCCAACACTTTGGCACCAGCACCGACTACCACGCCATCACCCAGCGTCGGATGGCGCTTGCCTTTGTTCCAACTGGTGCCACCCAGGGTCACGCCTTGATAGATAGTCACGTCGTCGCCGATCTCGGCGGTCTCGCCAATCACGATGCCCATGCCGTGGTCGATGAAGAAACGCCGCCCGACTTTCGCACCGGGATGGATCTCGATCCCGGTCAGCCAGCGACCGAAGTTCGACACCAGTCGCGCCAACCATTTCAGCTCGTTGCGCCAGAGCATGCCGGCCAGACGATGAATCCAGATTGCATGCATGCCGGGATAGCAGGTCAGGACTTCAAAAGCGTTACGCGCCGCCGGGTCTCGATGGAATACGCTCTGGATATCTTCACGCAAACGCTCAAACATCATTTAGTCCTTCCGCTTCAGAAGCTCGCCACGGGCCGCTTTTTGGGTTTCCGTGAGGATGCCACGCAAAATATTCATTTCCGCCCGGCTCACCGAGCTGCGTCCGTACAACCGGCGCAAGCGCGCCATCAAGTGTCGCGGTTTCTCCGGATCGAGGAATTCGATGGCGACCAGCGTCTGCTCCAGATGCTCATAGAATCGCTCCAGCTCATCCATGGTCGCCAGCTCGGCACTTTTCACCGAAGCCACTTCTTCTTTCTCGATCTTGCTCGGCTGACCCTGTGCCGCCAGCCAGGCCATGCGCACTTCATAACTCAACACCTGCACCGCCGCCCCAAGGTTCAGCGAACTGAACGTCGGGTCAGATGGGATGTGTACGTGAAAGTGACATCGCTGCAGCTCTTCGTTGGTCAGGCCGGAGTCTTCACGGCCGAACACCAGGGCAATTTCTGCGCCCTGCCCGGCTTCCTCGACCACTTTGCTGCCGCATTCGCGCGGATCGAGCAGCGGCCAGGGAATACGCCGGTCACGGGCGCTGGTGCCAAGCACCAGATTGCAGCCGACCAGGGCATCTTCCAAGGTGGCGACGACTTGCGCGTTTTCAAGGATGTCACCGGCACCGGAGGCGCGGGCATCAGCCTCGTGGTGCGGGAAGAGCCGCGGTTCGACCAGCACCAGTCGCGACAGACCCATGTTTTTCATGGCGCGCGCGGCCCCGCCGATGTTGCCGGGGTGGCTGGTGTTGACCAGGACGACACGAATGTTCTGCAGCAAGGGAGGCGCTCTCGGACACAGGAAAGGGGGGCAAATCTTACAGAACAGCCTACCGTTAAGCTATGAAAGCGAACAGCGTCCTTCACCTGAAGAAAAGTTCTGATAGAATGCTCGGCTTTCTTTAACAACCTTAGGTGACACATCCATGCAGCCCATGCTGAATATCGCGCTGCGCGCCGCCCGCAGCGCCAGTGAACTGATCTTCCGCTCCATCGAGCGCCTGGATACCATCAAGGTCGACGAAAAAGACGCCAAGGATTATGTATCCGAGGTCGATCGCGCCGCTGAACAGAAAATCATCGATGCCCTGCGCAAGGCTTACCCGAATCACTCGATCCAGGGTGAAGAGACCGGCCTGCACGCCGGCACCGGCATCGAAGGCGAAGAGTACCTGTGGATCATCGATCCACTGGATGGCACCACCAACTTCCTGCGCGGCATTCCTCACTTCGCCGTCAGCATCGCCTGCAAATACCGTGGTCGCCTGGAACACGCTGTGGTTCTGGATCCGGTTCGCCAGGAAGAATTCACCGCCAGCCGTGGTCGCGGCGCTCAACTGAACGGTCGTCGCCTGCGCGTCAGCGGTCGCACCAGCCTCGACGGCGCCCTGCTCGGCACTGGCTTCCCGTTCCGTGACGACCAGATGGACAACCTCGACAACTACCTGGGCATGTTCCGCGCCCTGGTTGGCCAGACTGCCGGCATCCGCCGCGCCGGTTCGGCGAGCCTGGACCTGGCTTATGTAGCTGCCGGTCGTTTCGATGCGTTCTGGGAATCGGGCCTGTCCGAGTGGGACATGGCGGCAGGCGCTCTGCTGATTCAGGAAGCCGGCGGCTTGGTGAGCGACTTCACCGGCGGCCACGACTTCCTGGAAAAAGGCCACATCGTTGCCGGCAACACCAAATGCTTCAAGGCAGTCCTGACGGCGATCCAGCCGCACCTGCCGGCTTCGCTGAAGCGCTAAGCTTTTCGCGGAACCACAAAAGCACCTTTCGGGGTGCTTTTTTTATGCCCGCAATTTGCCTGACACACCACAAACCCAATGTAGGAGCGAGCCTGCTCGCGATAGCGGTGTTTCAGCCACCACTTGTTTTGAATGATAAATAGCTATCGCGAGCAGGCTCACTCCTACAAGGGGATTGCGGTGTTGCTTGAATCGCGAGCACAAAAAAGCACCCCGCAGGGTGCTTCTTGTAAACAGTCGGTCGTTACTGACCCGGCTCATTCTGCGACAGGATCAGCTTGCCTTCCTTGTCGACCGGAATCTGGTTGCCCGGATCGCGATCCATCCGCACTTTGCCTTCCTTGCCATCGAGCGAGTAGCGCACGTCGTAACCGACCACCTTGTCGCTGATGTCATTGACCGTGTTGCAGCGGGTTTGCGTGGTGGTGTAGGTGTCACGTTCCTGCATGCCCTCCTGCACCTTGTTACCGGCATAACCGCCACCGACCGCACCAGCTACCGTGGCAATTTTCTTGCCGGTGCCGCCGCCGATCTGATTGCCCAGCAGACCACCTGCCAGTGCACCGACCACCGTACCGGCGATCTGATGCTGATCCTTCACAGGCGCCTGACGAGTGACCGTCACGTCCTTGCACACTTCACGTGGAGTCTTGATCTGTGTCTTGACCGGTTCCACGGCCAGTACCTGCGCATAATCAGGGCCGCTTTTAACCAGGCTGTAGGTGGCAACAGCACCCCCGGCAGTCACACCGACAGCACCCAATACCGCACCAACCAGCATCGACTTGTTCACATGAACCTCCTGACCATCACATACGGGACAAGCCCGCGCTTCTCCCAGCCTTGGAGCATAAAAAAAGGCGCGAGTTCAACTCGCGCCTTTCTTGGGCTGACAGCCGGAAAAACGATCGCCGTTATGGACGGTCGTCGACTTCCTTTTCGGTGTTGACCGGAGGAATCAGATCCTCGGTGGTCAGGTTCAACCAGATCAGCACCACGTTGGCGATGTAGATCGACGAGTAGGTACCCGCCAATACACCAATGAACAGCGCGATGGAGAAGCCGAACAGGTTGTCACCGCCGAAGAACAGCAGCGCCGCAATCGCCAGTAATGTGGAGATCGACGTGGCCATGGTGCGCAGCAGCGTTTGCGTGGTCGAGATGTTGATGTTCTCGATCAGCGTAGCCTTGCGCAGGACACGGAAGTTCTCACGCACCCGGTCGAACACGACGATGGTGTCGTTCAGCGAGTAACCGATGATCGCCAGGACCGCCGCCAGCACCGTCAGGTCGAAGGTGATCTGGAAGAACGACAGAATACCGATGGTCACGATCACGTCGTGAATCAGCGAAACAATGGCGCCGACCGCAAATTTCCACTGAAAGCGGAAGGCCAGGTAGATCAGGATGCCGCCGAGCGCCAGCAACATGCCGAGGCCGCCCTGGTCGCGCAGCTCTTCGCCAACCTGCGGGCCGACAAACTCGACGCGCTTGACGGTCGCCGGGTTGTCGCCGCCGACTTTCAGCAGCGCCTCCGCTACCTGATGACCCAACTGCGGATCTTCGCCCGGCATACGCACCAGCAGATCGGTGGTCGCACCGAAGTTCTGCACGACGGCGTCGTGGTAGCCGGAAGTCGCCAGTTGCTCGCGCACCTTGGTGACATCCGCCGGACGCTCGTAGGTCAGCTCGATGAGCGTACCGCCGGTGAAGTCCAGACCCCAGTTCATGCCCTTGGTGGCGACGCTGAACAAGGCCAGCAATGTCAGAAAAACCGTGACGCCGAACGCGAAGTTGCGAACGCCCATGAAGTTGATTGTACGTAACATGGCAGCCCCTTAAATCCACAACTTCTTGAAGTCACGTCCGCCAAAGATCAGGTTGACCATTGCGCGGGTCACCATGATGGCCGTGAACATCGAGGTAAAGATCCCGAGGGACATGGTCACTGCGAAGCCCTTCACCGGGCCGGTGCCCATGGCGAAGAGAATGCCGCCGACCAACAGTGTGGTCAGGTTGGCGTCGAGAATCGCAGTGAATGCCCGGCCGAAGCCTTCGTTGATTGCCCGCTGCACCGTCATGCCAGCGGCGATCTCTTCACGGATCCGCGAGAAGATCAGTACGTTGGCGTCGACCGCCATACCCATGGTCAACACGATACCGGCGATACCCGGCAGGGTCAGCGTGGCGCCGAGCAGCGACATCAAGGCCAGCAGCAACACCATGTTCACCGCCAGCGCGACGGTGGCGATGACGCCGAAGAAGCGGTAGATGGCGATGATGAACAGCGACACGAACAGCATGCCCCACAGCGACGCATCGATACCTTTGGTGATGTTGTCAGCACCCAGGCTCGGGCCGATGGTGCGCTCTTCAGCGAAGTACATCGGTGCGGCCAGACCACCGGCACGCAGCAGCAGCGCCAGTTCAGACGACTCGCCCTGGCCGTTCAGGCCGGTGATGCGGAATTGCGCACCCAGCGGCGACTGAATGGTCGCCAGGCTGATGATTTTCTTCTCTTCCTTGAACGTCTGCACCGCGACGTCTTTCTCGACGCCGTTGACCATTTGTTTGGTGTAAGTGGTGACCGGACGCTGCTCGATGAAGATCACCGCCATGCTGCGACCGACATTGGAACGGGTCGCGCGACTCATCAGTTCGCCACCGTGACCATCCAGACGGATGTTCACTTCAGGCGTGCCGTGCTCGCCGAAACCGGCCTTGGCGTCGGTAACCTGGTCACCGGTAATGATCAGACCACGTTCGATCTGCGCCGGAGGACGGTTGCCTTCACGGAACTCGAACGATTCGGAAGTGGCTTTCGAAGCGCCCGGCTCTGCAGCCAGTCGGAACTCGAGGTTGGCCGTCTTGCCGAGGATACGCTTGGCTTCGGCCGTGTCCTGCACGCCCGGCAGCTCAACCACAATGCGGTTGGCGCCCTGACGCTGAACGATCGGTTCGGCAACACCCAGCTCGTTGACGCGGTTACGCACCGTGGTCAAGTTCTGCTTGATGGAGTATTCACGGATTTCCGCCAGCTTGGCCGGGGTCATCGCCAGACGCAGCACCGGTTGACCGTTAAGGTCGGCCGGAACAATGTCGAAATCGTTGAAGTTCTTGCGGATCAGCGCACGGGCCTGTTCGCGGGAATCTTCATCGCTGAAGCCCAACTGAATGGCGCCGCCCAGTTGCGGCAGGCTGCGATAGCGCAGCTTCTCTTTGCGCAGCAGACTCTTGACGTCGCCTTCGTAGACTTTCAGGCGAGCATCGAGGGCTTTGTCCATGTCCACTTCAAGCAGGAAGTGCACACCACCGGACAAGTCCAGACCCAGCTTCATCGGGTGCGCGCCCAGATTGCGCAGCCATTGCGGAGTGGTCTGTGCCAGGTTCAGCGCGACGACGTAGTCATCACCCAATGCCTTGCGCACAACATCCTTGGCCGGCAGTTGGTCTTCAGCCTTGGTCAGACGGATCAGCCCGCCCTTGCCGTTGGCCGCCAGCGTCGCAGCCTTGACGTTGATGCCGGATTCCTTGAGCGCCGCGCTCACACGATCCAGATCAGCCTGATTGACTTGCAGCGCAGTGCTTGCACCGCTGACCTGGATGGCCGGGTCATCAGGATAAAGATTGGGAGCGGAATAAATCAGACCGACCGCCAGCACCGCCAGGATCAGAATGTATTTCCACAGAGGGTATTTGTTCAGCATCACGCCGCCCGTTATGAACGCGGGGCGCCTTGCGCGCCCCGTCGATTGAGTAGAAGTTGTTGCTCTTAGATCGCTTTCAGCGTGCCTTTTGGCAGCGTGGCGGCGATGGCGCCTTTCTGGAACTTCATTTCAACGGTGTCGGACACTTCCAGCACCACGAAGTCATCGGCAACTTTGGTGATCTTGCCGGCGATGCCGCCAGTGGTCACAACTTCGTCACCCTTTTGCAGGCTGCTCAGCAGGTTCTTCTGCTCTTTGGCGCGCTTGGCCTGTGGACGCCAGATCATCAGGTAGAAGATGACCAGGAAGCCGACCAGGAAAATCCACTCGAAGCCGCCGCCCATTGGGCTTGCAGCAGCCGGTGCAGCTGCGTCAGCCATGGCGTTAGAGATAAAAAAGCTCATTTAGCACTCCAGTTGCAAATGTTGAATCTTGGGGTCAGAAAACTCAGTCCAAAGGCGGGACGGGAAGTCCGCGTTTGGCGTAAAAGGCATCGACAAAGGCGGCCAATGTACCCTGTTGAATAGCCTCGCGCAAACCAGCCATCAGCACCTGATAATGGCGCAAGTTATGGATGGTATTGAGCATGCTGCCGAGCATTTCGCCGCACTTGTCCAGGTGATGCAGATAAGCACGCGAGAAGTTCTGGCAGGTATAGCAATCGCAGGTCGGATCCAGCGGCGATTCATCATGGCGATGAAACGCGTTACGGATCTTCAGCACACCGGTATCGATGAACAGATGCCCATTGCGGGCATTACGGGTTGGCATCACGCAATCGAACATGTCCACCCCGCGGCGCACACCCTCAACCAGATCTTCCGGTTTGCCAACGCCCATAAGGTAACGAGGTTTGTCAGCCGGCATCTGGCCCGGCAGATAATCCAGCACCTTGATCATTTCATGCTTCGGTTCGCCCACCGACAGACCGCCGATGGCCAAGCCGTCGAAGCCGATTTTGTCGAGGCCTTCGAGCGAGCGCATGCGCAGATTTTCATGCATGCCGCCCTGAACGATGCCGAACAGCGCCGCGGTGTTGTCGCCATGGGCGTTCTTCGAACGCTGGGCCCAGCGCAACGACAGCTCCATCGACACGCGCGCGACGTCTTCGTCAGCCGGGTACGGCGTGCACTCGTCGAAGATCATCACGATGTCGGAGCCTAAATCGCGCTGCACCTGCATCGACTCTTCCGGCCCCATGAACACTTTCGCGCCATCGACCGGAGAAGCGAAGGTCACGCCCTCCTCCTTGATCTTGCGCATCGCGCCGAGGCTGAACACCTGGAAGCCGCCGGAGTCGGTAAGAATCGGGCCTTTCCACTGCATGAAATCGTGCAGGTCGCCGTGCTCCTTGATCACCTGAGTGCCAGGACGCAGCCACAGGTGGAAGGTGTTGCCCAGAATGATCTCCGCGCCAGTGGCGACGATGTCACGCGGCAACATGCCCTTGACCGTGCCGTAGGTGCCGACCGGCATGAACGCCGGGGTCTCGACGGTGCCACGGGGGAACGTCAGGCGACCACGGCGGGCCTTGCCATCGGTGGCCAGGAGCTCAAAGGACATTCGACATTCGCGACTCATTGTGTTTCCTCTGGGCCTGATTGTTCAGGGGCAGTTGGAGCGGGATTGCGGGTGATGAACATCGCATCACCGTAGCTGAAAAAGCGGTAACCGTTATCGACGGCGGCCTTGTAGGCGGCCATGGTTTCGGGATAACCGGCAAACGCGGAAACCAGCATCAACAGCGTGGATTCCGGCAAATGGAAATTGGTCACCAGGGCATCGACCACATGAAACGGCCGGCCTGGGTAGATAAAGATGTCGGTGTCGCCACTGAACGGCTTGAGCACACCATCGCGCGCCGCACTCTCCAGCGAACGCACACTGGTCGTGCCTACAGCAATCACCCGACCGCCGCGCGCACGGCACGCGGCCACGGCATCGACCACGTCCTGGCCGACTTCCAGCCACTCGCTGTGCATGTGGTGATCTTCGATCTTCTCGACGCGCACCGGCTGGAACGTCCCCGCGCCCACGTGCAGCGTAACGAACGCCGTCTCGACACCCTTGGCGGCAATCGCCTGCATCAACGGCTCATCGAAATGCAGCCCCGCCGTCGGCGCCGCCACCGCCCCCAGACGCTGGGCGTACACGGTCTGATAACGCTCGCGATCCGCGCCTTCATCCGGGCGGTCTATATAAGGAGGCAACGGCATGTGCCCGACGCGGTCGAGCAGCGGCAACACTTCCTCGGCAAAACCCAGCTCGAACAACGCATCGTGACGCGCGAGCATCTCGGCTTCGCCACCGCCGTCGATAAGGATCTTCGAGCCCGGCTTCGGCGACTTGCTGGAACGCACATGAGCCAGCACGCGATGCGCATCAAGCACGCGTTCGACGAGAATTTCCAGCTTGCCGCCGGACGCTTTCTGCCCGAACAGCCGCGCCGGAATCACCCGGGTATTGTTGAACACCATCAAATCGCCCGGGCGCAAATGCTCAAGCAAATCAGTGAATTGACGGTGTGCCAGGGCGCCGCTCGGCCCATCGAGGGTCAGCAGGCGACTACCGCGACGCTCGGCCAACGGGTGGCGGGCGATCAGCGAATCAGGAAGCTCGAAAGTAAAGTCAGCAACGCGCATGATGGGGTTCGTCTAGCAGGGCCGGAAAGTCTAGCGGAAATATCGAAAATTGACCATGAAACGTGATTGACCAACGGTAATCACCTCTCTATACTTCGCCGCCATTGAGCCCTGATGGCGGAATTGGTAGACGCGGCGGATTCAAAATCCGTTTTCGAAAGGAGTGGGAGTTCGAGTCTCCCTCGGGGCACCATATAGCAGTATCTGAGAGTCTCTACCAGCCTCTCAGACCCAAAGAAACCGGCCACTTGGCCGGTTTTTTTGTGCCTGCCTGTCTACCCCTGTCTCCTCTTATCCGTTGTATCCCTGTATCCCTGCTTGTATCCTGAGAAAAATACCGAACTTTGGGATACAAGGATGAAGCGCGCAGACATCAAGCGCCGCCCTCTCGCTGACACGACACTTGCGGGATTGGAGCCGGAATCAAAGGAATACCGGGAGCTGGACGGAAACGGCCTCTACTTCAGGGTTAAACCTGATGGTGGGAAATCCTGGCAGCTCCGCTACAAACGTCCGGCGGGCAATTGGGCTTGGATGGGGCTCGGGGGCTACCCGGAAGTTAGTGGCGCGTTGGCAAGGGACAAAGCTGCCGATCTACGCAAAGTAGTGAGTAGCGGTGCCGATCCCCTTGAACAAAAGCGATCCGCGAAAGCTGCTTTCGATGCGGCCAAGACCCGAACCTTTCGAGCTGCCGCTGATGCCTGGCTGAAGGCAAAAGAGGAAAAGGGTCTCGCACCCTCCACTCTCAACAAAATCCGCACCTACCTCGACAAAGACATACTCCCGGCACTGGGAGATAAGCCTCTAGACGAAATCACCCGTACCGATTGCGCGGAACTCCAAGCATCCATCGAAGCCCGGGACGCACACAACGTGGCGGAAAAGTGTCGCACTTGGATCAATCAGATATTCGGGCGAGCCATCGGTTTGGGCCTCACGGAGAACGATCCGGGCAGTCGCCTACGAGATATTGCAGCCCAAGCCCCGAAGACACAGCAGCATCCTCATTTGCTTGAGCCTGAGTTGGCAGAATTCCTTCAAGCACTCAAAAACACTCCCAGCAGGCTGACGGCCCGGACTGCAGCATGGCTCTGTATCTGGACCGCATCTAGACCGGGCATGGTTCGGTTAGCTGAATGGAAAGAGTTCGACCTTGATAAAGCGCTATGGACGACACCTGCCGCCAAGATGAAGATGCGAAGAGACTTTGTGTGTCCACTCCCTAAGCAAGCGCTTTCCGCTCTCAAAGAACTTCATTGCCTCACAGGTCGTAGTCGCTGGCTATTCCCTGGTGTGGGCGCTAAGAATCCAACGATTAGCGAAAACACCATCAACAAAGTCTTCGCAACGGTTGGTTACAAAGGTCGCTTGGTTGGTCATGGTACTCGTCACACCGCCAGCACTCTGCTCAGGGAACACGGCTGGCCGAAAGAGCATGTCGAAGCGCAGCTTGCTCACAAAGAAGAGGGAATATCCGGGGTATACAACAAGGCTCAATACCTTGAGCACCGGGTGAAGATGATGCAGTGGTATGCAGATCACCTTGATGCGTTGGCAAGCGAAAAGGTGATCAAGGGACAATTTGGAAGATCGGTATGAATGCACTTATCCATACCACCTTCAAAATCCGTGTAACAAGTGTTACTCGTGTAACGATGCCGGCCAAACACCCGGATTCATTGGCTTTCAATCCCGTTACACTCCAGCACGCCATTCCGTACACTCGATGTAACGCACGCCGATTGTGTAACGCTACATCAGGCCCCTTGCCTGCTGCGGGCAGACACTCCCTCACACTTGCCCATGGCGCAAAGCTCGCTGGCTACGCTTCCAACCCGCAGGGCGCGGGACAGCGCGTTGCACGTCGAGAGCCATTCGCATGATTGATACCCACCCGATCTTGCACTGGGCGCTAACCGCTGGCCTGGTCCAATATTTCTCAGAGCAGCCACTCTACGAGTTCTGCAATGAACAGATCACTGACGTGTGCGAGCTGATCAATCAGTGCTGCATTCGCATCCAGACCGGCGACATTAGCAGCGACATGAGCAGCATGTGCATCCAGACAACGATGCATGAGGAGGCTATTTTTCAGTACGCCTCAACCGACAAAAAAAACCGTCTCGCTCATTGGGTTCGCCAATACAGCAAGTGTCATTCAGCCTCGGAACGCGAGGCATATGCAGCCTACGTCATGGCCTGCGCAGTAAAAGCGCTGAGCGCCTTAGCTGATTGGATGCGCTCCACCGAACAAGAGGCTTGGTCGCATGTTGCCGAGCCTCCGACGGATTGGCCGTGGGACCTTTATTGTCATGTCGTGGAAAGACAGGTCGATCCTAACGAACGTATTGAGGCATTGGACCAGTACGTGCTGTTTTTGGAGCCCATAACATCCCTACCCTGCTTGATCAGTGACGAGCTGACCCCAATCGCTTACAGGGCAATCGAGAACGCTATCCGCACTAAGGGGGGCATCATCAGCGGAATGGAGCGTAACGAAGAAATAGGCGCACGGGATACAGCAATCATTAGGCAAGGTCGACACTACGTGTCTAGCGGAATGTCACGGCGAAACGTGACCACGGCGGTTCACGCCTGGCTGGAACGGGAGGTGTCCAAACCACTCAAACAGCGCGCTGAGTGGGTGACAATGGAAACAGAAAAAGCGCTAACCCGCAAAAGCGTGGAGGGAATCCTCAAGCGCAATTTTGTGGTGTGACCGATATTTCAATTTCATTTCAAATGGAAGTGAACTGCTCACCGCCGACCAATTTCTAGACCATTGCTCTCGTTGTCCAAATCAATCGAGAGCAATACCTATGAACACCTCTGTCGCCGATTTTCCCCGCAATACTCCCGCCAACGCCGCCTCACTTTTTGATGCCGCTTCAACCTTAATCCGCATGCGGGAAGTGGAAAGCATCGTGGGGATGAAGCGTTCGACCATCTACAAACTGATGCAGCGCACCGACTGCGGCTTTCCGCAGCCCGTCAAACTGAGCAACAGCAACGCACGCGGCGCCCCTGTCGCCTGGGTCCTTTCCGAAGTTCAAGCGTGGGCGCGCAGCCGCATCGAGGCACGTGATCAGGTGGCTGCATGAGCCACAAGACTGCAAACAACGCTTTGATGCACCCCTTTTCCGTGTTGCGTCGGATCGGTTTCTCGTCTCGCGTCATGCAGCGTCTTGAACGCTACCGCAGCCAGCAGGACAGGCAAGGTCGCGTTGTCAGCGTGCTCAGCTGGGCCGACGGCACCTGGTGCGCCCTCTCCCTTCACTGCGAAAAGACCGGGGCCGTTGTCGTCGACGAAGGCCAGCAGGTCGACGCTTACGAAGACGCCCGCTCCATGCTCAGCGGCGGATTTCTTCCCCTTCTCTCCCTGCGCTGGGAAGCCCATGCCTGAAACGAAAACGCCTCCGGGGGCGATCCGGAGGCGTTGAGGTAAATCTACATGCACGAACAATTTATGCCGCACCTGAAAAAACCGCAAGCCATCAGCGCAGTTGCACTTTGGAAAAACGGACGTTACTCTCTGGGCATCGCTGCAAATTCAGCGATTGGGCTTGGCGGCCCATACAGTACAAGGCGCAACAGCGCCCCCATTACGATTGCAGGCGCTTTTTTTGTGCCCGCATTCCCGTGTTATGGCGGGTTGCGTAGGAGCACCCTCGGGTGCGCCGGTCTCCTTGTACGCCGGTCCGCCAATCCTGCGCAATCCGTCACCCTAATCTGCTTGGCGGCAGACGGTGGCGGTTCCTCAGTACAAGGAGCCTTCACAAATGCAACACGCCCTCAATCCGTCCAAAATTCGCGCCGCTGCACACCGTGCAATGGCTCTCGCCGCTTTACACGCCAACTCCAGCCTTGCTACACGTCTCTCCCGTTACAACGCTCACATGGCCAAAGCCCGCGCACTCGAAACCGCAGGCGGTGCCCAATGAACAACACTCTGAGTTGTGCCCTGCCTGAAGACCTGCTTTGCGTGAATCCAAAAGCAGAAGCCGGGGTACCCATCGACGCCATTACCTGCGCCATCGATCGTGCCGACTCAGTGCTGACGCTGCTTGAGGATCACTTCGAAAACGAATCCTCGCGCCTCGCCAATCACGTCATCGCTGCCGTCCTTTGGGACGTGCGCGGCACTCTCGGCCTGATCAAAACGCTGGCCATGCACGGCGATAACACCTCCACACCTGCTGTGCAAAAAGGCGGTGCGCTATGAGCACTTCCACCACACCGGGCCACGCCACTTTTTCTCGCGTCAACGCCACCGACCTGAAGCTGTTTCGAGTAAATGCCGGTGTGCCAGTTGAGGACGCGCTGGAGATGGTTTCGTTGCTTCAGCACCACGCGAACCAACTCAACCTCGACGCCGCTATGAGCGACCATGGCGAGCGTTTCAGTTGGCCAGCCCTGTACCTGGGCGAGATGGCCAAAGCGCTGATCGATGACATCAACGATGCACTGTTTCTGCCGAGGGCTGACGCATGAGCCAACGACAAAACAGCACCACTAAACGCCCGAGCTTCGCCGACGTGAAAGCCGCCGCGCTGAAAGACATTGATCGTGTCTTGTCGCACTGGCTACCTAACGGCAAACGCGTGGACGGCGGCAAGGAATACACCGCTCCGAACCCGACCCGCAGCGACAAACGCGCCGGCTCGCTCAAGGTCAATTTGAGCAAGGGCACCTGGGCCGACTTCGCCACCGGCGACAAGGGCGGCGACCTGATAGATCTGGTGCGCTATCTGGACGGCGGCACCGACGTCGAGGCGTGTAACAAGCTGGCTGAATGGCTGAACGTTGCGCCCGGCGCCTCAAAAACGCCGGCCGCACCGTGTAAGCCGAAGACGCCGACATGGAACGCCATTCAGCCAATCCCGGCCGAGGCCATGAACAAGTGCCCGGCCAAGCATCGCGATCACGGCGTGCCGTCCAAGGTGTGGATCTACCGTGACACCCTGGGTCAGCCCCTCATGGCGCTCTACCGCTTCGACCTCAGCCCGGATGAAGACGGCAAGCCGAAAAAGGTCTTTGCCCCACTTACGTGGTGTCAGCGCGCCGATAGCCAAACCAAACAATGGCGTTGGCAGGGCTTGCCGGATCCGCGCCCGTTGCTGCGCCTTGATGAACTGGCCCAGCGCGGTGACGCACCGGTGGTTCTGTGCGAAGGCGAGAAAGCCGCTGATGCCGCCGCCGAACTGCTGCCGGACTACGTGGCCACCTGCTGGCCGAACGGCTCCAACTCCTGGCACAAAGCCGACCTAACGCCGCTCAAGGGTCGCGACGTCCTGTTGTGGCCGGACAACGACGACAGCGGCAAGATCTGCATGGAAACCGTCGCAGAGATGCTGCGCGAGATCGGCGCCGCCTCGGTTCGGGTCATTACGCTGGAGGCGTTCAAACGCAAGCCGACGTTGAAGAACGACCGCGCCACCTTTGCCAACGGTGGTCAATGGGACGACGGCGACGATGCCGCCGATGCGCTCGCGAAAGGCTGGACCTCCAGCCACTTCGCAGAGCTGGAAAGCAGCGGTGAGCTGTTCGGCGTGATCGAGCAAATGCAGGTTGCTACTCCGGTAAAACCTGAGCCGGAACCGAAGCCTAAAGCAGCAACCAAGCGCCCTACCAAATCGAAAAACGACCTAATGCCGGGAGGCTTTCGCCTGACATCCGAAGGTGTGATCTATGCCGGTGACGATGGCGAAGCACGCCCAGTGTGTTCGCCTCTGGCGATACTCGCCCGTACACGTGACGAGAAGGGACACAACTGGGGCTTGCTGGTCGAATTCGATGATCCCGATGGCACCAAGAAGCGCTTGAACATCCCGGCGCGCACCATGACCGGTGACTTCGGCAAGGACGTGCTCGGGCCATTGGTAGACATGGGTTTGCGCCTCTCCGGCAGTCGTTCGGGACGCAACGCACGCAACGACCTGCAGAGTTACCTCGGCGGTTTCGACAGTACACAACGTGCGCGTCTGGTCACTCGTTTAGGCTGGCATGACAGCGCCTTTCTCCTGCCCGAGCAGCAGGTCGGCACGCACAGCGAGCACCTGCATTTCTACGAAGCGGGTGCGCAGCTTCCGCCGATCAGCGAAGCAGGCACACTGGAACAATGGCAGCAGCAGATCGGCGCACTGTGCATCGGTAACCACCGCTTGGCGTTTGTCATCGGTGTAGCTTTCGCCGGTCCGCTACTGCACATGCTCGGACATGAGTCGGGTGGCTTTCATCTGTACGGCGACAGCTCCGGCGGCAAGACCACTCACCTGCAAGTCGCCGCCTCGATCTATGGCGGTCCACGCTTGGTACGCTCATGGCGATCGACCGATAACGCGCTGGAATCTATCGCAGCAGCACATTCGGACGGCCTTCTGGTACTCGATGAAATCGGCATGTGCGATCCGCGCATCATCGGCGAGACGGTTTACATGCTCGGCAATGGCACCGGTAAAGCTCGCGCCAATGATCGAGGCCAAGCCGGCCGCCAGGTACAGGAGTGGCGTTTGCTGTTTCTGTCCACAGGCGAGAAGACCTTGGCGCAACACATGGCCGAAGCCAACAAGGAGCTGAAAGCCGGCATGGAGGTACGGATGCTCGCCGTTCCCGCGGATGCCAGCAAGGGTCTCGGCATGTTCGACACGCTCAACGGCTTTGAGGACGCCGCCGCCCTGTCCGACGCGTTGAAGGCGCGAGTGGCGAACTACTACGGCACGCCGCTCACCGCTTTCCTCACCGCACTGTGCGAGCCGGGCAAGCGTCACGGCTGGGCAGCGATCCTGCGCTGCACGCTGGAAGGTTTTATTGCCAAGTCGCTCCCAGCGTCCGCGAGTGGACAGGCACACCGTGCCGCTGCTCGCTTCGGCCTCGCCGCCGCAGCAGGCGAGCTGGCCACAGCAATGGGCATCACCGGCTGGCCGGACGGAACCGCTACCACTGCTGCTCGCGTATGCCTGAATGCTTGGCTAAACGAACGAGGCGGCGCCGGTAACTTCGAGGGTGATGCGATCTTGGCGCGCCTGCGCCAGGTCATCGAACGCTTCGGCGAAAGCCGCTTCACCCGCTGGGAATCGGCGGCGGCCAAGATTGACGAACACGGCCCGCGCACCATCGACCGTCTCGGCTTTCGCAAGACGCTGGAGCACGGCATGGGCGACACCATGCACACCACCAACACCTATTACGTGCTGCCCGAGGCGTGGCGCTCCGAGATCTTCCGGGGCATGAACATCAACGCCGTGAACAAGGAACTGCTGCAGCGCGGAGTGCTGGAACCGGCCAGCGACGGCAAAGCATCGAGCTTGGTCCGGTTGCCCGGCCTCGGCCCGCAACGCTGCTACATCGTGAAGACGATTCCGGGAACGGATGACCGCGAGGCTCGCGCTGCCTGAGGGCATCTCTGCTGATCGAGGTAGCGCCGGCTTATTCCCGGCCTCGCCAGCCGTCATTCAACCCAAACCCAATTTGAAGGAACCAGAGAGATGAACGAATTCCAAGCTTCTACCGAACAACATGAACTGCTGGCCAGCGAACTGGGTTGCAGCGAGACCATCTTACTTTCACTGCCGAATTCGGATAGCACTCACGCGGCCGCTAACTGCGAGAAGAAGCAACGGTTGATCGATGAGATCGACCAACTGACCACCCGCCGTGATAAATACCTGAGGGCGGCTGAAGAGCAATACGCCGAGATGGCACCGTTGGAAGCATTACTGGAGGGCGACGAAGAATTAGACACGAATCGTCTGCGTGAAGTCCGCAGTGAGTACAACACGCTGAAACTCCCATACGACTCCAATAAGCACCATGCCTGGATCTTGGATACTCAGATCACTCGACGCGAGCAACTGCTCAATCACGAAACCTTGATGGCCGGTTACACCGAATCGATGGCGAACTGGAAAGCCGACGAGCAAGAGCTCAACGAAAAACGCGAGAGCCTCAGCACCCGTTTGGAGCAGATCCAGCAGCAAGCAGTGGAAGACTTGGCCAAGGCCCGGCAAGCCGAAACCGATGCAGCCACCGCCTACGCACAGTCAGTGGCCTGGGGCGACACTGAGGGCGAAAAGAACGCCAATACAGACGCGCAAAAAGCTGCGAAAAACCTTGCGACTGCCATCGAGCACAATCGTCGCCAGCACCTAATCATCAACGCGCTGGAGCAGGAGTTGGTCATCGTCGACCAGCACATTGCCGAGGCGCAAAGAGAACACCTTGCCATCCAGAGAGCGGCATTGTTGCTGGCCGAAAAGGTACTGGAAGAGCAGTGGAACGAAAAAGCTCAAGGACTGATGGATATGGGCGCCAAACTGTGGGCTACCCAACGTTTGCTAGGTGACGATCAACTCAGCCTTAGAAGATTGGTGCTGCCTAAAGAAGGTGAAGGCTTCGACACATGGGGCAGTCGTGAACTCGCTGACCGCTCGTACAAGTTCACCGTAGAAGACATCTTCTCGCTGTAAGGCACTGAGCCACTGAAACAGCCTGCGCACGCGGGTTGTTTATAACTCCATCGGGACGAAGACCATGATCAAACAAATCCGAAGCAGCGCGAGCTGGAGCGACACCTTGAAAGCGCGCAAGGAGCACTTGACCGCTTTGCTAAATATTGTCGACATCAAATCCGGAAATACCACAACGGTCCAGGCACTCACCATCAATCTGATCAAGAATGAAATGAGCTATGTGGAAAGTAAATTGAAAGGCCGGTCATAACGCTGAACTTGTCAGCTGTCATACTATTCAGATGGATATCACAACACACACAAAAGGAAGACCCAATGTCCAAACTTGCCGAATACCGCCAGCTCGAAAAACACTTGGCCGAACAGCTCCAGGCACTGGAAGCACTGAAGGGCGATTCTGGCCTGAAGAAAGAAATTGAGTTCGAAAAGAAGCTGCGCGCGCTGCTGGACCAATATGGTTTTAGCCTAAAGCACATCGTGAATCTGCTTGACCCAGAGAGCACGAAGCATGGTCAAAAGCAGGTTGCAACCACTGGCACCCGCAAACCTCGTGCGCTGAAGGTATACAAGAACCCGCACACCGGTGAAGTGGTTGAAACAAAAGGTGGCAATCACAAAATGCTGAAAGAATGGAAGACCAAGCACGGTGGGGATGAAGTCGAAGGATGGCTGAGTAAATAGAATTAGGCTCGATGAAAAGGGCCTCTCCGGAGGTCCTTTCTAACGCTCTAAACTGAATATTTCATCGCAACACCAATCTAATTTCAACTTATAAAGAAACCCATCAAAATAAAATTACTAAACTCATATAACGTGAGGCCTATCTTCTGGCTTGGCGCAAAGGTGTGCACCTATTGGCATCGATAACAGCTTTGCACGCGCAGCGCGCGCATAAACAGCATCTGATCGAGTCGCACGCTTTAGCTGCTCTTGTAAACGATCAATGGCGGCAAGGTCATTATTACCCTCAATGAGCTCTAAAAGATTAAGATAGCTATCTTCGACCTCACGCATTACGCGCTTTCGGGCTGTGATTAGATTCCCCAAATTCAAACCATACAATTCAATGGTCCTGCTCACACGTAAGTTTTTTATCGCTCCAACACATACAGCACTGGGCACTGCTCGACCATCTTCTGGATTAATTTCAACTAGATCTACATCCACCGGCTTAGTGGGATCAAGTAAAACCGGCATCTCATCCGCAACACAACGATCCTCCCAACTGGCTACTTTGCTCCCATCGAGAAGCGGAAACCAACTTCCCTTGCCCACTGACTCATCAGTAAACTCATCCTTATTTACACTATTTGAGCGCCCGGCCGTATAACAAAAATTTTCCCATGAGAAAGCAAGCCAAGGATAACCCTCATCCTTGTCTTTATCATTTCTTCGTGCTTGTTTTTTTGGCCTAAAATGATCAACTGCAAAAAAAGACTGCGGATCATTGCTCTCCGAGTACCAACATTTGCCATAAGACATTTTTGCCAAATGCCGACTGAACGCGCGCCACACATGCGCTTTCTTCTCGATAAATTCTTTTCTCTCTAGCGGTTCTAATGCCTCAAGCTCCATCTGAGCACGCTCAGCAACTTTAAGAACCTTTTCAGGAATTAGGCCAGGATCACGCCTTACATATATCATGCCCGCCCCTCTTCGGCACCAGACAAGCGTTGGATCAAATCTTTCATCGCGTTATGCCGCGCTTCAATTTGAGTCGGAGTTAACGGTGGCCTGTCAGCATATCTGACATCGTGCCACGCCCGTAGAAATGCTTGATACAAGGGTTCTCTGTCCTCGAATAGAAAGCCAAGGCGCGCTAACTTGTCATTTATAGCGATCAATTCCAGTTCTTGCTCAACAGATTTTGCCATTAGATGCGTTAAAGCATTTCGCTCATCCACCAGACGCTGAGTTTCCACATCCAGACTAGACGGTAGGCCAAATATTTCCGTTAGCGTTGACGTGAACCCCATACCTTTCGGGTCAGCATAAGGTGCAGTAGCTGATACTTTGCCATCCTCACCAAGGCTAATAACCCGCACTTCATCTCGCGTGAGTGCGGATATCGTTAATGGATTATGCGATGTCAGAATAATGTGACACTTATCAACATCAGCAGCTATACCTGTCCAATCTTCAACTAATTTTAAATAACTGTATTGCCAATGTGGATTTAGATGAGTATCCGGCTCATCTAGTAAAAATAAAGCACGCTTACCTCTAGAAACACGAATCAACCCTAGAACCATAAGCAGCTGACGCTCACCGTCCGACAAGTCAGCAAAACCTACATCACCGCTCTCGTCACCATCACGTTTGACCCAGACCAACATTTCGCGAATCAGATCCGATATATCCATCGCCTCCAAAGCGTAGAACATATCCCGCTCACTTTTGAATGTACTTGCAAAACGTAACAGATGATCGAATGAAGGTAAAAAAGTCGCAAATTGCGACTCCGTTTGTAGCTTATCCCGATAGTCATCGATAGCGTTGCCTTCTAGCGCCAGGGGATGAAAAGCAACATCTTTGAATTGATGTGCTGTACGTCCTGCTGGGCCGGCCGCACCCCAAAAATTCTCCGGAAGACGATCGGCGTTTTTTTTTGACTTCGCAAACCAAGGCTCACGAAAATGCGCCAAAAGAGAATGAAAACCAGCAATTCCGAGCTTAGATGACAACTCTAATTTGAGCTTTGGATCAGGAAAAGCAAACAAAGCCATTAAAGCTAATACGCCATGTATAGGGCGACAATAAAACAATCGTCGAGCTTGCTGCGCTGCTTCGAACACCTCTAAACTATCTTCCAGCTTAATCGAATCATAGTATCTGCGTTGATGACTATCAAACAGTGACTCCAATCGTCGACTCCCGCCGGAATAATAACCAAATATCAAATCCGGAAACCATTCTTCTTTCCGTTTCTCAAACTCAGTACGTTTAACCTCTCTCCCATCGACGCATAGGGAAGGTTCGCCCGGCAAGTTACTTAAAGTAACTTTCGCCGGTTCGGTTGCCGACGCTTTAGGCAACTGAATACGGTAATCTACACGATATAAAAACCTTGGTTCTTGGCGCCGCAAATCTATCCATCGAAAAACTTGAGTTATCGCCTCAATCAAGTTTGATTTACCTGCACCATTTTGCCCTATGAGTACAGTAGTGAGACTTTTCTCATCAAAGTCTACCTCTAACTCTTTCAGATTCTTAAACCCATCTATATATACCTTATCCAGCCGCATGACCCGCCTCCAGCGATGTGTCATTATCCTTTACGTATCCCTGCGAGACTTCCCAAGCAAGCTGCTTGTAGAAGTCAGCAACTGATAGTTCAGCACTTTTAAATAGCACACCCACAGTCACAGGTTGAGCTAAGCCACGCAGAAGATTGGCAAGATAAGGTAAGCCTTTCACGTCATCATCTTGGCGTGTTTTGGTCATGACGGAAGTATCCTTTAAAGCTCGTGGAGCACGAGTGCTGCGTGGTACGCGGATCTTTGGCGTCGCCAATGAGCGACTACGATGAGCTTTTATATTATCTAGTAGCACGCTAGCAGGCTGTACATCAGGCTCTGGAGCAAGGAGCTCGCCTCGAAAGGCTTTTGCCAGAACCAATGATGATAGACGCTGCGCTTGATCTCGAGCAGCGGAACATTCGACTTCTAAACGATCAGCCATACGTAGAAGAGATTCAGCGCGCTCCACGATTTCGCGTTGCTCCTCTATCGAGGGTAGCGGGAAGCAAAAGGCTGCAAGCTTTTTCGCATTGATATTGGACTGACTAACCCCGTCCGATTTAACCTGCCAACAGTAATCGCGACCTGCGGTACTACCGAGGCAATAATTCAAAAACTCTGGAAGCAATAACGAAGAGCAGCGAACTCGGATCAGGTATCCGGCATAAATAGCTGGGCGCTCTCCCTGATAAACCGCAGTCTTTCCGACAAGTTCAGGACTGTTGGTTCTATTGAACAGTACATCCCCTTTTTTTAGCTCATATTTTTTTATCTCTTGCTCATCGGATGTAAAAACCAACCCAGACCAATCCAAGCGACCTGACTGAATATTACCCATGCGCAATACAGGTATCAAACCAACTTTTGCTGACTTAGCGGCGGAACCGTAGGAAAAGTTGCTTGCAACACTCTCCAGCGCTACTTTCTCCCATCTATCAATATCATCCCCCGCCTTTTCGATAAGCTTTCCCGAATACGCGGCATCTAGGACTGATTGCCTAAACCGCTTGATTAGGGAGGGGATCGCCGCAAACTGCGCGTTACACGACTCTACTCTTGCCATTAAAAGATCAAGATGGTCAGAAATCTTAACTTGTTCAACTGATGGAGCAATAGGAGCAAGGAATCCTCTCACATCTTTAGAGCGCACCGCAGGATATAATGCACCCTGAACTAGAGACGACAAAGACCCTATAAATTCCTCGGTTCTCGCTAAATAAGAAATCCATCGAGGATCTATACCGTGACATGGTCTTAGCACATCAAACCCAGTCGATGCAATCGCATCGTCAAGATGATCCGGCACTAACGCTACTGCGTTGAGATTAGGTCTAGTCATCGACACTAGAGTATCGCCGCTTTTAACGATCTTCCGGGCGCGACTCGGAGCATTAACGCCTAACATGTTTGTTGGAGAGGCAATTACCTTTCGTATGCGATCGATACTACTAATATCGATGTAGGTGAATTCTTCATCATCGGCAGGCACCCTTTGTTCAGGCGGCAACGTAACATCCCCCAAAGGAGCCTCACCCCACCCAATAGGAAGATCAATCATAGCTTAGCCCATTGAAAGTTCACCCGATTAGCCAACAGCGCGCTGTTTAACAAATCGTCATGATCGCTAGAGCAAAGTTCTTTGCAGCATTCAAATGCATCGAAAAGCAATCCCCTTACATTGCCCGCCCAACTTATAGCCATCAACACCAGCGACATCATATATCTTTCTCTGAACGCAAACGCTCTGACAAGTCAGCTTCAGATTCCAAAAAGATCTCATCAAGCGGCAAATCAGGATCTTCTCCGAGATCTACTAGCAACCCCTGCATTTCCGCAAGTGCATTGTTCAGCTTAATCAAAACCAATCGAGCCACTAAAGCGGGATCGTCATTTATATTGCCATTACCCTCGCCGGTCTCGTCTTTGAGCCAGCTTATGTCAAGGTTATCTTCACGTTGCGAAATCTGCTCCCGAGTAAATCGACGCCAGCACCCCATCTCACCAGTATCTACGCGTTTAGCCAGTGCAGGAGGGCGCCCATAAGGATCATCTCCGAATACGTCTTCAAACTTATCACGAACTATTTCAGGGGCAGCCGTATAGGGAGTTCTAAAATAATCACGAGTAAGGGGTGTGCGCTTACCAAACTGCGGCATATTGGCACGCATATCGTACACCCACAGTTCCTTTGTGTTCCCTTTCTCGCTCTCCCCCTTCGTAAAAAATAACACATTAGTCTTTACACCATGCGCATAGAAAATACCAGTAGGCAGGCGCAGTATGGTGTGCAGATTACATTTATCCATCAAATCACGACGGACATCCGTACCTACATTACTTTCAAAGAGCACATTGTCAGGCAATACTACTGCGGCTCGCCCACCAGGCCTAAGATTGGTATAAATATGTTGTAAAAATGCTAGCTGCTTATTACTAGTAGGATAGACAAGATCCTTTCTTGTTGGAAATCCCCCACCCTTTTTCGTGCCAAAGGGAGGATTAGAAAAAATCAGGGTGGCCGGTGGAAGCTGCATATAGTCATCACTAAGTGTATCGCCATATACAACTCCGCCATCAATGCCATGCAAAAGCATATTCATTAAGGCGAGACGATGAGTATCTTGCACTAGCTCCATACCATAGAAAGTTTCTTTGCTATATCGCTGCAACACATCCGAGTGCAAACTCTCGAAATCGAAATTCTGCCGTAAATAATTATTTGCGGCAATTAAAAAACCACATGTTCCCGCGGCTGGATCCTGGATGACGTCGTTGAGCTGAGGCTTCATTACCGCCACAATACTGTCAATTAGACAACGCGGAGTAAAATACTGACCTGCGCCACTTTTCTTTTCTGTAGCATTCCGCTCTAACAAATCCTCATATAAATCGCCTAAGTCATCTCGCTGAACGCTGTACCAGTCCAGTGCGTCAATATCTAACACCAACTTGCTTAGGGTCGATGGCTTAGTAATAACAGTATTAGCATTCGCGTAGATTTTTTGCACAGAGCCGCGCCCGTGCAGGCTGTAGTCCAGCAAAATTTCTTTGTAGATATCCAAGCGTTCGGACGGCAGGGCACTAATGAGGTCATCCCATCGGGCGCCAGCGATCTCCTCAATAGGAGCGCCTCTCTTCGGGCGCTTCCAAACCCTGAGCTGCCCTTCTTGCCCAGTCTCCTTCATCATTTTCAAGAAAAGGAGATAGGTCAGCTCACCTAGGTATTGGTGATAAGTGACACCATCGTCGCGTAAAACATGGCAGAGCGACCAGAGTTTGGCGCCGATGTCTTGGGCTGCGTGGGTATTGGTAGACATAAAGAGGAAATTTCAGAACCTTCAGTGGGCTGCCTTGGGAGGTTATCCCCAACATTTAGGGTAGCGGATTATCACACACGAGCACGCTGTTAGCATCCGGACATGGGGGGGGGAGCTCGCCTAAATCCATACACTTTCCAAGAACGCCTTCTTTTCGGAGGAGCTCAACGTTCGCTTATGTGTGTAAGAATCCACGGTGCAGCTCCAAATGGGCATTCGATGTAACACAGACTCCAGCAGTAACACCCTAGCATCCTGACCTTTCGTCGAGATGTAACGCGACTAAAAATCAATTAAATCAGATAGTTACAGAAAATTGTCACACGCGTAACACCAGTAACACCTACATATA
Source organism: Pseudomonas sp. SWRI111 (assembly GCF_014268555.1). Taxonomy (NCBI): domain Bacteria; kingdom Pseudomonadati; phylum Pseudomonadota; class Gammaproteobacteria; order Pseudomonadales; family Pseudomonadaceae; genus Pseudomonas; species Pseudomonas sp. SWRI111. Next base: position 78,888 of record NZ_JABWQQ010000018.1, on the reverse strand, counting down.
GCTAGACATGGTAAGCATCATGCGCCCCTAAGACCCATGAGCATGGTAGCCATCAGCGGCGGATCATGCATGATCGCGAGACCTGCACAGACATCACCTGAAGTCCACTTAGCCCCGCCAGGTCGAGGGGGATGAGGATGAGTCGGTCCTACGGATTTACCACTAGTACGGTGTCGGCAACCCGCCAGACTTTGTTAGCGGGAGAGCTACCAGCTTAGTCAACTGCCTGTTCACCCGTGCATTTGCCCTACGAAATGAACGGTCTGTGATCACCTTTACCAATACGGTAACGATGTCCTTTTTTCTTCAAGATCCTTTCAATTTCAACGTTGAAATTTCAGTAAGCTGGAGTACCTCCTACTAACAAGATCCCGCGGGTTTCCGACCCCGTACCGTATGGAATCGCCCAGGGTCCCCAGCAGATTTTCTCCACAGAGTCTTACGCAATAGCTCACGTGCCTCGAAATTCTACCTTTGCCAACGTTTGCTCAAGCCCGTGATAGCAAGGCACGTAGGTGCGTGGTGATTCCGGTTATCCTCTTTCGCTGACCTAAACGCTGATAGGATCAATTGCATTTACAACTTGGCCGGCCGGTTCAACCGTACAGCTTCATATTCATAGGAGAGAAATGTGGAAGGAAGAAACTGGTTCCATGCTGCGGGCATTCTGTGGCCTCTACTTGTTGAAGCCGCATCCAGAAGGGAGACACCCACATACGGACAGCTGTCGCCTTCGGTGCAGACCAATCCGCTATCAATGCGTTGGGCACTCGACCCGATACAGAGATACTGCATCGAATCGGATCTACCTCCGCTCTCATCCATCGTTGTGGGAGCAAAATCAGGCCTTCCTGGTACCGGATTCATAGGGTGGGGACTGGATGATATCGATACGGCGCACCAGCTTGTTTTTGACTACGATTGGAGCCAAGTTCCCAATCCTTATGAAGCCTTTGGTGTTTCCGATACTCCGGACTCATTAGCTCAATCTCTCATTGAGCAACCCGAAAAACGCGAGGAGATCTATGCGAAGGTCAAAGTTCGTGGGATAGCGCAGACAATCTTCAAGCGAGCATTAGTACTAGCGTATGGACAACAGTGCGCGATGTGTCGGTTGAGTTTCTACCAAGCACTCGATGCCGCACACATCATCCCTTGGAGCCTAGCGACCCCAAGCCAACGCCTCGATCCACAGAATGGGATGCTGCTATGCACATCGCATCATCGGCTTTTCGATTGCGGATTCATAACTGTCACTCATGACGGTTTAATTCGATATTGCGACCCAGATATGACAGACGGCCACTACTCAACAGCCGACAAAAACATGACAGCTAGCCGGCATGGAAAGAAAGCACACTTACCGAGCGATCCCACTCTCCGCCCCAGTCGCGAAGCTCTTGAGCATCATTATCAACGGCACGGATGGTAATGCTGTGATCATGTGCTGCACTTTGGACCCAATCATCAGCTAACTGCCGGGGAGCACCGCTAGACTTACGCAACCCGATGGAAACGTATCGGAGCAAAGGTACCAGCCTTGATAACGCTGTATCCCCACTTGTATCCCTAAATGCATAATCCCCCTGCAAGCCACGTAATACATGGAACCCGACAGTCTCCCTCGGGCACCAACACAGAGAAAAAGGTCTTGCGAAAGCAGGGCCTTTTTTTTCGTCTGGGGGAAAGTGAAGGGCTGTTCGTTGCCTTTGTTCCAAAACAATCAGGGCAATCAGCTTCTCACTCTTCCGGCGCCGGAGCCAGCGGCCACCGGATAGCAAAATGCCCAACCGTCCAGGGGCAAGAAGCCCATCAAAAAACACCTCAGTCAACCAGGAGCAATGGCTTTGACTCCATGTCCTGACGCTGGGGAACTGGCCGGATCGTTACGTGCCTCAGGTTTTCCCACGGCCAACTCCCTGTCACCATCGCCCGTTCCCATAACAGTTCGAGTTCAAAGCCTGCTTGCGATTTCCTTCCAGATGTACGCGTATTCGTACTTCAGCCAACGAACCAGCACTTTATCGAACTGGCGACGAAACCAGTTTCGCTCTCTAGCTGCCAGCCTTTCCTCAATCGATTCTCTGAGTATGTCGGGGTCGAAACCCGTCCATATCGGAGGCACAGCTGCAACGAGATTGGTAAAGCACACCGGCGCGACCTCTGAATAAAGAATTGAGTAAAGGATTTCAGGGTCGACGCCTCTCACCTTATTCGCCAAATAATCATATTCAACGGGGAAATCATTGAATGGCTCGGAAAGCGCGGCTCTGACTTTTGTCAGTAGTGGCTCAGTCAGAAGATGTCCCAATGAGTGAGCTCCTCTAACTCTTCGTCCAATGAACTCGCTACCGCTTCGCCTGCAACACCACCGGCGATTGTTCCTGCCAAGACAACCGCTATTGCACAAATGGGCGCGCCTGGGCCGCAGAGTGCGCTTACGCCCATCCCGGCAAGAACACCGCCGACCGCGCCCGTACCAACAATGATGCCCTGGCGAGCGGCTTCTTTGGGTTTGTTGTCAGCCTTCAAAATTTGATAGGTTGCCAGGGCTGCCGTAACGAGAACACCAAGTTTGCCCATGACCAGCATTTTTTTGGTGCCGGCCGTAAATCTCGCATTATCACGCCCGGAAGACTCCAGGATGGCGTAGTGAACTTTGTTTTTCTCTACGTCTGAAAGACTGTCGTACCCCTTCTGAAACAAGTTTTCAGAGTAGATATCCAACAGTGTTTTCAGTCCCTTCCCATCTTTCTTCTTCCTCTGAGCGATCGCCAAGCCCTGCGCTGACGTGAATTTACGATGTTCCATCATGATTTTGTTTCGCATCTCATGACTAAACTTCACACCTTCTTGCGCCGTAATCCTCCCCGCTTTCACGTCGTCTCTGACCTGCTGAGACATACGCTTGATGTTCTTGGTATAGCTCGCCCTGATCTTTTCATCAGAGATCGCATCCAGTGAAAATCTAAGCGCAGAACCCTCCATCAGCTCTAACGCCCTGTCGAGTGGCGAGTCTTGCAGGGCGTGCTCGCGCTGGACTACGTAGCTGCCTGTCACAATGTACGGCTCGGTCATAGGACAATCCTTATCCCAATATTTTGCTCAGAAGGCTTTCGGTGAGAGATGAGCCTTCTGCCGTCTGTTCTTCTTCAAACCTGAGCATCAAGCACGTCTTGCCGGTTGGATTTGCAAATTTGACCGCATTGTCCTTGTTGAAAACGCCCGCTAGTGACGAACCATCATCAAAGTGCGCAACACAAGACAATCCCTCATAGCTTTCCTCAGCGGGAATCTTGAAGCCAATCCATCTCGCTTGTCCGATTAGAGGTTCCGGCGGGACAAAGTCGCAAGGGATGTGCGTATCACCAATGATGATTGTGTTCGACCCACCTATTACGATGCTGCCGTGCGTACCGCCCGTATTGAGGGTGGCAGCATTTTTGCCATTTATGAAAACGGTTGAGGAAAGTCCCGAGGAGAGCGCACTGCCGCAGGTGCATGTATCACCTTGGCGAGCTGCGGACAAACCATCAAAAAACACGTCAGGGGAGCCTGTCGCGATGGGGTTCGTTCCGTGCCCAGGAACAGGACAGCTGGAGGGATCGCTCTTACGAGCGGCTGGATTAGCCATGGATGACTCCTGTCAAAAAAATCCTTGAAAGGCAAACCTATCACGATATTCGGCTTGGATAGCTGCTCTCGGCCATTCAACGCATACGCTCGATTAACGAACCTGCCTTCTTCGCGACTCCGGAAGAAAGTGGTTCGTGCCGCGCTCGCGTTCGTTAGCCCGACACGAACTCAACTCTCAGAATCGGACACATGCCCAACCTCAGCCTTAGCTCCAAACATCCGCTCAGCTATCTCCCGCCCCCGCTCCAGCCCTTCTTCCGTCAGCCAGATCGACTTGTTCCTGTTAACCGGATCACTGATCAAGCCCTGCTCGTGCAAACGGTTCATGATTTCGAAGTCATACCCTTTCCAGGCATTGCCGCTGGCGGAGCTGCAAGCTGCCAAGAGGGCAAGGACGGTGTCGTCAATTAATTTCCTGTCGTATTCCATGGCGGTCTCCACTTATGTTCAGGCCTTTGTCATCAAAGCGCCGTATCAAAGGGGATGTCAATGCTGCGCCAGCGACTGTGAGTGCGGATCCCACAACCACGCAAGCTGACCGATTGCTCGTTGCCCTGAATGCATTCACCGCCCGTATAATCGCGCTCGCACGGCAGACCTCCACCGGTCTTCCGTAAGTGCATTGGTTCCAAGTCCTCCACTTCATACGACAAGACACCCATGGAAACCTCACTGGAAACCGTCGCCCTTTTCTCGCTCAAACTCGCCTATGAAGAAGAGGGGCTGAGCCCGATCCTGCGCGATGACATGGCCATGGGCGACTACCAGAAGGACGTGTTCGAGTTGTTGGTCAAACGCGGCGATGTCCAGACCATCCAGTTCAAGCTGAACGAATGCCTGAACCTGGCGCTGGATGCGCTGGGCGGGGTCGAGAAGCCGTTGGGGCGGGAGCTGCACAAGTTGTCGGCGGAGTTTGCTCAGGCGCGCTCGCTGGAGCAACTGGGTCAGCCGATCCTCGCGCTGAAGGGGTATTTGCGCGACATTCTTTGAGTGCCGCGCGGTGGGTTCTTAGAGTAGATAGCTGGAAATGTACTTCGAGATTTCCACCATTGAGGTCTTGCCGGTGAATTCGAATTTCACTTTCCCCAGCGACGAAAAGTAGATTTCCAGTTCCGAATCCAGATCGAACGTGCCTGAGGTTTCTACCGAGTAGGCGACGATGTTCTTGTAGGGCAGCGAGGTGAAATCTTTCTTGCTGCCGGTGATGCCCTGGACGTTGACGGCGATGATGCGTTTGTTGGTGAACACCACGCCATCGCGCATGGCTTTGTAGGCGTCGATGACTTGCTCTCCTTCCAGTAGCAGTGCGGTTACACGCTCGGCGTACTCATCGTTCTGCTTGAGTTTGAAGAAGCCTTTGTTGTTGAAGTCGATCATCTGTCCATCCTCTTGCTTGAGAAAACATCCCGGTATTTTTTCTGATCAGCGACGCGCTTTCAGCACTCGAATATCTGTTGGGAAGCCGTCAGCGCCAACCAGTTTTTTCCAGCCCAGGTATTGAAACTCGCCCTTCTGATCAATGTAGTCGCCCTTCTCCACCGACCCGCCGCCAACTACCGCGACACGCTTCACTTCGCCACAGCCGCCATCCGATGGTCGCACGGCGTAGATCACGTATGGCTTCACATACTGCGTCGCGCGGAAGTATTGGCCGCAGATTTCGTCGACGGTGATCAGCATGGCTTTCAGGCGGGCTTCGCCTTCGGTGTCTTCGTGAAGTTTGAGAAAAGAGATCTCGCCGGCGTCGCTGTAACCGAGGGACCGGGCGCGTCGGTAGGCGGGTGAGTTTTCGTGGGCGGCGCGGCCTTCTTGCGCGTCGCGCTGCCTTTTCGCGGCGTACTCGGCTTCGCCTTGGGCGAGGGTTGCCTCGGCATGGGCCGCAACGTTTTCGCAATGGGCGTACTCGCTGGAGCCGAGGTGTTGCGGTAGCAGATTGGGGCGGTGTTCGTTCTGGGTGGCGAGGCTGTTTTGCAGATCCGACGTCACTTCATAGGCAGCGGAGACGCGACCGCTCTGTACGTCGGCGATTTTTTCCTGCATCCGCTGGCAATTGGCGAGGTAGTAATCCCAGCTGACTTGAGGATGTTCTTTCGGGAAGCTGAAGGCCGGGGTGGTGACGGCGACAAGCGTGAATGCGCCGAGCAGTTGCAGCAAACGGGTTGTGGAAAACATGGGTAGTCCATTACAGGGAAGGCATGGCGCGACGCTACTATTTTGCTATCTTGCCGTCCACTCTCTGCAGGCGCTCAAGTTGTCGCCTCTGTCTTGTGGCAAGGAAAGAAATCCGATGGATGCTGTGTTGTGTTTAGCGGCGATGGCTGCAATGTGGTTCTGGGTGGTGCGACAGCGCGGGCAATGGAATCTGCCGTTGGCCAACGTTGCCGGGGCTGGCAGCGCTGTGGTGATGGGCATCGTTTTCACGCTGATTTATGACGGGCTGTTCGGTACCACGATGGCCGCGCCCGGACTGCATAACAGCCTGGTGGTCTTCATGACCAGCGCGGGCGTCCTGGCGGGTGTGTGGTTGTGGATCGCCAAGCGTCGTCAGCCGGAGCATCCGGTTGCCCGGCAACTGCTCGCGGGGACCTCTGGTTTTGCCGCCGGCATGGTCACGTTGATGTTTCTGGCAGCGAATTATTTTCCGCAACCGTAACCGGACGACGCGTCCGTTTTGCTATCTTGCCGCGCATCGTCGGCGCTCATTGTTCGTCTAGCATCGCGCCTGGATTGTTGAAAGGTAAGGAAAGGATCAAATGGAGTTTCTGCGTTTTCTGGCGTTCGTCGCTGTCTGGGGTTTCATGTGGCGCTGGGTGGTGAAGAACCGCGGTAGCTGGAATATTTTCTACGGCAATATCGTTGGCGCGGCAGGTGGTTTCATTGTGGGTCTGGTGGTGCTGTCGATCACGCTGTCGCTGTTTCCCTCCACCTATAAAGACGAGCTGCCCGAGCGCGTTATGGCGCAAAACGTCGAGCCGACTTCTCTGCTGCCTGAAAGCGAATCGAGCGCCGCTCAACTTGCTGCCGCGCCGACTTTTTCGCCTATCGAGCCTGGTAATCAACCGTCGCCTCCCGAGTCAGCCCTGCTACCGAATTACGCCAGCCGTACGCCGAAGTCGATCGCGGAGCAAACCGTGCTGGAGCAAAGTGATGCCGAGGGTCGCAAAGCGCTTACCGCACTGAGTAAAAAGCTCGGCCACGATGCGGACAGCGACAAGTCGATGCTCGCCTATGTCATGTGCAGCCCGTTGGTGACCAGCACTTTGCGCTTCCCGGCCTCGGCGCGTTTCGCTGACAGCCAGTTGCTGACTACCAGGCGCTTCAAGGATCAGGTCTACAGCTTCAGCAACAGCGTGACCGCGCGCAACATGAATGGCGACGATGTCACCTACCGTTTCGACTGCTCGGTGCAGGAGCAAGCGTCGTCAGGCGAGTGGCGATTGTTGGCGTTGAATCTGCAGAAAACCTCGACTTAAGCCTCGCTTAAGCGTTCCGGGCGCCGGCTGCGTTATCATCGCCGGCTGTGCGCCCAGAGCTTGAAGCGGATGTCCCGAACACTTGATGACTTGACCCCATTGCCCGCCATTGTCGCCGGCCCGCTGCTGCGGCGACTGGAGCCGACGCGCGTGGTGCTGTGGCTGGTGGGCACGCGTGAATTGTCGCTGACCTTGCGCCTGCAAGGTGTAGGAGACATTCCCCTCAATGCGGGGAAATGCACGGTCATTCCCGTAGGCCGTCATGCCTTTGTGCATCTGATTGACGTTCAACTGGAAAGCGCCCTGCCCTGCGACACTCTTATCGACTACGACCTGCTGATCGACGGCAGCAACGGCATCGCGGAATGGGCGCCGCATCTGCTTTACGCCGGCGCCACCTCAGCCAACCTTGTGGTGCGTTCGCGGATCGATCAACTGCTGCACGGTTCCTGCCGCAAGCCGCATCACCCGGCCACCGATGGTTTGCTCTGCGTCGATCAACTGTTGGCCGACGAAACCGACGCGCAACAACGTCCGGCGCTGCTGATGATGAGCGGCGATCAGGTCTACGCCGACGATGTCGCCGGGCCGATGTTGCGGGCAATTCATGCGCTGATCGAACGGCTCGGTCTGTTCGACGAGCACCTCGAGGGTGCCGTGGTCAGCGACAGCGCCAAGCTCTACGAACACCCGGCCAGTTACTACCACCGTGCGGATTTGTTACCGGCGCTGGAAAGCAACGAGACTTTGCGCGAGCGATTTTTCGGCGGCGCGCGTAAGCCAATTTTCACCAGCAGCAGCGCCGACAACCACTTGGTGACGTTCGCCGAAGTCATGGCGATGTACATGCTGGTCTGGTCGCCGACACCCTGGACGCTAATCAACCCGACCGCGCCGGCGCTGACACCCGAACGCCTCAAGCGTTACACCCTTGAACAGACGCGCATCGATGTTTTCAAGGCTGGCCTTGGCAACGTTGCGCGGGCGCTGGCACATCTGCCGAGCCTGATGATTTTCGACGATCACGACATCACCGATGACTGGAATCTATCCGCGCAGTGGGAAGAAACGGCCTACGGCCATCCGTTCTCCAAGCGCATCATCGGCAATGCGCTGATTGCTTATATGTTGTGTCAGGGCTGGGGCAATAACCCGGATGCTTTCAAGGATGTATTGGCGCAGACCGCGCAGCTGAGCGCCAGCGGTGACGACTGCTATCTGGACATGCCAGTGCAGGACGATCTGATTGATCAGTTGCTGCGTTTTCAGCAGTGGCATTTCGTGCTGCCGAGCAGTCCGGCATTGGTGGTGATTGACACGCGCACCCGGCGCTGGCGCAGCGAAATGGCCCTCAAGCAACCGTCGGGCCTGCTCGACTGGGAAGCCTTGAGCGAATTGCAGCAGGAATTGCTTGATCACCCTTCGGCGATCATCGTTTCGCCGGCGCCGATCTTTGGTGTGAAGCTGATTGAAACCGTGCAAAAGGTGTTCAGCTGGTGCGGTTATCCACTGCTGGTCGACGCGGAAAACTGGATGGCCCACCGCGGCGCCGCGCAGGTGATCCTGAACATTTTCCGACACTCGCGCACCCCGGGGAACTACGTGGTGCTGTCAGGCGATGTGCATTATTCCTTCGTCTACGAGGTACTGATCCGACACCGCAAGGCCGGCCCGCGAATCTGGCAGATCACCAGCAGCGGCATCAAGAACGAGTTTCCACCGACGCTGCTGGAATGGTTCGACCGCCTCAACCGCTGGCTCTACTCACCGCGTTCACCGTTGAACTGGTTCACCAAGCGCCGGCTGATGCGCATCGTGCCGTACACCCCGGAACACGCCGAGGCCGGGGAACGGCTGTGGAATTCGGCGGGGATCGGACAGGTGTTTTTCAATGAACAGGGGCAGCCGAGCGAGATTGTTCAGCACAACTCGAATGGGGCGATAAAGACGAGGATGTTGGCGCCGGAGTCCAAGGATGCGCCAGACTAATGCCACGCACTGACCTGTGGGAGCGAGCCTGCTCGCGAAGGCGCAATTTCAGTCGATGCCTACTTTGAATATAGACCCCTTTCGCGAGCAGGCTCGCTCCCACAGGGTTTTGCGCAGACCAATCAATGCGCCGTCAGAGCACGCCTAACCCCTCTGACAATCATCCCCACCTCCCGCTCATCAATCGTCAACGGTGGCAGCAACCGTATCGTCTTGCCCCGAGTCACGTTGATCAACAAGCCATGATCCCGCGCCGCAATCAGCGTCAGGTCGCGCACCGGTTGTTTCAGCTCGACGCCGATCATCAATCCCTGCCCACGAATCGCCAGCACATTCGGATTGTCCGCCAGTTCCGCGCGCAGGCGTTCCAACAGCCGCTCGCCCTGCCCCCGCGCATTCTCCAGCAGACCTTGTTCTTCAATGATATCCAGCACCGTGCAGCCGACCCGGCAAGCCAGTGGATTACCGCCGAAAGTGCTGCCGTGGCTGCCCGGAGTGAACAGATCCGCCGCGTGGCCGCGTGCCAGACAGGCGCCGATCGGCACGCCGTTGCCCAGGCCTTTGGCCAGGGTCATGACATCGGGAATGATGCCTTCGTGTTGAAAGGCAAACCACCGCCCGGTGCGGCCAATGCCGGTCTGAATTTCGTCGAGCATCAGCAGCCACGCGTGGCGATTGCACAGTTCACGCAAGGCTTTGAGGTAGCCGGGCGGTGCGATTTGTACGCCGCTTTCGCCCTGGATCGGTTCGACCAGAATCGCCACGATGCGCGCCCCGTGTTTGCGCTGTACTTGCTCCAGCGCAGCGAGATCGCCGAACGGCACTTTGACGAAATCCCCCGGCAGTTCGTTGAAACCCAGGCGCACCGCCGGGCCATCGCTGGCGGATAAAGTGCCGAGGGTGCGGCCATGAAAAGCGTTGGCCATGACCACCACCAGCGGCTGCTCGATGCCTTTGCGCCAGCCGTACAGTCGCGCCAGTTTCAGTGCTGTCTCGTTGGCTTCGGCGCCGGAGTTGTTGAAGAACGCCCGCTGCATACCCGACAACGCTGCCAGCCGTTTGGCCAGTTGTTGCTGCCAGTCGATGCTGTACAGATTGGAGGTGTGCAGCAGCAATCCCGCCTGCTCGCTGATCGCCGAAACAATCCGCGGATGCGAGTGGCCGACGTTGGTCACGGCAACACCGGCCACCGCATCCAGATATTCACGCCCCGCCTGATCCCACAGGCGCGTGCCCAGGCCTTTGGTGAAACTCAGGGCCAGGGGTTGGTAGGTGTTCATCAGGGCGGCGGTCATGACGCGAAACTCCAGTGCAGGTCGGTGTGTTTGCAGTATGGTTAGCCACCTGAGCTGGATAAACTCATGAAAACTTCAATCATTTAAAAGCTGAGCTTGATAATGGATTTGTTCCAGTCGATGGGCGTCTACGTCAAAGTGGTCGAAACCGGGAGCATGACGGCAGCCGCCTCGGAGTGCGAAATGTCGACAACGATGGTCGGAAATCACCTGCGCGCGCTGGAGCAACGGCTCGGCGTACAACTGTTGCAACGCACCACCCGCCGCCAGCGGCTGACCGAATTCGGCAGCGTCTATTATCAACGTTGTCTGGAAGTGCTTGGCTTGGTGGCCGACTCCGAACGCCTTGCCGAACAAGCGCTGGACGAGCCGCGCGGCTTGCTGCGTATTGCCGCGCCACTGACCTTTGGCGTCGAACGACTGACCCCGGCCCTCAGCGAATATGCCTTGCTGTATCCGCAAGTGAAACTGGACGTGGTGTTGACCAACCGCCGCCCGGATCTGCTGGAGAACGGCCTCGATGTCGCGTTCCGGTTGGGCAATTTCGACCAATCCAACCTGATCGCCCGGCCCTTGATCGACTACACCCTGACGGTCTGCGCCTCCCCGCAATACATAGCGCGACGCGGCATGCCGCACACGCCACAGGACCTGCAGCAACACGATTGCCTGTCCTTCGCCTACCCTGCCGGCGACGATTGGCAATCGGTGGAAAAACGCTGGCGCCTCAGCGGCCCGGAAGGCGAAGTGCTCGTCGACGTGAGCGGGCCGATGCTGATCAACAGCTCTGCCGGCTTGCACCAGGCAGCGCGCAATGGCATGGGGATCATGATGTTGCCCGATGCGCTGGTGGAACAGGATCTGCGCGACGGCAAACTGGTCAAGGTCATGGCCGATTACCAGCCACCGAGCCGGCCGATGCACCTGTTGTATGCGCAGGATCGCTATCGACTGCCGAAGCTGAGACGGTTTGTCGAATTTGCGATGCGCACTTGGGGCAAGCCGCAAGATGCCATGAACGGGAAATGACCGGGCCATTGAAAAAACCCGACCACCAGACCGTTGCTCCGTGACAACGCCGCCCCGCTCCCCTAAATTAGTCGGCCTGAAAAAGACCTCGTGCTTTCTCGTCTCAACCCAAGTTAAAAAGTAGTGAAATTTCAATGTCCGATTTCAACACCGCTGAATCCGTAGTCACCCAGTCGTCCAAAGCGGAATACGAAAACTCCATCAATCTTTCACAACACCTGCCACAAGCCAAAATCATCAGCGAGATGGTCCTGGACGCGTTCCAGTCGACCCGCGAAAGCGACCAGATCCGCGAGTTGCGTGCGGCGATCCGTCAGGCGCATGACAGCTTTGATGACGATAAGGCGTACGAGCTGATGGGCGAACTCAAGCGTCTGAAAGACGCAGAGGCAGCGGACATCGCCGCGCTGGAGGATCTGAGCAGCAAATTCTCGATCGGGCGCATTCTGTCCAGCTTCAAGGACGATCCGGCGTTTCAGGAAATCGTTTATGGCCTGGCGCTGAAAGTGCTGAATCAGACCCATCAGGCGATCAGCAATCCGAGCGGCGGCAAGAGCAAGGCTGCAAAGAAGAAAGAAGTCGAAATCTTCACTATCAGCAAGGACGGCGCCAGCGTAACCCTGCCAATGCGCACCCCGCGTTCGCGTCTGAACGTCGACCGTGAGGCGCTGGAATTTCTGGGCTTCACCTTCGTGGGCGAAGGCGATGAAGCCGAGCTGGAAAGCGAAACCTTCGTCGATAACGCCGGCACGGAACAGGCTGTGAACCGCAAGAACATCATCACCGCGCTGCAACAGCAGACCGCGTTTGAGGGGTACAGCATCGCGGCGCAGTAATCTGGCGAGCGCTTAACGAAAAGCCCCGCACTGAATGATCAGGCGGGGCTTTTTGTTTGAGCCGCTACGACCTCAAGCCGATGGATGCAACGCCGCAATCATGTCCACTTCAATCGCCGCATTCTTCGGCAACTGATACACACCAATGGTCGTGCGCGTATGCCGCCCGGCGTCCCCCAGTACATGGCTGAACACATCAGATGCACCATTGGCCACTTCGCTCAGGTCAACGAAATCAGCCGTGGACTTTACATACACCGTGACCCGCAACAACGCACGGATCTTGTCCAGAGAACCCACCGCATCAACGATAAGCGCCAGGCAACGCATTGCGCTGATGCTTGCGGCGGCTTGCGCATCCTTGAGACTCAACTCTAGCCCTACCCGGCCTGGGTACAGAATCTTGCCATTGACCCGCGGCACCATGCCGCTGATGTAAAGCTCATCGTGATGACGAATCAGCGGCGCGTAATTGCCACCGACGGTGTTCTCGCCATAGATGTCGTAGCTCAGTTCTTCGGCCAGGGCGATAAAGCGCTCATCGCAGGTCATCCGTTCGGTCATTGCGCCCAGCCTTTTGAGTTAAGCCAATTGTTTAGCCAGTTGTAGCCCGCATCAGGATCGCGGACGTGCAGATGACATATCTGGATCCAAATTTAGGTCTTTTACCTGCACTGAGCAACCAGCCTATACAGAGGCCGGTTTTAAAACACTTCGGCTCTCCCGCCACACTAAAGCCAGTCGAGCGGGCACATCGCTACGATTGTCTCCATCCGACAGCAAACCTAGTGTCATAGGGAAACGAACCAAGCAATCAGCCTTGGTGCTAAGTACTTTAGCTACTTATTTGCAGTTATAGCGATTTATCACTATAAGTATGAATATTTCCATATGAGATCAAGCTGTGGACAAGAATACCAACCCCTTCAACCCCGGAGCAGGTGTTTCCCCACCGGAGTTAGCGGGGCGATCGGAAGTACTGGAAACGGCAGATACTGCATTGGCGCGCACGAAGCGCGGCAAGCACGCCAAATCCTTGATGATATTAGGCTTACGCGGTGTCGGAAAAACGGTACTCCTGAATCAGATCAAAGACCGGGCTTTAGCATTGGGTTATCTCGCCGAAATGCAGGAGGCTCACGATGGAGCTGAGTTGAAACAGCTTCTGATTCCGGTATTACGCCGCGTGCTATTGCGTTTGGACCGAGTGCAGAGCACGGTCGAGGCGGTCAAAAGAGGGATACGCATACTTCGTAGCTTTATCGGCAATATCACTATTGCAGCGGGTGGGGCCGAAGTTACGCTTGGCGGAGACTCCGAAGCTGGCTATGCCGACAGTGGCAATCTGGAAGATGATCTGCGTGACGTCCTGATAGCAACAGCGGAGGCGGCAAGGGACGCAGGGACACCCGTCGCCATTTTGATTGATGAATTACAGTATCTTTCCAAAGACGAGCTGGGCGCGCTTATCCGCGGCATCCACGCAGTTAATCAGGCTGCTCTGCCTCTGATCCTTTTTGGTGCGGGTCTCCCGCAGCTTGCGGGGCAAGCGGGCGATGCCAAAAGTTATGCTGAGCGACTATTCGAGTTTCCTCGTCTGGGCGCTCTATTAGAGATAGATGCCTGGAAAGCCTTACGTGATCCTGTTGAAGAAGAAGGCGCGAGCATCTCTGACGGCGCATTGCGCGAGATTTTTGAAAAAACCCACGGCTATCCCTATTTTTTGCAGGAGTGGGGCTATACCGCTTGGAACATTGCCAAAGAACAGTCCATAACCGAGGCAGATGCGCAGGCAGCGACAGAGGAAAGCATCCGTAAACTTGACGAGTCTTTTTTCAGGGTCCGCTTTGATCGCACCACGCCGGCTGAAAGGGAATACATGCGTTGTCTTGCCGAGTTGGGAGAAGGACCACAACGCTCTGCCGATGTAGCTAAAGCGCTGGGGCGAAACGCTACGAGCCTGGGCCCGGTACGCGATAGCCTGATCAAAAAGGGCATGATCTACAGTCCGGAATATTCACTCATAGCATTCACCGTTCCGCTGTTTGATGAGTTCATGAGGCGGGTGACTGTCTCACCACCTGCATAAATGTGGGATTAGCTTACACACCCATCAAGCCACCGCGACAAGCTGTTGGACCAAGAAGCAAGCAAATCGGCACGTCCTAAAGCCAGCCAACAAAAAACCCCGCACATCTCTCAATGTGCGGGGTTTTTCATGAAGCCTGCAACCTTACGGCGCGTACGTCAGCAGCAGCTCGCCCGGCACCTTGAAGTCCAGTGACATCATGACGCTCAACGCAGTGATGGTGAAGATCGAGAACACGAACAGCTTGCGTGCCCAGACTGTGTCATCCACTGCCTTGTAGCCGGTCCAGGCCATGTACAGCCAGTACATGCCCATGGCCGCGGCGACGGCGAGGTAGCTCATGCCGGCGTAGCCGCTGAAGGTCAGCATCAAGGTCGCCACGAGGAACGCCAGGATGTAGAGCAGGATGTGCTTCTTGGCCACTTGAATGCCGCGCTTCACTGGCAACACCGGAATCGATGCGGCCAGGTAATCGTTGAAGCGGAAAATCGCGATGGCGTAGGAATGCGGCATCTGCCACAGGCTGAACATCACCAGCAGCGTCAGTGCAGCCATGTCGAAGCTGTTGGTCACGGCGACGTAACCGATCACTGGCGGCATGGCGCCCGACAGACTGCCCACCAGCGTGCCGTGAACCGACTTGCGCTTGAGGTACAGGCTGTAGAAGCCGACGTAGATCACGAAGCCGATGATTGCGAACAGCGCGGCCAACGGGTTGGCCACCTTGTACAACAACGCAACGCCGAGAACACCCAGAATGGTCGCGTAAACCAGTGCCAGTTTCAGGGAGATCAGGCCCTGGACCAGCACACGGTTCTTGGTGCGTTCCATCTTCAGGTCGATGTCGCGGTCGATGCAGTTGTTGAACACGCAACCGGAGGCCACGACCAGGGAAGTACCGATCATAGCGGCCAGAAACACCGCCAGATCGACATGCCCTTTCGAGGCCAGGAAGAACCCGCCTGCCACAGAAAGCACGTTACCGAAAATGATCCCCGGTTTGGTGATTTGGATAAAGTGCTTGAGCGACATCGGGTCTACCTCACTTCGCCATCATGTACGTGTGGATGCTGAACATGATCCACAGCGACAGGCCAACCAGCAGCACGATCACAATCGCCGTGAAGACGAACGCGATCACGTTGTTACGCTGAGCAATGGAACGGTCCAGGTGCAGGAAGTAATACAGGTGAACGATCACCTGGATCACTGCGAACAGCAGAACGATCGCCAACGTGGTGGACTTCGGCAGGGTCGGGTACATCACCAGGCCGAACGGGATCACAGTCAGGATCACCGACAGGATGAAGCCGATGGCGTACGACTTTACGCTGCCGTGGCCAGCATCGTGGCTGTCATGGGAGTGTGCATTAGCCATTACAGGGTCCCCATCAGGTAAACAACGGTGAATACGCAGATCCACACCACGTCCAGGAAGTGCCAGAACAGGCTCAGGCAGCTCAGACGGGTCTTGTTGGTCGCCGTCAGGCCATGCTTGTTGACCTGGTACATCATGACGCCCATCCAGATCAGACCGGCCGAAACGTGCAGACCGTGAGTACCGACCAGGGTGAAGAACGCCGACAGGAAGCCCGAACGGCTAGGACCGAAGCCCTCGGAGATCAGCAGGTGGAACTCGTTGATCTCCATGGCGATGAAGCCCGCGCCGAGCAGGAAGGTCATGAACAACCAGCCCAGGACCGCCTGCTTCTTGCCTTTGTACAACGCCAGCATGGCGAAGCCGTAGGTGATCGAACTGAACAACAGCAGAGCGGTTTCGCCCAGCACGTAAGGCAGTTCGAAGATGTCGTGGCCCGACGGGCCACCGGCAACGTTGTTTACCAGTACTGCGTACACCGCGAAAATCGACGCAAACAGAATGCAGTCGGTCATCAGGTAGAGCCAGAAACCGTATACGGTCATCTCGCCCGAGTCGTGGTGATGGTCATCGTGCCCATGGTCACCATGGGCGTGTCCAACATTGGTCACTAAGTTCGACATGGTTTAAGCCTGTTCCAACGAGGTTTCAACACGGGTGGCATTGGCCGGGATTTTCCCTGCCGCGACCAGACGCTTGTGCTGCTCGGCTTCGATACGCTCGATCGTTTCAACCGGAACCATATAGCCCTGGTCGTCACGTGCAGCGTGGATCACGAAGTAAACGACGGTGCCCACCAGGCTCGCGATCGCCAGCCACCAGATGTGCCAGATCATCGCGAAACCGAAGACGGTCAACAGCGCGCCCATCACCACGCCTGTGGCGGTGTTGTTCGGCATGTGGATCGGCTCGTACTTGGCCGGACGCTGGTACGCGGTACCGTTTTCCTTGGCTTCGGTGAACGGGTCGATGCAGTCGGCCTTAGGCAGCACAGCGAAGTTGTAGAACGGTGGTGGC
Source organism: Pseudomonas sp. SWRI111 (assembly GCF_014268555.1). Classification (NCBI taxonomy): domain Bacteria; kingdom Pseudomonadati; phylum Pseudomonadota; class Gammaproteobacteria; order Pseudomonadales; family Pseudomonadaceae; genus Pseudomonas; species Pseudomonas sp. SWRI111. Next base: position 62,146 of record NZ_JABWQQ010000018.1, on the reverse strand, counting down.
GACGAGGTCGACCATTCCAGGGTGTGTGCATTCCACGGGTCGCCGTGTTCGCACATGTTCTCTGGCTTGTTGCGGTCACGCACACTGACGTACAGCTGGATCAGTTGGCAGGCGATACCGACAGCGATCATCACCGCACCGAACATGGCAACGTACAGGTACGGTACCCACTCAGGGTTGGTGGTGGCGTTCAGACGACGGGTCATGCCCATGAAGCCCAGTGCATAGAGCGGCATGAACGCGACGAAGAAGCCCGAGATCCAGAACCAGAACGCTGCTTTGCCCCAGCCTTCGTGCAGCTTGAAGCCGAACGCTTTCGGGAAGTAGAACGCAAAGCCTGCGATGTAACCGAATACCGCACCGCCGATGATCACGTTGTGGAAGTGTGCGATCACGAACAGGCTGTTGTGCAGCACGAAGTCAGCACCCGGGATGGCCAGCAGTACGCCGGTCATGCCGCCGATGGCGAAGGTCACCATGAAGCCCAGGGTCCACAGCACCTGGCTGGTGAAACGCAGACGGCCCTGGTAGATGGTGAAGAGCCAGTTGAACAGTTTCACACCCGTCGGGATGGAAATCAGCATCGTCGCCAGACCGAAGAAGGCGTTGACGCTTGCACCCGAACCCATGGTGAAGAAGTGGTGCAGCCATACCATGAAGCCCAGCACCGAGATTGCGCCCGAGGCGTAGATCATCGAGTGGTGGCCGAACAGTTTCTTGCCGGTGAACGCCGAGATCACTTCCGAGAAGATGCCGAAGGCCGGCAGGATCAGGATGTAAACCTCAGGGTGGCCCCACGCCCAGAACAGGTTGACGTACATCATCGGATTGCCACCAAGTTCATTGGTGAAAATGTGGAAATCCATGTAACGGTCAAGGGTCAGCAGTGCCAGGGTCGCGGTCAGGATCGGGAACGAAGCCACGATCAGAACGTTGGCCCAGGTGCAGGTCCAGGTGAAGATCGGCATGTCCATCAGCTTCATGCCAGGGGTACGCATTTTCAGCACGGTGGCGAGGAAGTTGACCCCCGTCAGCGTTGTACCCAACCCGGATAGCTGTAGCGCCCAGATGTAGTAGTCCATGCCCACGCCAGGGCTGTATTGCAGACCCGACAGCGGCGGATAGGCAACCCAACCGGTCTTGGCGAATTCGCCGACGCCCAGGGACAGGTTGATCAGCACAACGCCGGACACCAGCAGCCAGAAGCTCAGGGAGTTCAGGAACGGGAACGCAACGTCACGCGCGCCGATCTGCAGCGGCACTGCAAGGTTCATCAGGCCGGTGAAGAATGGCATCGCCATGAAGATGATCATGATCACACCGTGAGCGGTGAAGATCTGGTCATAGTGTTCAGGTGGCAGGTAGCCAGGCGAACCCTCGGTGGCCATGGCCAACTGGGTACGCATCATGATCGCGTCGGCAAAGCCGCGCAGCAGCATGACCATGGCGACGATGATGTACATCACGCCGATTTTCTTGTGGTCGACCGAAGTCAGCCACTCGGTCCACAGGTACGTCCACTTCTTGAAATAAGTGATCGCAGCGAACAGCGCCAGACCGCCGAGGGCGATCATGGCGATGGTCACCATCACGATCGGCTCGTGGAATGGGACTGCTTCCCAACTTAATTTACCAAACATCGTTTACTCCTCTGCCCCGGCAGCTGAATGCGAACCCGCGTCAATATCCGTGGCCGCCACTTCTTTCTCTTTCTTCTCGTGCTTCAGCGGCTTGCCCGGCTTCATACCTTCGTACTTGTCGACGATGATCTGGAACTGGTTCGGCGTGACCGACGAGTAGAGCTCGACTGGGTTGTTCTGGCTCGGTTTGGCAAGGGCCGCGTATTCAGCTTGATCAAGCTGTTTAGGTGACTTCTTGACTTCACTTACCCAGGCGTCGAAATCTTCCTGAGTGGTGGAGATAGCCTTGAATTTCATACCGGTGAAACCGGCGCCGCTGTAGTTGGCGGAGATACCGTCCATTTCAGCGTTGCGGTCGGCGATCAGGTGCAGCTTGGTCTGCATGCCCGCCATCGCGTAGATCTGGCCGCCCAGACCCGGGATGAAGAACGAGTTCATCACAGCGTCAGAGGTGATCTTGAAGTTGATTGGCGTGTGCGCCGGGAACACGATCTTGTTGACCGTGGCAATGCCTTGTTCCGGGTAGATGAACAGCCACTTCCAGTCCAGCGCGACAACTTCGATGGTCACAGGCTTGACGTCAGACTCGATCGGACGATACGGGTCCAGCTCGTGAGTCGAGATGTAAGTGATGTAACCCAGGGCGATGATGATCAGCACCGGGATGGTCCATACCGCCACTTCGATTTTGGTCGAGTGCGACCACTTCGGCGTGTAGACAGCGTTCTTGTTCGAAGCGCGGTACTTCCAGGCAAACAGGAAGGTCATGACGATGACCGGCACGACGACCAACAGCATCAGCAGCGTGGCGGTGATGATCAGGTTGCGCTGTTCCAGGCCGACCTGGCCCGTTGGATTGAGCAAGGTCATGTTGCAGCCTCCCAGCAGCAACGTGCCGAGCAGCGGCACTAGGCCTAGTAATCTGGGGTACCTGTTTTTACTCATCTCACGACCTCTAAAGCAGCTTGCGCAATGCAGTTGGGTTTTGATCGCCAACACTTCACCCTGCCAAGGGTTGGCATTTTCTTTGGATTGAATAAGGGCCGCCCGTCGCGCGTCACACGCTCGACAAAACCTTGGGACAGCGTTCAGTTCTTATTCGAATTCGTGGTCAAAGGCCTTGTTACAGACCAATTCCATTTGGTGCGGAAAGTTGGAAGGCACCGACACCTGGGTGCCTCGAAAGCCTCGCGGCTCGCTCGACACCCGACCTCCTGATCAGTTCCTTAATAAAGGCTGAACAGTGCCGGGAATTCAGTGCGGGCGATTGTAGATAGGTAGCGCCCTATACACCATGTCTTATCCCGAAATAATTTTTATCACTCAGAGCAACAATCCCTCGTCATTTTTGCAAAAGTCGCCCATGTTATCGAAATCGTTTCTCAACAAAAACGTCAAAATTTGTAGGTGTAAGCGCCTCAAATCAGACAGCTCCGCAACCCTGCTACGTCTGCATGATCGGCGCAAAGCCCGATGATCCAAGGGTTTTGGCCTGTTGCCCGAGGCTGTTAAAACTGCCTGATCCGGGACATGCGTCCTAAAGCCCGAAAACGTCGAAACTGGCCAATGTTTTTATGTAACAGGCGAGCAATCGAGCGCTTCGCCAGCCCCTGCGACAGCTCGCGTGTGACAACATGTCGCACACTTGCCGCACACTTCATTGCCGTTCGTCACGGCGTTTTCACCAGCGCTCTGAAATGCAAAACGCCTCGATTTTCCTCGCGGAGAATCGGGGCGTTTTGTTTATCGGCACCCGTGCTGAAAAGTTGACTCAGCGCAGCGCTTTTCGATTACGCGAGGTCAGCAGCGGCACCAGAATCACCACCAGCACAAACGCTACCAGCGCCCATTGCGCCAGCGACAGGCCGAGGATCGGCGGGTACGGCGTCGAGCAGAAACCGTCAACCTGAAAACCCAGCGGGAAGACTTTCGCCAGCGGCAGATCATCAACAATCGGCTGCAACACATCGATGCCGCAACTGACCGCCGGATAGAACTGGGTGTACACGTGATGCCCGGCGACGCCGGCCCCGGCAATCGCGCAGATCACCACCAGCGTTTCGAACACGGTGATGCTGCGACGGCTGCGCATCGCCGCGCCGATGAACGCGAACACGGCGATCAGCAGCAACGCATAACGCTGCAGAATGCACAGCGGGCACGGCGCTTCGCCAAGCACGATCTGCATGTACAGCGCGCCACCGATCAGCGCGAGGCAAATGATCCCCAGCAACACCAGATAACGCCGCTCACGGCCCAATCGAATCGTTTCCTCGCTCATCGCCTTTCCCTTGTAAGTCCATGGTCCAGCCGGCCGGCGGCTGAAATTGTCGCAAGTCTACACCGGGGCAATAAACGATAGAGCGGTTAAGGAATGATTAACCTCCAACGGGAGGCATGAGTTTGCGTCGCACAAACGATTCGCGAGCAGGCTCGCTCCCACACTGGATTGTGTCGAACACAAATCCTGTGGGAGCGAGCCTGCTCGCGAACGAGACAACTCGGTGTCAGATCACTCCAAAGCAGCAGCCGGCCCAAAGAACTCGTAACGGCTTTGCTGTTCCGGCACGCCCAGCGCTTTCAGGTGCCGCTTGATCGCGCCCATGAACCCTTTCGGCCCAAGGAAGTACGCATCGACATCACGCTGCGCCGGCAGCCACTCGCCGAGCAAGGCTTCGCTGAGCAGGCCGACCTTGTCCGCCGCCGGGCTGACGCCATCCTCTTCGGCGTAGCAATAAAAGCGCTTGAGCTGTGGATGACGCGCCGCCAGGCCGTCGACCCAATCACGGAACGCGTGAACGCTGCCGTTACGCGCGCAGTGGATAAAGTGCACAGGGCGCTCGGTTGCCAGCGCCGCTTCGAGCATCGCCAGAGTCGGAGTGATGCCGACGCCACCGCTGATCAGCACCAGCGGTTTGTCACTCGCCGCCAAGGTGAATTCGCCCGATGGCGGGAACAGTTGGATGTTGTCTCCAACGTGCAGTTGATCATGCAAGTAATTCGATGCGCGACCACCCGGCTCGCGCTTGACGCTGATCCGGTATTGACCGTTGTTCGCCAGCGCCGACAACGAATAGTTGCGGCGGATTTCTTCGCCGTCGAGGATCAGCTTCATGCCGATGTACTGACCCGGTTCAGCCGCGAGAATCGGGCCTTTGTCCGCAGGCTCGAAATAGAACGAGGTGATTTCAGCGCTTTCCTGCACTTTGGCCGCGACGATGAATTCCCGCGCACCGCGCCAGCCGCCGACGGCCTGTTCCTTCTGGTCATAAATGGCGCTTTCCGCACCGATCAGGATGTCGGCCAATTGCCCGTACGCCGCGCCCCAGGCGCTCATCACTTCGGGTGTGGCGATCTCGTCGCCAAGTACTTCGGAAATGGCGCGCAGCAGGCAGGCACCGACAATTGGATAATGCTCTGGCAGGATCTGCAGGGCCACATGCTTGTTGATGATCTTCGCCACCAGATCGCCCAACTGGTCGAGCTGATCAATGTGACGGGCGTACATCAAGACGCCGTTGGCCAACGCCCGTGGCTGGTCGCCACTGGCCTGGTGAGCCTGGTTGAACAGAGGGCGCACTTCGGGGTACTCGGACAGCATCATCCGGTAGAAATGGTTGATCAACGCCTCACCGCCGCTTTCGAGCAGAGGCACGGTGGATTTGATGATGGCACGATCCTGAACGCTAAGCATAAGGTGACTCCTGCGCTTTCTTGAAAAGTTGCTTTAGCGGTATCAGGTTTCGTGCCAACTAAATAATCGTTATAGATCAATAGCTTAAACATTGAGTAGTCATATCGACTCGATACCCCGTATAGTCATCTCGACTACATCGTGTCTTTTTGACTAGCAGCCTATGATCGCCAAATCGTTACTCACCACTTTGCTGCCCCTGGTCGCTGACCTTTCCCGCGAACTGCCCGAGGGCGAGCGCTACCGGCGTCTTCTGGAAGCCATGCGCGCGCTGTTGCCCTGCGATGCGGCGGCGTTATTGCGTCTGGATGGCGAATCCCTGGTGCCGCTGGCGGTCGACGGTTTAAGCACCGACACTCTGGGCCGGCGCTTCAAGGTCCGCGAGCACCCGCGTTTCGAGATTCTTCTGGGCGGCGCCGGGCCGACGCGCTTCGCCGCCGACAGCGACTTGCCCGACCCTTATGACGGCTTGGTCGAGGGTCTCGACGAGCACCTTGAAGTGCACGACTGTCTCGGCTGTCCTTTATTTGTCGATGAAAAGCTGTGGGGCCTGATCACTCTCGATGCGCTGGACCCGGAGCGTTTCGAACCGATCGAACTCGATGCTTTGCAAGCCTTCGCCAGCCTCGCCGCGGCCACGGTCAACGCCGCCGAGCGCATCGAGCGCCTGGCGATTCGCGCCGAAGACGAGCATCAACGCGCCGAGGTTTACCGTCAGGCCAGCGGCCAGCAGCACCGCGAGATGATCGGCCAAAGCAAGGCGCACAAACACCTGATCGAAGAAATCAATCTGGTCGGTGGCAGCGACTTGACCGTGTTGATCACCGGTGAAACGGGCGTCGGCAAAGAACTCGTCGCCCAAGCCATCCATGCCGCCTCGCCGCGCGCCAACCAGCCGATCATCAGCCTCAACTGCGCCGCCCTGCCCGACACGCTGGTAGAAAGCGAGTTGTTCGGCCATGTGCGCGGCGCCTTCACCGGCGCCACCAGCGACCGCCGCGGCAAGTTCGAACTGGCCAACGGCGGCACCTTGTTTCTCGATGAAGTCGGCGAATTGTCGCTGACCGTGCAGGCCAAATTGCTCCGCGTGCTGCAAAGCGGCCAGTTGCAGCGACTGGGCTCGGACAAGGAGCATCAGGTCGATGTGCGCTTGATTGCGGCAACCAACCGCGATCTGGCCGAAGAGGTGCGCAGCGGGCGTTACCGTGCCGACTTCTATCACCGTTTGAGCGTGTACCCGCTGCGAGTGCCGGCGCTGCGCGATCGCGGGCGCGATGTCTTGTTGCTCAGCGGTTTTTTCCTTGAACAGAACCGCTCGCGCATGGGCCTCAACAGCCTGCGCCTGACCGCCGACGCCCAGGAGGCGCTGCTCGCCTACGCATGGCCGGGCAATGTACGCGAACTGGAACACCTGATCGGGCGCAGTGCATTGAAGGCGCTGGGCAATTGCAAAGTGCGACCGAAGATTCTCAGCTTGAGCGCGACAGATCTGGATTTGCCGCGGGAGGTTGTGGATAACGTGGTTGAGCCGGCTCCGGCGGGTCTGCCTGACGAGATGCCAATGATCAGCGGGGATTTGCGCAGTGCCACCGATGAGTTCCAGCGGCGGTTGATCAGCGCAGCGCTGGAGCGTAATCAGGATAATTGGGCGAGTGCGGCCCGGGAGCTGGGGGTGGACCGGGCTAATCTTGGGCGAATGGCCAAGCGCTTGGGCATGAAATAACCACGCCATGTAGCTTGCTTGATGACCTGTGGCGAGGGGATTTATCCCCGCTGGACTGCGCAGCAGTCCCATCTTTTGGGGCCGCTACGCGACCCAACGGGGATAAATCCCCTCGCCACAGATGTTTTTTTCCTGCCGACAACTGACCTAAAGCCCCACCTTTTGACGCCGATAACCCGGCATCAATGGTTTCCGGCGATTTCCATCCTCGCCCATCACCTTTTTCCACAGAAGGTTCTTATGTCCTCCACCAAAGCCCGCGCAGATTCACTTTCGCTTCTGCTGTTCACCTTGCGCAGCGGCAAGCTGATGGCGATCAACCTGCTGAAAGTCAGTGAAATCATCCCCTGCCCGCCGCTGACCAAGCTGCCGGAGTCGCATCCGCATGTTAAAGGCATCGCGTCTCTGCGCGGTGCATCGTTGTCAGTGATCGACCTGAGCCGCGCCATCGGCGAACGCCCGCTGGAAGACCCGAACGGCGGCTGCCTGATCGTTACCGACGTCAGCCGTTCCAAGCAAGGCCTGCATGTGCAGGCAGTGAGCAAGATCGTCCATTGCCTGACCACCGACATCAAGCCGCCGCCCTTCGGCTCCGGCGGCTCGCGAGCTTACATCACTGGCGTGACCTCGGTAGACGGCACACTGGTGCAAGTGCTGGATATCGAAAAAGTCATCCACAGCATCGCCCCGGCGCAGATCGAAATGGCCCCGACCGACCTGTCCATGGAAGACGCCGAAGTCCTCGGCAATGCGCGGATTCTGGTGGTCGATGACAGTCAGGTGGCGCTGCAACAATCGGTGCACACCCTGCGTAATCTCGGCCTGCAATGCCACACCGCGCGCAGTGCCAAGGAAGCCATCGACTGCCTGCTCGACCTGCAAGGCACCGCGCAGCAGATCAACCTGATTGTCTCTGACATCGAAATGTCCGAGATGGACGGCTACGCCTTCACCCGCACCTTGCGCGAAACCCCGGATTTTGCCCATTTGTACGTGCTGCTGCACACCTCGCTCGACAGCGCGATGAACAGCGAAAAAGCCCGGCTGGCCGGGGCCAACGCCGTGCTGACCAAGTTCTCCTCGCCGGAATTGACCCAACGATTGATCGAAGCGGCCAAACACGTCGCGGCCAACGGTCACTGAGTCTTGGCCGAGACGTTTTGCTTTCTGATGCGCCGCGACCTGGATGCAGGAGTGCCGGATGCGCAATGGCCGTCAGGTATCGAATTGTCCGTTTACTGCGCTGAACTGGCGCCAGCGGTGCATCAGTTGATGCAACTCGGGCAGCGTGACGGTGGCGGTCGCGTGCCGCCGCTGAACGATTGGCAGCAGCGGTTTCTCAGCGATCCTGAATACGATCCGGCGCTGTGTTTCGTTGCTTGCGATGCCGGGGGCGTCGTTGGTGTAGCGCAGTGCTGGACCAGTTCATATATCAAGAATCTGGTAGTGCATCCGCGCTGGCAGGGCCGCGGGCTTGGACGGGGGTTGCTGCTGCATGCCTTCAAAGTGTTCGAACAACGGCGCGAAGGGTTTGTTGATTTGAGAGTGCTGGAGGACAACCTGCGGGCGCAGCGGTTGTATGAAAGTGTCGGGATGTACGTGATTCGACGGGAGATGGTCGCTGAATGATCCAGCGCCATCGCGAGCAGGCTCACTCCTACAGTTGGAACGCATTTCAAATGTAGGAGTGAGCCTGCTCGCGATGACGCCGGTACAGGCAACTTCCAACCCTCAGGCATACTCCAACCCTGGCCACTCACGACCAAGGATGCCCTTACCATGAAAGCCATCACCCTGGCCCTGCTCGCCCTCACCGCCCTCGCCCCCCAGGCCCACGCCTCCAGCCCTGACGCCTGGGCCGCGTACGACAAAACCGTGCTCGCCAGTTGCACCAAGGCCAGCAACCTGAAAAACGTCAAACCGGTCGGCACACCCGCGCAATTCGATGATCGCGTCGGCTACACCGCCGTGCTGTTGCAAGGCCAATACCCGCAGAAACACATGAAAGGCCAGCAGGGCAGCGAACTGTGCCTGTACAACAAACAGTCAAAAACCGCCTTCGTTACCGAATGGGACTCGATCCGCCCAACCGCGAAAAACCGTTGAGTGGCGCATAACTTGCTTCGATCCGCGTCTGTGCGGTGGTTTTCCGCCACCGTTTCATACCTTGATTGAAGACAGATCGCTCAATGAATACGACGTTTTCCTGCGTAGGCTGCGGCAAGTGCTGCACCGACCACCATGTCCCGCTGACCTTGACCGAAGCCCGTATGTGGGCTGCGGATGGCGGTCAGGTGATCGTCCTGGTCGAGGCGTTTCTCGGCAATGGCCTGGGCTTGCCGGCGCAGCAACGCGAACATGCCGAACGCCGTTCGGTGGTGGTGCGCAGTGGGGCCACAGATGCGCATGTAGCAATCACCTTCGCAGCCTACAACGTCGGCCCCTGCCGGAATCTTGACGACGACAAACGCTGCCGGATCTATGAACGGCGCCCCTTGGTGTGCCGGATTTACCCGGCAGAAATCAATCCGCACATCCCGCTCAACCCCGCAGCCAAGGATTGCCCGCCCGAGTCCTGGGAACAGGGGCCGGCGTTGATCGTTGGCGGCGAGCTGGTCGATCAGGAACTGCTGACGCTGATCCAGCGCTCACGGCAGGCGGACCGGGATGACATTCAGCTCAAGGATGCGATCTGTGCAAGGCTGGGGATTCGTACCACGGCGCTGAAGGGTGACGGATTTACCGCGTACTTGCCGAACATGGATGCGTTTGCAGCGGTGATTGATCAAGTGACCGCGCTGCCGCTGACGCCTGAACAGAGCGACTGGCTGTTTCATTTATCCGGCGATGATGTAGCGGGGCAAGTGCTGGCCGCGGGTGGGCAGGTGGTGACTGAGCCGGCGCTGACCTATGCGTTTATTTCATTGCGCGCGGCTTGATCTGACATTCGTGGTGTAGCGGCTGCCGCCTTCGCGAGCAAGCTCGCTCCCACATGGGATCTGTGCCGAACACTAAATCTGTGGGAGCGAGCCCGCTCGCGAAGGGGCCAGCAAAGACACGGTCACTTGCGAATATCAGCGCTTACCCATCGACCGACGCGTCCCCGGCGGTGCCATCCCCGGGGTCTTGGTGTGGCCGTTCTTCGCACCATTCTTGTACCACGGCTGATTCGAGCCTTTCGCCGACGCCAGCTCGCCCGGTTTGAAGGGGAACTTGAACGCGGGGATATCGGCTTTGGTTTCGCTGGCGTCAGCCACTTCAGCCGGGACGTCGCTCACAGCGTCGTCAACCGACGGTTGGGTCGGGGAAGTCATAAAAGCTCCGGGAACAAAAAGTCGGCCCGATCAGTGAGCCGCAAAGGCGCGCAGTATACCTGTGCGCCATGGCTCGGCACCTGGAGATTTGCAGCGCACGCCGAACGGCTTGCAGACCAGCAAATCCTTTTCTGGGAACGATCGGTCCCTTTTGGGGACCGTTTAACAAAACTGACCGGTAGAGATGTGTTGCCCAATCACTCGCCTTCGCGAGCAGGCTCGCTCCCGCAGAAAAGCAGAAGCAAGATCAAAAGATCGCAGCCTTCGACAGCTCCTGCATGGAGCTCGCGGCGCAGCCGCCCCTCTCAAAACAATGAGCGCAAGCTCGAGTACCGCTCTTGATCTTGATCTTGATCCACGGGCGACATCGGAAGGCTGAGTGGAGGGATTGATCCGGGGGCGGGAGCGCAGCGACCGTTTGGCGCAGCCAAACACAGCGAGAGGAGGTGCAGCGAAGCAAACCGGAGGCGCTGCCCCCGTATCGATCCCGCAGCGAAGGAACCCCGAGCCCCAGCGAGCGGGCCGAACGCAGGAGCAAGCGTTTTTTGCTTACTTTTTTCGGCGCTTGTAAAAAAGTGAGTCGCCGTAAGGGCGAAACCCTAAGCCGCCGTTACCGCAGCAACGGATATATACACACCGAAACTGACAGCGCTGACAGCCAGCCGTCACTCTCCCGACCCTCAAACCTGTTTATAACTAGCCAATCTGCCCCAACTCCGAACCCCGGCGCCCCGCATGCCAATCCAGAAAAACAAAGCCCTGCTTGCCATTCTGTTAATCCTGCTGGCCGCCGCCGGCCTGTGGTTTGCACTCAAACCCGCTCCGACCAGGCTCACCACCCCGACCGCTATTCCCGTGCGCGTCGTCGCAGTCAGCGCCAAAGACGTGCCGCGCTACACCAGCGGCATCGGCTCGGTGCTTTCGCTGCATAGCGTTGTGGTGCGTCCGCAGATCGACGGGATCCTGACGAAGATCCTCGTCAAGGAAGGCCAACTGGTCGAGGCAGGCGACCTGCTCGCGACTATCGACGATCGCTCGATCCGCGCCAGCCTCGACCAGGCCCGCGCGCAACTGGGCGAAAGCCAGGCGCAACTGCAAGTTGCCCTGCTCAACCTCAAGCGTTACAAGCTGCTCAGCGTCGACGACGGCGTTTCGAAGCAGACCTACGACCAGCAACAAGCGCTGGTCAATCAACTCAAGGCCACGGCTCAAGGCAATCAGGCCGCCATCGACGCCGCTCAAGTGCAACTGTCCTACACGCAGATTCGCTCCCCGGTCACCGGACGCGTCGGTATTCGTACCGTTGATGAGGGCAATTTCCTGCGCATGACTGACACCCTGGGCCTGTTTACCGTGACCCAGATTGACCCGATCGCCGTCGAGTTTTCCCTGCCGCAGCAAATGCTGCCGACCCTGCAAGGCTTGCTCAACGACCCACAGAAAGCACCAGTCAAGGCTTACATCGGCGCCGACACGGACGGCGAAACCGCCAACCTGCTCGGCGAGGGTCATCTGACCCTGATCGACAACCAGATCAACGCCAACACCGGCACCCTTCGCGCCAAGGCCGAATTCGCCAACGCCAGCCAAAAGCTCTGGCCCGGTTTGCTGGTTACGGTAAAGATTCAGACGGCTGTGGATAAAGATGCGCTGGTCGTTCCGCCCACCGTCGTACAACGCGGCCTCGACCAACACTTCGTTTACCGCGTGATCGGCGACAAGGTTGAAGCCGTACCGGTGCAGATGGTTTATCAGGGCAGCGGTCAGGACATCATCAAGGGCGTCAACGCCGGTGACGTGCTGGTCACTGACGGCCAGTCGCGGCTCAAACCGGGTTCGACTGTGCAAGTCATGACCGAGCCGCCGCAAGTGGTGCAGGCGGAGCCGAAGCCATGACCTCGCACAAGGGCATTTCGACGTGGTGCATCGACCACCCGGTGGCGACGATTCTGCTGACGATTGCCTTGGTGCTGGTCGGGGCGATTGCCTTCCCGCGCCTGCCGATTGCCCCGCTGCCGGAAGCGGAATTTCCGACGATTCAGGTCTCGGCGCAGTTGCCCGGTGCCAGCCCCGACACCATGGCCTCGTCGGTGGCCACGCCATTGGAGGTGCAATTCAGCGCCATCCCCGGCATGACGCAGATGACCTCGAGCAGTGCCTTGGGCTCAACCCTGCTGACCCTGCAGTTCACCCTCGACAAAAGCATCGACACCGCCGCCCAAGAAGTGCAGGCAGCGATCAATACCGCCGCCGGCAAGCTGCCCAAGGACATGCCGACGCTGCCGACCTGGAAGAAGGTCAACCCGGCCGACAGTCCGGTGCTGATCCTCAGCGTCAGCTCGACGCAGATGCCCGGCACCGAACTCAGTGACCTGGTGGAAACCCTGCTCGCCCGTCAGATCAGTCAGATCGACGGCGTAGGCCAAATCAACATCACCGGTCAGCAACGTCCGGCGATTCGGGTGCAGGCGTCGGCGGACAAACTCGCGGCAATTGGTCTGACTCTCGCTGACATCAGACTGGCAATCCAGCAGACCAGCCTCAACCTGGCGAAAGGTGCGCTGTACGGTGAATCGAGCATTTCCACACTGTCGACCAACGACCAGTTGTTCCATCCCGAGGACTACAGCCAACTCATCGTTTCCTACAAGGATGGCGCCCCGGTTCACCTGCGCGATGTCGCTAAAGTCGTCAATGGCGCAGAAGACGCCTACGTACAGGCCTGGGCTGGTGGTCGGCCGGGGGTGAACCTGGTGATCTCGCGCCAGCCCGGCGCCAACATCGTCGAGACCGTCGACCGCATTCAAGCGGCCCTGCCCGGCCTCGAAGCGATGCTGCCGGCCTCGGTGGAAGTGAAAACCCTGATCGATCGCACGCAAACCATCCGCGCTTCGCTGCATGAGGTGGAAATCACTTTGCTGATCGCGATCCTGCTGGTGGTCGCGGTGATGGCGCTGTTCCTGCGCCAGTTGTCGGCAACGCTGATTGTCTCGGCGGTGCTCGGTGTGTCGCTGATCGCCAGTTTTGCGTTGATGTACGTGCTCGGCTTCAGCCTGAACAATTTGACGTTGGTGGCGATTGTCGTCGCGGTCGGCTTCGTGGTGGATGACGCGATTGTCGTGGTGGAAAACATCCACCGCCATCTTGAGGCTGGCGACGGCATGCGCGAGGCGGCGATCAAAGGGGCCGGCGAGATCGGTTTTACCGTGGTGTCGATCAGTTTCTCGCTGGTGGCGGCGTTTATTCCGCTGCTGTTCATGGGCGGTGTGGTCGGCCGACTGTTCAAGGAATTCGCCCTGACCGCGACCTCGACCATCATGATTTCCGTGGTGGTGTCGCTGACGCTGGCGCCCACTCTTGCCGCACTGTTCATGCGCAAACCGGTGCATCACGCCCACGCCAAACCCGGCTTCAGCGAACGCTTGCTTGGCTGGTACGAGAAAGGTCTGCGCCGTGCGCTCGCCCATCAGAAACTGATGATTGGTGTGTTCGGTTTATCGCTGGCGCTGGCTGTCGGCGGCTACATCTTTATCCCCAAGGGTTTCTTTCCGGTGCAGGACACCGGTTTTGTCCTTGGCACCACCGAAGCCGCTGCGGATATTTCCTACGGCGACATGGTGAAAAAACACTTGGCGATGGCCGAAATCGTCGCCGCCGATCCGGCGGTGCAGGCGTTTTCCCATTCGGTCGGTGTCTCCGGCAGTAACCAGACCATCGCCAACGGCCGCTTCTGGATCGCGCTGAAAAAACGCGGCGACCGCGATGTTTCCGCCAGCCAGTTCATCGACCGCATCCGCCCGCAACTGATGAAAGTCCCCGGCATCGTTCTGTACCTGCGCGCAGGGCAAGACATCAACCTCAGCTCCGGCCCGAGCCGCGCGCAGTACCAATACGTACTCAAGAGTAACGACGGCGCAACGCTGGCGACCTGGACCCAGCGCCTGACCGAAAAACTGCGCAGCAACCCGGCGTTTCGCGACATTTCCAATGACTTGCAACTGGGCGGCAGCATCACCCACATCAACATCGATCGCAGCGCGGCGGCGCGGTTCGGCCTGACCGCCAGCGATGTCGACGAGGCGTTGTACGATGCGTTCGGTCAACGGCAGATCAACGAATTCCAGACTCAGGTCAATCAGTACAACGTGATTCTGGAGCTGGATACCAAACAGCGCGGCAAGGCCGAAAGCCTCAACTATTTCTACCTGCGCTCACCGCTCAGCGGGGAAATGGTGCCGCTGTCGGCGCTGGCAAGGTTCGACGCACCGACCATCGGCCCGCTGTCGATTGCCCACGACGGCATGTTTCCCGCCGCCAACCTGTCGTTCAACCTCGCCCCCGGCGTGGCGTTGGGCGATGCAGTGATTCTGCTCAATCAGGCCAAGGCCGAGATCGGCATGCCCACCGCGATCAGCGGCAACTTCCAGGGCGCAGCGCAGGCATTCCAGAGTTCGCTGGCCAGCCAGCCGTGGCTGATTCTCGCGGCGCTGGTGGCGGTGTACATCATTCTCGGCGTGCTTTATGAAAGCTTCGTGCACCCGCTGACGATCATCTCGACCTTGCCGGCGGCAGGCCTGGGCGCGGTGATCATGCTGTGGCTCTGCGGCCAGGATTTTTCGATCATGGCGCTGATCGGGCTGGTGCTGCTGATCGGCATCGTCAAGAAGAACGGCATCCTGATGATCGACTTTGCGTTGGAGGCGCAGCGCCAGCGTGGGCTGTCACCGCAGGAGGCGATTTTCGAGGCCTGCATCACGCGGTTCCGGCCGATCATCATGACCACCCTCGCCGCCCTGCTCGGCGCGTTGCCGCTGATGCTCGGCTACGGCACCGGCGCCGAACTGCGCCAGCCACTGGGTATTGCCGTGGTCGGCGGCTTGCTGGTCAGCCAGATGCTGACGCTGTTCACCACGCCGGTCATATACTTATGGCTCGAGCGGCTGTTTCACCGGCCAAAACCTTTGCCTGCAGCGGCATTGGCGACCACAGACTGAGGCGGTCATGCGCGTTCTGATTATCGAAGACGAAGAAAAAACCGCGGATTATCTGCACCGTGGCCTGACTGAACAGGGCTACACCGTGGACCGCGCCCGCGATGGCGTTGAAGGTCTGCATCTGGCGCTGGAGTGCGATTACGCGGTGATCGTCCTCGACGTCATGCTGCCAGGCCTCGATGGCTTCGGCGTGCTGCGGGCATTGCGCGCACGCAAGCAGACTCCGGTGATCATGCTCACTGCCCGCGAGCGCGTCGAAGACCGCATCAAAGGCCTGCGCGACGGCGCCGACGATTACCTCGGTAAACCGTTTTCCTTCCTCGAACTGGTCGCCCGCCTGCAAGCGCTGACCCGGCGCAGCGGTGGCCACGAACCGGTGCAAGTGACTATCGCCGACCTCTGGATCGATCTGATCAGCCGCAAAGCCACCCGCGCCGGCACGCGCCTGGACCTGACCGCCAAGGAATTCTCCCTGCTCAGCGTACTCGCTCGCCGCCAGGGCGAAATCCTCTCGAAAACCGCTATCGCCGAAATGGTCTGGGACATCAATTTCGACAGCGACGCCAACGTCGTCGAGGTCGCGATCAAACGCCTGCGCGCCAAGCTCGACGGGCCGTTCGATGAAAAACTGCTGCACACCATTCGCGGCATGGGTTATGTGCTGGAGAGCCGTGGTGTCCAGTAACTCGATTGCCTTGCGTTTAAGCGGCATGTTCACGCTGGTGGCGTTGCTGGTGTTTGTGTTGATTGGCGGTGCGCTTTATCAACAGGTCGACAAGGGTCTGGGATTGCTGCCGGAAGCCGAACTCGATGCGCGCTACAGTGTGCTCGAATCCACCGTCGGCCGTTACGGCACGCCGGAGCATTGGGTGAAGATCAACAACAAACTCAAGCTGCTCGGCGAGGAAGACAAGCGCATCAGTTTCTGGATCAGCAGCGGCGATCCGCGCTACGAATACGGCCATTTCACCGCGCAGATCCGCGCTGCCGCCAACGGTCCGCTGGGTACGCATGACCTGCACCTGCCCGATCAACCTTACCCGCTGAAAGTGCTGGTCAGCCAGTTCCCGGCCAAGGACCAGCGCCCGCCGCTGCGCTTCATGATCGGTATCAACACCGAGACATTGCATCAGACCCAGCATCAATTGCTCATCGCCCTGATCAGCCTGGCGATTGTCGGAGTGCTGCTGGCCTCGGCGCTGGGTTACTGGGTGGCGCGCATTGGCCTGCAGCCGCTGATCAAATTGTCTCAGGAGGCCCAGCGTCTGGCGCCACCGCTAAGAGCCGGGCGCTTGCGTCTGTCGCCGTTGCCGCCGGAACTCAAGCAGTTTGTCGAATCGTTCAACTCGACGCTGGAGCGGGTCGAACTGGCCTGGTCGCGGCTGGAATCGTTCAACGCCGACGTCGCCCACGAACTGCGCTCGCCGCTGACCAATCTGATCGGCCAGACCCAGGTGGCGCTGACCCGCGGCCGTTCTGCCGAACATTATTTCGAAGTGCTGCAATCCAATCTTGAAGAGCTGGAGCGACTGCGCTCGATCGTCAATGACATGCTGTTTCTCGCCAGTGCCGACCAGGGCAACAAAGCGACCAAACTGACCTCGACGTCACTGGCTGAGGAGGTAGCCACGACGCTGGAGTATCTGGATTTCATCCTTGAGGACGCGCAGGTTCAAGTGCAGGTCAGTGGAGATGCGCAGGTACAGATCGAGGTCGCGCATTTGCGCCGGGCATTGATCAATTTGCTCAGCAACGCGGTGCAGCATACCGAGCCGGGTCAGGTGATCGAAGTGCTGATCGAGGTGCAGGAACGTCAAGTGAGCATCGGTGTCGCCAACCCCGGCGCACCGATTGCCAATGAGCATTTGCCGCGATTGTTCGAGCGCTTTTATCGGGTCGATGCGTCGCGCAGCAACAGTGGCAACAACCATGGCCTGGGGCTGGCGATCGTCAAGGCGATTGCACTGATGCATGGCGGGGATGTGTTTGTGCGCAGTGATCGGGGGATGAACACCTTTGGCATTCACCTTCCGGTCTGAATGCTCAGCCAAGCGCTGTGGCGAGGGGATTTATCCCCGCTCGGCTGCGCAGCAGTCGCAAATCCTGTGCACAAGGTCTAAGGAGTCCTTGACGCTGGAATTCTTGGGGCCGCTTCGCAGCCCAACGGGGATAAATCCCCTCGCCACAGGCCACCATTACGCACAGAGCGGGTTGTTCCCCGTGCCGATCTTTGCTTGTGCTGTAACAGTCATTTATGAAAATCACGCTGTTTCGCCAGCCCCGGCAACCTTATCTTTGCCCGCACCAAACAGCACTTGCCAAGCAAGAAGGTTTTCCAGATGTCCAACAGTATGGGTATTGCCAGCGCGTTCGTTTTGTCCTCATTGATCCTTTCGCCGATGGCGATGGCTGAAGAATCGCAGTCGTTCGTGGCGCACAACGTCGCCCGCGCTCAGGCGTTCGACCAGCATCAGGCCGAGGTCATGGCCAAGGCGCAAAACGCTACGCAAGCCCCGCAGGCTGCGACTTCCCAGGCGCAAGCCAGCGAGACCGACAGCTGAATCGCGCAACACACCAACGTTTCCCTCGACGCGGTTGTTTGGCTCTTCCCGTTCAACCGTCGTCATTCCAGGCCGCTGCCGTTCAGCGGCCTTTTTTCGTTGTGGTCTGAAAGCCGTCCGGTTCGTCTGTAACAACAAGAAACATCAACACCCTCAAGCCATTGAGGTGTCAGCTGACCCAAGGAGCTCCACTGCACGTGCGTTACCCAGTCCGTTTTAGTCCGATGTTCATTGCAATAGCCGCAACGATTGCACCCGTCGCCCACGCCGATGAATCCCCCGCGCAAGGTTTCGTCGCCGGTTCAAGCCTCAACCTCAACGCCCGCAACTACTACATGAATCGCAACCGCTTGCAGAAGGCGGACGACAACATCGAGTGGGGCCAGGGCTTTCTCGGCGTGTTTCAATCGGGCTACACCGAAGGCACGGTCGGCTTCGGTCTGGATGCCCACGCCATGCTCGGGCTGAAGCTCGACGGGGGCGGCGGCACGGACGGCTCGAGCATCCTGCCCATCAGCGATGGCAACGGCAAAGCGCCGGGGTCGTTTTCCACCGCGGGCGCGACGTTGAAGATGCGTGCGTTCGACACCGAGTTGAAGGCCGGCGATCTGTTCCTCACCAACCCGGTGATCGCCGGCGGCGACACGCGCATGCTGCCGCAGACTTTTCGTGGCGTCAGCCTGAGCAACCATAGCTTCGATGGCTGGCTGATCGAAGGTGGCCAGGCCAGCTTCACCAAGCCCTACAACCAGAGCGGGCATACGCGTATCGGCACTTCATACGGCACGCTTGCGGACGGCGCCGAGAGCCAGCACTTGAACTGGGCCGGCGTGGCCTGGAGCGGCGTCGAAGGTTTGACCAGCAGCCTGTACGCGTCCGAACTGAAAGACATCTGGCACCAGTACTACTACGACCTCGACTACACTTGGCAACTGAACGACCTGATCAGCCTCAACCCGGGCCTGCACGTCTATCACACGCAGGACGCCGGCGATGCGCTGCTCGGCAATATCGACAACAACACTTACAGCCTGCATTTCACCGTCGGCATCGGCCACCATAGCGTCACCGCCGCCTACCAGCGGGTCAATGGCAACACGCCGTTCGACTACATCAGCCAAGGCGACAGCGTTTATCTGGACAACTCCCAGCAATACTCGGATTTCAACGGGCCGAACGAGCGCTCGTGGAAGCTCAAATATGCCTATGACTTCGCCGGCGTCGGCGTGCCCGGGCTGACCTCGGCGCTGTCCTATTCGCGCGGTACGCTGGACCTGACCAAGGCTGATCCAGACAGTCAGGGCTATGCCAACTGGTACAGCGCCGATGGCCGCAACGCCAGACACTGGGAACGCGACGTCGATTTGCAGTACGTCGTGCAAAGCGGCCAGGCAAAGGACCTGGCGTTGCGCCTGCAATGGGCGACCAACCGTGGCGGCAACGGTTATGGCGCGATTGATTCAGATACCGATGAATACCGCGTGATCATCGACTACCCGATCAACGTCTTCTAAGATCGGCGCTGCGCCACCCTTTCAGATTCGCTGATTTACCCTGTGGGAGCGAGCCTGCTCCGGGCGGCGTTCCGACGAAGGCGGTGTGTCTCTTAATAGAAATATTGATTGATAGACAGCTTTCGTCGGAACGCCGCCCGGAGCAAGCCCGCTCCCACAAGGTTGTCCGGCGTCAGCACCTACTAAGCTTATGAAACCACTCCAACCGAAACCCCATCATGATCGCCAACCGCACCCCGTCCATCACAGGCCAGACCGGTCGCCCCGAACTGTTGTTGATCGGCGGCAGCCTGCTGACCGTGATTGCGATGGTGTGCATCGTCACCTTCTTGCTGATCCGCGAGCACGCCAGTGCACAGGAAGCCGCCACCCGTCGCGCCACCACCATTGCGCAACTGATTGACGCCGATGTGCTGCGTACCGTCGAACTGTACGACCTGACGCTGCAAGGCCTGATCGCCGCCGCCCAGCGTGATGATCTGCAAAACGTCTCGCCACAGATCCGCCATCTGGCGTTGTTCGATCGCTCCACCACCGCACGCTTCAAAGGCGACATCCTGTTACTCGACAAGCACGGCGAGGTGATCGCCGACTCCTCGCGCATCGAACCGAAACCGGGCAATTTCGCTGACCGGGATTATTTTCTCGCCCATGCGTTCAACCGCGACATGGGCATGTTTATCAGCCGACCGTTCAAGACCCGTTGCGACTGCGACGAGGCTGACCAGTGGCGGATCAGCTTCAGCCGGCGCATTGCTTCGCAGACCGGCGAGTTCCTCGGCGTAGCCGTCGCTTCGTTGAAACTCGATTATTTCGACGACCTGTTCAAAAGCCTCGACATCGGCACCGACAGTACGCTGAACATCATCAACAGCGATGGCGTTCTGCTCGCACAGAAGCCGTACCTGCAGAGCGACTCGGTCGGCAAGAGCTTCGGCAATCGGCCCAACGTTATACGAATTCTCAACGACCGCGATGGCAGCGGCAGTTTCACCAGTACGTCCAGCATGGATGAACAACGCCGGCTCTACACCTACTCACGGGTCGGCAATCTGCCGTTGACTGTGATGGTTGCGCTGTCCAGCGCTGAAGTGTTCGGCACGTGGCGGCGCACGGCCCTGCTGATCAGCGGCGCCACCGGCGTGCTGTGCATGGGCCTGCTGTGGCTGACCTGGCTGCTGGCCCGCGAGTTGCGCCGACGCCAGCGCGCCGAGCGCGAACTGGCGCAGCTGGCGGCCACCGACGACCTGACCGGCGTAGCCAATCGGCGCATGCTCGATCAGACGTTGCGTCACGAGTGGTTCCGCGCCCAGCGCTCGGGCCAGCCGCTGTCGGTGATGATGATCGATGCCGACCACTTCAAGGCGTTCAACGACCGGCATGGCCATCAGGCTGGCGATCAGGCGTTGAAGACGCTGGCCCGGGTCATCAGCGAAAACGTCCGGCGCCCGGCGGATCTGGTGGCGCGTTACGGCGGCGAGGAGTTTTCGGTGATTCTCGCCGAAACCGACAGCGCCGGCGCGCAGCAGATTGCCGAGCAGATTCGTCAGGCCGTGGAGAACTTGCCGTGGGTCGATGGGGCTGAACGGGCGATGACCGTGAGTATCGGCATCGCGACGTGGACATCGGCCAGCGAAATGACCTTGGAGCAGTTGCTGTTTGCGGCGGACAAGGCGTTGTATCAGGCCAAGGAAGGCGGGCGGAATCGGGTCGTGGTGTCGGTTTGAGAGATGCAATGGCCACCGGCCCTATCGCGAGCAGGCTCACTCCTACAATTGGAATGCGTTCCCTGTAGGAGTGAGCCTGCTCGCGATAGCGTCATCCCAATCACCAGAGAAATCACAGGTATAAAAAAAGGCCATCCAAGGATGGCCTTCAAAAAACTAGAGAGGTTTTTTACTTACACGGCCGCAACCGGGCGCATGTAAGAGATCGGTGCGGTGCTGGCGTCTTCGAACGTCACCACTTCCCACGCATCTGTCTGCTCAATCAATTTGCGCAGCAGCTGGTTGTTCAGTGCATGACCGGACTTGAAGCCTTTGAACTCACCAATCAGGCTGTTGCCCAGCAGGTACAGGTCGCCAATCGCATCGAGGATCTTGTGTTTGACGAACTCGTCTTCATAACGAAGACCGTCTTCGTTCAACACGCCATCCGCGTCGACCACGATCGCGTTTTCAACGCTGCCGCCGAGTGCGAGGTTGTGCTTGCGCAAGTACTCGATGTCACTCATGAAACCAAAGGTACGGGCGCGGCTGACTTCTTTTACGAACGAAGTGCTGGAAAAATCCACGCTTGCACTCTGGGTGCGGTCCCGGAATACCGGGTGATCGAAATCGATCTCGAAACTCACCTTGAAGCCTTCGAAAGGGACGAAAGTGGCGCGCTTGTCGCCGTCTTCCACTGTCACTTCACGCAGGATGCGGATGAATTTCTTGGCGGCGTCCTGTTCTTCCAGGCCTGCCGATTGAATCAGGAATACGAAGGGTCCAGCGCTGCCATCCATGATCGGGACTTCGGACGCGGAGAGCTCGACGTAGGCGTTATCGATGCCCAGGCCAGCCATGGCCGAGAGCAAGTGCTCTACCGTGTCCACTTTGACGTCGCCGTTGACCAGCGTCGTCGACATAGTGGTTTCACCGACGTTTTCCGCGCGGGCAGGAATCTGCACCACAGGGTCAAGGTCAGCGCGACAAAACACAATGCCAGTGTCGACAGGCGCAGGCTTGAGGGTCAGGTAGACCTTCTCACCGGAATGCAGGCCTACACCTGTGGCACGGATAATATTTTTCAGTGTGCGTTGTTTAATCATGGCTTGGGCCGCTTCAGCGCAAATTGCGAACTGGTATCAACAAAGGCTGGCGATGATAGCAGACCATGCCTTTGCTGAACACCAATCACCTTCATAGCCCTGATACATTCCATCAATCGGCCTGACGACGCAGGAAAGCCGGGATGTCCAGGTAGTCCAGGTCATCTTGCGGATTCATCTTCGCGGCAGCCGCAGCACCGGCCTGAGCCTGGTTGCGCATGACGGTCGGACGGTCCAGATCGCGGTAGTTCACCGCTGGCGCTTCCTGACGGGCCGGAGCCGGTTGTTGCACCTGAGCCGAAGCCATGGAGGTGTGAACGGTGTTGTCGATGACCTTCACAGGCTTCTCGATTTTCGCGCCCAGACCGGTGGCAACCACAGTGACGTGCAGCTCGTCGCGCATGTCCGGATCGATCACGGTGCCGACCTTGACCATGGCGTGCTCGGAAGCGAAGGCTTCGATGATCGAACCAACGTCGGAGTACTCACCCAGGGACAGGTCAGGACCGGCAGTGATGTTGACCAGGATGCCGCGTGCGCCTTGCAGGTTCACGTCTTCCAGCAACGGGTTGCGGATTGCCGCTTCAGTGGCTTCACGCGCACGGTTCGGACCGCTGGCGCAGCCAGTGCCCATCATTGCCATGCCCATTTCGCTCATCACGGTACGTACGTCGGCGAAGTCGACGTTGATCATGCCCGGACGCTTGATGATGTCGGAGATACCGCGAACGGCACCGGCCAGGACATCGTCAGCCTTGGCGAAAGCCGACAGCAGGCTGGCGTCTTTGCCAAGGATGGTCAGCAGCTTCTCGTTCGGGATGGTGATCAGCGAGTCAACGCTTTCCGAGAGCATGCGGATGCCTTCGTCGGCGATCTGCATGCGCTTGCGGCCTTCGAACGGGAACGGACGGGTCACGACCGCAACGGTCAGGATGCCCATTTCCTTGGCCACTTCGGCGATGATCGGCGCCGCACCGGTACCGGTACCGCCGCCCATGCCGGTGGTGATGAACACCATGTTGGTGCCCTGCAGCACTTCGGCAATACGCTCGCGGTCTTCCAGAGCGGCTTGACGGCCGACCTCAGGATTGGCGCCGGCACCCAGGCCTTTGGTCACGCCAGTGCCCAGTTGCAGGATGGTCCGCGCGCCGATGTTTTTCAGCGCTTGAGCATCGGTGTTGGCGCAGATGAATTCAACGCCTTCGATGTTGCTCTTGACCATGTGATTGACAGCGTTGCCGCCGCCACCGCCAACACCGATAACTTTGATTACCGGGCTTGCGGGGATGTTGTCTACGAGTTCAAACATTTTCCCTCTCCTTACATTCTCTAGTTTTTTCGCCTACTGCATTTTTGTCGCGGTGCATCTACTGCTACTGCTTGCAGCGCGAAGCTTGACGCTTCGAGCTGCGCTTAAAAGTTGCCCTGAACCCACTTTTTCAAGCGGTCCAGCAACGGCGCCTGTGGCTCGTCGTTGCTGTAGCTGTCGCGGCTGCCGATGCCGGAGAACGAAACCCCGTCGGACTGCTTCTGCAGGCCATACATCAGCAAGCCCACGCCAGTGGAATAAATCGGGTTGCGCACCACGTCATCCAGACCTTTCACGCCATGCGGCACACCGAGGCGCACCGGCATGTGGAAGATTTCTTCGGCCAGTTCGGTGGCGCCTTCCATCTTCGACGTACCGCCGGTCAGGACGATGCCGGCCGGGATCAGGTCTTCGTAGCCGCTGCGACGCAGCTCGGCCTGGATCAGCGTGAACAGTTCGTCGTAACGCGGCTCGACCACTTCGGCCAGGGCCTGCCGCGACAGCTCGCGCGGTGGACGGTCGCCGACGCTTGGCACCTTGATGGTTTCACCGGCACCGGCCAGTTTGGCCAGGGCGCAGGCGTAACGGATCTTGATCTCTTCGGCGTACTGGGTCGGGGTGCGCAACGCCATGGCGATGTCGTTGGTCACCTGATCACCGGCAATCGGGATCACGGCCGTGTGGCGGATCGCGCCCTCGGTGAAGATCGCGATGTCGGTGGTGCCGCCGCCGATGTCGACCAGGCACACGCCCAGCTCTTTTTCGTCGTCGGTCAGTACCGAGTAGGCCGAGGCCAGTTGCTCAAGAATGATGTCGTCGATTTCCAGGCCGCAGCGACGCACGCATTTTTCAATGTTCTGGGCGGCGTTGACGGCGCAGGTGACCACGTGAACCTTGGCTTCCAGACGCACGCCGGACATGCCCAGTGGCTCGCGCACGCCTTCCTGGTTATCGATCACGTAATCCTGCGGCAGGGTGTGCAGCACGCGCTGGTCGGCCGGGATCGCCACGGCCTGGGCGGCGTCGAGCACACGCTCAAGGTCAGCCGAGCTGACTTCGCGATCACGAATCGCGACGATGCCGTGGGAGTTCAGGCTGCGGATGTGATTGCCGGCCACGCCGACAAATGCCGAGTGAATGCGGCAGCCCGCCATCAACTGGGCTTCTTCGATCGCGCGCTGGATCGATTGCACGGTGGACTCGATGTTCACCACCACGCCCTTCTTCAGGCCGCGGGACGGGTGCGTACCGATACCGACGATTTCCAGCGTGCCGTCGTCCGCGACCTCGCCTACCAGCGCCACCACTTTGGAGGTGCCGATATCCAGACCGACGATCATTTTGCCGCTTTGCACGTTTGCCATGGGTCCTGCCTCTTCTTAATTCTTTGCGACAGCGGGTTGGGCTGTCGTCGGCGCTACGGGTTCCCGCCAGCCAACGGCGAGGCCGTTGGCGTAGCGCAGATCGATCCGCGCAATGTTCGTAATCTGCTCTTTCAGCGTCTTGTCATAGATGGCGATGAAGCGGCGCATCTTTTCCACCAGGTTGCCGCGTCCCAGCAGCAACTCGATGCCGGGGCCGGAACTGCCGGCACCGGTGGTCAAAAACCAGCTGCCGCGTTCACGCAATTCCAGGCGTGCAATCGAAAAGCCCAGCGGGCGCAGCATCTGGCTCAGCACCTGATACTGCTGCATCACTTGCTGCTGGGCCCGTTGTGGGCCGAACAGCTGTGGCAGGTGTTCGTAGTTCGCCAGTTCCTTGGGCGTGAACGCCTGGCCCTGGTTGTTCAGCAACGACTCGTCACCCCAACGCGCCACCGGCAGTTGCTCTTCGAGGCGGATCACCACCTGATCCGGCCACACCCGGCGCACTTCGGCGTGGGCGATCCAGGGCATCTGCTCAAGCTCGGTGCGCATGCCGGCGAGGTCGATGGTGAAGAAGCTCGACGCCACGAACGGGGCGATCCGCTGCTGCACCGCCTGCTGGCTGATGTAGCTCAGGTCGCCCTGCACCGCGATCTTGCTGATCGGCCGGTCGGCGTAGGGCAGCAGACGCTGCGCGCCTTCGTAAGTACCGAAGCCCAGCGCTACCAGCAGCACCGGCCAGAACAGACTTTTCAGAAAGCTGAAATTGGCTTTCGGCAGGCGCGCGGACATCGGCTCTTTCGCCACCATTCGGCTGGCACCCCGCGGCACCGGCTTGCGGCCGGGTGCGGGTGGCTGATGTCTGAGATGCGCGCCTTGCATGCCCTTAACCTCTCGACTCTTCAACGCTGGCCGCCAGAATGGCCAGGACCAGTTGCTGGAAATCCAGACCGGCGGCACGGGCCGCCATCGGCACCAGACTGTGGTCGGTCATGCCCGGTGCGGTATTGACTTCCAGGAACCAGAACTGCCCGTCGGCGTCCTGCATCACGTCCGCCCGGCCCCAACCGGCGATACCCAGCGCCTCACAGGCCTTGGCCGTGAGTTCCATGAGTTCTTGTTCCTTGGCGGCATCCAGCCCGCACGGAATGCGGTACTGGGTATCGTTGGCGATGTACTTGGCGTCGTAGTCGTAGAACGTGTGCGGTGTACCCAGGGCAATAGGAGGCAACACCTGGTCACGCAGGGTGGCGATGGTGAACTCCGGACCTTGAATCCATTGCTCGACCAACACTTGCGAATCGTAGGTACTGGCCGCTTTCCATGCGTCGATCAACTCGGACGCAGAACTCACTTTGGCCATCCCGATACTTGAACCTTCATGCGCCGGTTTGACGATCAAAGGGAAGCCCAGTTCCGTCGCCGCCGAAATACAATCGGCTTCGCTGCACAGCACGGCGTGACGCGGTGTCGGGATCCCGAGGCTGTGCCAGACCTGCTTGGTGCGCAGTTTGTCCATCGCCAGCGCGGACGCCAGAATGCCGCTGCCGGTGTACGGAATGCCCGCGCACTCGAGCAAACCCTGCATGCTGCCGTCTTCACCGCCACGACCGTGAAGAATGATGAATGCGCGGTCGATCTTTTCGCTGAGCAGACGCTGCAGGAAATCTGCGCCAACATCGATGCCGAACGCGTCCACGCCAGCGCTTTGCAGCGCCTCGAGCACGGCGTTACCGGATTTCAACGAAACCTCACGCTCGGCACTCAGCCCGCCGAAGAGCACGGCGACGCGGCCGAAGTCTTTCGGCGCGAGGGTGGAGAACAGTTTGGCGTAGGCAGCAGTCATTTCAACTTCCCCTCGACCGACGCCGCCACGGCGCCGGCGAACAATTCACTTTTCAACAGCTTCGGCGCGAGACCGCCGATATCACCGGCGCCCTGGCACAACAGAATGTCGCCGGCGCGCAGCAGTGGCTTGACCAGCGGCGCCAGATCGACGCCACGCTCGATGTAGATCGGGTCGAGCTGACCGCGCTGGCGAATGCTGTTGCACAGCTTGCGGCTGTCGGCGCCCGGAATCGGCTCTTCGCCGGCCGGATAGACTTCCATCAGCAGCAGCACGTTGGCGTCGGCCAGCACATTGACGAAATCGTCGTACAGGTCGCGGGTGCGGCTGTAGCGGTGCGGCTGGTAAACCATCACCAGACGCCGCTCCGGCCAGCCACCGCGCACGGCTTTGATCACGGCTGCGACTTCGGTAGGGTGATGACCGTAGTCGTCAACGAGCATCACGTGGCCGCCGTCCACCGGCAGTTCGCCGTAGACCTGGAAGCGTCGACCGACACCCTGGAAACCCGACAGGCCCTGGACGATGGCTTCATCGCTGACGCCTTCGTCGGTGGCGATGCAGATGGTCGCCAGCGAGTTGAGCACGTTGTGGTTGCCGGGCATGTTCACCGACACTTCCAGCGGCTCGCGGTCTGGACGCAACACGGTGAAGAAGGTCTGCATGCCTTGCTGGCGCACATTGATCGCGCGCACGTCAGCGTCTTCACTGAAGCCGTAGGTCACGGTCGGACGCTTCACCAGCGGCAGGATTTCGCGCACCACCGGGTCGTCCAGGCACATCACCGCCAAACCGTAGAACGGCAGGTTGTGCAGGAACTCGACGAAGGTTTTCTTCAGTTTGTTGAAGTCACCGTCGTAGGTCGCCATGTGGTCGGCGTCGATATTGGTGACCACGGCCACCAGCGGTTGCAGGTGCAGGAAGCTCGCATCGCTTTCGTCAGCTTCAGCGATCAGGTAGCGACTGGTGCCAAGCTGGGCATTGGTGCCCGCCGCATTCAGACGACCACCGATAACGAACGTCGGGTCGAGGCCACCGGCGGCGAACACCGAAGCGATCAGGCTGGTGGTGGTGGTTTTGCCGTGGGTACCGGCGACGGCAATGCCATGGCGGTAGCGCATCAGCTCGGCGAGCATTTCGGCACGCGGCACCACCGGAATACGGCGCTCGAGCGCAGTCGCGACTTCCGGGTTGGAGGTGTTTACAGCGCTCGACACCACCAGCACATCAGCGGCAGCAGCGTTCTCGGCCCGGTGGCCGATAAAAATCTGCGCACCGAAGGATTCCAGGCGCTCGGTGACCGGCGAAGCTTTGAGGTCGGAACCGGAGACTTGATAGCCCAGGTTCAACAACACTTCGGCGATACCGCACATGCCCACGCCGCCGATGCCGACGAAGTGGATGCGACGGATGCGGCGCATTTCCGGTTGTGGCATGGCTTTCTGATTCTCAACCATGGGCCACCTCCAGACAGGTATCGACCACGCTACGGGTGGCATCGGGTTTGGCCAGTCGGCGGGCCGCTTGGGCCATTGCTTCGAGTCGTTGCGGTTGCATCAAGACCTCTGTCAGGCGCGCGGCAAGGTCCGCGGCACCAGTCGTTCTTTGCGGCATCAGGAAGGCAGCGCCTTCGCGGGCCAAATAATCGGCGTTGCGGGTCTGGTGATCGTCGATCGCGTGGGGCAAAGGCACCAGCATCGAGGGCAGACCGGCGGCCGCCAGCTCACTGATGGTCAGCGCGCCAGCGCGGCACACCACCAGGTCAGCCCAGCCATAGGCCTGGGCCATGTCTTTGATGAATGGCTGCACTTGCGCGTCCACGCCCGCGGCGCGGTAACGCTCGGCAGTCACTTCATCGTGATTTTTGCCGGCCTGATGAAACACTTCCGGGCGCAGGTCGGCAGCGACTTGGGCCAGGGCTTCAGGCAGCAACTTGTTCAACGGCTCTGCGCCCAGGCTTCCGCCCAGGATCAGCAAACGCGCTTTGCGCCCGGCCAGCGCCGGTCGCGGTGTATCGAGGAACAGCTCGCTGCGCACCGGATTACCGGTGGTACGGCGGCTGTCCGACAGAGTAAAGGTGTCGGGGAACGCTTCACACACCCGGGCGGCGAACGGCACCAGCAACCGATTGGCGGTGCCGGCCACGGCGTTCTGCTCGTGAACGATCACCGGCACACCGGCCAGTTTCGCGGCCAGACCGCCGGGGCCGGTCACATAACCACCAAAGCCCACCACGCATACCGGCTTCAAGCGGCGCATGATCGCCCGCGCCTGCCACACCGATTTGAGCAGCATCAATGGCGCCTTGAGCAGCGACAGCTTGCCCTTGCCGCGCAGACCGCTGGCGTTGATGCGGTGCAGCTCAAGACCTGCCGCCGGCACCAGTTCGTTCTCGATTCCGCGTGGCGTGCCGAGCCAGTGCACGGTATAGCCGCGCGCCTGAAACTCGCCGGCACAGGCCAGCGCCGGAAACACGTGGCCGCCGGTACCGCCGGCCATGATCAATACGTTAGCGCCCATGAGTCGGCTCCTCGGCGAAGTCGCTTTCATGGAATTCCATTTCTTCGCTGCCCAGGTGGGTTCGACTCTCCCACTCGATGCGCAGCAACAAGCCCAGACAGGCGCAGCAGATCACCAAGGAGCTGCCGCCATAACTGAGGAACGGCAAGGTCAGGCCTTTGGTTGGCAGCAGGCCGACGTTCACGCCGATGTTGATCAGGAACTGACCAATCCACAGGAACGACAGACCGTAAGCCACGTAAGCGGCGAAAAACTGCTTGGCCTTCTCCGCCCACAGGCCGATGTACATGCCGCGAATACACACGAACACGAACAGCGCCACGGTGCACAGCGAACCCACGGCGCCGAGCTCCTCGGCCAACACCGAGAACACGAAGTCGGTGTGTGCTTCCGGCAGATAGAACTGTTTCTGCACGCTGTTACCCAGGCCAACGCCCAGCCACTCGCCGCGACCGAACGCGATCAAGGCTTGCGACAGTTGATAACCAGCGCCGAACTGGTCAGCCCATGGGTCGGCAAAGTTGGTCAGACGCGCCATTCGATACGGCTGCATCTGAATCAACAAGACCACGGCGCCGACCGCCAGCACCACCATCAGCGAGAAACGGAACAGCCCGACCCCGCCAAGAAACAGCATCGCCGCCGCCGCGCCCATCATCACCACGGTGGCACCGAAGTCCGGCTCCATCAGCAACAGACCGGCCATCGGCAGCAGCACGATGAACGGCTTGAAGAAGCCCATCCAGCTCTCGCGCACTTCTTTCTGGCGGCGCACCAGATAGCCGGCGAGGTAGATCACCACAAACACCTTGGCGATTTCCGAGGGTTGCACGTTGAAGAAGCTGAAGCCGATCCAGCGCATCGAACCGTTCACTTCACGGCCGATGCCCGGGATGATCACCATCACCAGCAGACCAAAGGCGCCGAGCAGCATCAACCAGCCGAGGCGTTGCCAGGTGGCGATCGGGATCATCATGGTGACGATGCACGCGCCCAGCCCCAGCACCACATAAATAAGGTGGCGAATCATGTAATACAGCGGGCTGCCCGACTGCGCCGCCGCCACTTCGGTGGAGGCCGAAGCGATCATGATCAGGCCCAGACCGAGCAGCGCCAGACAACCGGCCAGCATCGGGAAGTCGAGGTCGATGCCACGCCCGGTGATCAGCGGCGACGGGTACGGCTTGATGATGTTTCTCAGGTTCATGCCAATTCCTCCACAGCGCGGACGAACTGGTGACCACGGTCTTCGTAATTCTTGAACATGTCGAAACTGGCGCAGGCCGGCGACAACAGCACCACATCACCCGCTTGCGCGGCGGCGCGGCATTGCGCGACGGCGTCGACCAGCGAAGTCGCGCGAATCAGTGGCACGGCATCACCGATGGCCTCACCGATCTTGTCGCTGTCACGGCCCATCAGCACCACGGCGCGGCAGTTGGCCGCCACTGGATCGCGCAGATCCTTGAACTCGGCGCCCTTGCCGTCACCGCCGGCGATCAGAATGACCTTGCCGTCGATGTCCGCGCCGAGGCCTTCGATGGCGGCCAGTGCGGCGCCAACGTTGGTGGCTTTGGAATCGTTGTAATACGCCACGCCGTCAAGATCGCGCACCCACTGGCAGCGATGTTCGAGACCGGCAAAAGTGCGCAGCGCCGAAAGCATGGCATCGAACGGCAAGCCGACAGCGTGACCCAGCGCCAGCGCCGCGAGGGCGTTGGCCTGGTTGTGCGCGCCGCGAATCTTCAGCTCGCGCACCGGCATCAGGTTCTGGAATTCAAAGGCCAGATACTTCTCGCCGTCTTCTTCGCGGATACCGAAGGCTTTGAAATCCGGTTTGGTCAGGCCGAAGGTCCAGCATGGCTGGCCCTCGCCCATCAACGGACGGGTCAACGCATCCTGACGGTTGACCACGAACTGCCTGGCGCCGCGGAAGATCCGGTGCTTGGCCAGGTGGTACGCCGGCAGACCGCTGTAGCGATCCATGTGGTCTTCGCTGATGTTCAGCACGGTGGCGACTTCGGCGTTGAGCTGGTCGGTGGTCTCCAACTGAAAACTCGACAGCTCCATCACGTACAACTCGATGTCATCGCTGAGCAGGTCCAGCGCCGGGGTGCCGAGGTTACCGCCGACGGCCACGCGCTTGCCGGCCGCAGCCGCCATCTCGCCAACCAGGGTGGTCACGGTGCTTTTCGCGTTGGAACCGCTGATGGCGACGATCGGCGCCCGCGCGTTACGCGCGAACAGTTCGATGTCGCCGGACAGTTTCACGCCACGGGCCGCGGCGGCTTGCAGGGCCGGGGTCGCCAGCGCCAGGCCGGGGCTCACGTAGAGCTCGTCGGCACGGCAGAGGAATTCGACGTCCAGCTCGCCACAACGCACTTCCACGTGCGGATAGTCACGCTTGAGCGTGGCCAGTTCCGGTGGATTTTCCCGCGTGTCGGCCACGGCAAACGACGTGCCCCGGTTCGCCAGGAAGCGAACCAGGGACATGCCGCTCTTGCCGAGGCCGACAACGATGCGGAAGTGGTCAGAAGCGATCAGAGACACTCGTTCTACCTCAGCTTCAGGGTGGCAAGGCCGACCAGGACGAGAATCACGGTGATGATCCAGAAACGGACGATCACGCGCGGCTCGGGCCAGCCCTTGAGTTCAAAGTGGTGGTGAATCGGCGCCATGCGGAACACGCGGCGACCGGTCAGCTTGAATGAGGCAACCTGAATGACCACGGACAGGGTTTCCATCACGAACACGCCGCCCATGATGAACAGGACGATTTCCTGACGGACGATCACCGCGATGGTGCCCAATGCCGCGCCGAGTGCCAGGGCACCGACGTCGCCCATGAACACTTGCGCTGGGTAAGTGTTGAACCAGAGAAAGCCGAGGCCGGCACCGATCAGCGCGCCGCAGAACACGATCAGCTCGCCCGCGCCCGGCACGTAAGGAATCAACAGGTATTCGGCGAATTTCACGTTACCCGACAGGTAGCAGAAAATGCCCAGGCCGCCGCCGACCATCACCGTCGGCATGATTGCCAGACCGTCGAGACCGTCAGTCAGGTTGACCGCGTTGCTCGAGCCGACGATCACAAAATAGGTCAGCACGATAAAACCGGCGCCCAGCGGGATGCTGTAGTCCTTGAGCATCGGCAGGATCAGCGTGGTTTCCACCGGCGTGGAAGCAGTCATATAAAGGAAGATCGCCGCGCCGAGGCCGAACACCGACTGCCAGAAATACTTCCAGCGGCTCGGCAGGCCGCGGGAGTTCTTCTCGATGACTTTGCGGTAATCGTCGACCCAGCCGATGGCGCCGAACAGCAGGGTCACCAACAGCACCACCCAGACGTAACGGTTGCTCAGGTCTGCCCAGAGCAGCGTGCTGACACCAATCGAAGACAGAATCAGCGCGCCACCCATGGTCGGCGTGCCGGATTTGGACAGGTGCGATTGCGGGCCGTCATTGCGAACGGACTGGCCGATCTGCCGGTTCTGCAACGTGCGGATCATCCACGGGCCATAGCACAGCGACAAGACCAGCGCGGTCAGCACACCGAGGATCCCGCGCAGGGTCAGGTACTGAAAGACCGCGAAGCCTTTGTGGAACTGTTGCAGATACTCCGCTAGCAGCAGCAGCATTAATGTTTCTCCAGACTGGACCCGCACAGAGCCGCAACGATGTTTTCCATCGCTGCACTGCGCGAACCCTTGATCAAAATGGTGGTGTTTGTGTCCTGCTCGGCGTCGAGGGCCTGGATCAGTTCGGCTTGGCTGCCGAAGTGATGCGCCTGTTCACCGAATGCGTTTACGGCGTGAACCATGTTCGGTCCGACGGCATAAAGCGCGGAAACCTTGCCTCGGGCGTACTCGCCCACGTCGCGGTGCCCCTGCTCCGCCCAGTCGCCCAACTCGCCGATATCCCCGAGCACCAGGACGGTGCGGCCGGAAAAGCCGGCGAGTATATCAACGGCCGCGCACATCGAGGTGGGGTTTGCGTTGTAAGTGTCATCGATCACGCGCATGCCGTTTTTCGCCAGTTGCGCGACGGTGCGGCCCTTGACGGGTTGTACAGCACCCAGCCCGGTGGCGATGCCGAACAGCGACACGCCCAGGGCGTGGGCGGCAGCGGCGGCGGCCATGGCGTTGGCGACGTTATGGGTACCGAGCAGATTCAGTTGCACACGCTCGCTGCCTTCTGGAGTGTGCAAGTTGAACGCCGGGCAACCACGCGCGTCGGTGGCCAGATCGCTGGCATGGAAATTCGCCTCGGTGTTGCTCAGGGCAAAGGTCAGCACCTGGCGACCGGCTGCACGGGCCTTCCAGATAGCAAAAGCCTTGTCATCGAGGTTGAGCACGGCGATGCCATCGGCCGCCAGCCCTTCGATGATTTCGCCTTTGGCTTCGACGATTTTTTCCGGACCGCCAAACTCACCGACGTGGGCGGTGCCGGCATTGTTCAGGATCGCGACGTGCGGCTTGGTCAGCCCGACGGTGTAGGCGATTTCGCCCAGACGCGAGGCGCCCAGTTCGATCACGGCAGAGGTGTGCTCCGGCGCCAGTTCGATCAGGGTCAGCGGTACGCCGAGGTCATTGTTCAGGTTGCCACGGGTCGCCAGCACCGGACCGCGCGTGCGCAGGATGCTCGCAAGCATTTCCTTGACCGTGGTCTTGCCGCTGGAACCGGTCACCGCCGCCACTGGCTGAGTAAACGCCGCACGATTCAGCGCGCCGAGCTGGCCCAGCGCCTGACGGGTGTCCTTGACCAGCAATTGCGGCAGCGCGCTGTCGGCGACTTCGCGCTCGACCAGTGCAGCCACGGCGCCTTTGCCGGCGACGTCGTTCAAATAATCATGACCGTCGAAACGCGGGCCGGTCAGGGCAATGAACAACTGGCCGGGCTGAATGGCGCGACTGTCGATGCTCACGCCATTGAAACTGGCATCGTCGCCGATCAGGCGGGCGTCGAGTGCATTGATCAGTTCGCTGAGTGTCAGGGCCTTAAGCATGGGCCACCTCCCACGCGGTCAGGGCGTGATCGGCCTCGACCAGATCGGAAAACGCATGGCGCACGCCGTTGATTTCCTGATAGTCCTCGTGGCCTTTGCCGGCGAGGACAATGACGTCGTCAGCGGTCGCACCGGCAATCAATTGCGCAATAGCCTGGCCGCGACCGGCCACGAAGGTGACTTTATCCACAGCGGTGAAACCAGCGCGGATGTCATCGAAAATCACTGCCGGGTCTTCAGTGCGCGGATTGTCATCGGTGACCAACACTTGATCGGCCAGACGCTCGACCACCTCGGCCATCAACGGACGCTTGCCGCGATCGCGATCGCCGCCGCAGCCGAACAGGCACAGCAATTGGCCTTTGACGTGCGGACGCAGTGCGGTCAGGACTTTTTCCAGCGCATCCGGCGTGTGGGCGTAATCGACCACTACCAGCGGCTGCGTGCCGCCGCCCAGACGCTGCATGCGTCCGGCCGGGCCTTCGAGCTTCGGCAGCACCTTGAGAATTTCGTCGAGGGCGTAATCCAGACCGAGCAAGGCACCGACCGCGGCCAAGACGTTGCTCAGGTTGAAACGCCCGAGCAATGTGCTGCGCAGGTGATGCTCGCCCTGCGGCGTGACCAGCGTGGCGCGCACGCCGTGGTCGTCGAACTGTGCTTCGCGGCAATACAGGTACGCACTGCTGTCGAGCAGGCTGTAGGTGATCAGCCGCGACTCGCGTTTTTCCGCCGCCAATTGCCGGCCGAAGTCGTCGTCGAGGTTGACCACGCGGCACTTCAGGTCATTCCAGGCAAACAGCTTGGCCTTGGCCTCGGCGTACGCCTGCATGGTGCCGTGATAATCGAGATGATCGCGGGACAGGTTGGTCATCACCGCCACGTCGAAGGCCAGCGCCGTCACGCGGCCCTGATCCAGACCGTGGGACGAGACTTCCATGGCGACGGCTTTGGCACCGGCCTTTTTCAGGTCGCCCAGGGTCGCTTGCACGGCGATCGGATTCGGCGTGGTGTGCAGGCCGCTTTCCAGCGCGCCATAGAAGCCGGAACCAAGCGTGCCGACGATCCCGCAATGCTGGCCGAGCAGATCCAGCGCCTGCGCGACCAGTTGGGTCACGCTGGTCTTGCCGTTGGTGCCGGTGACGCCGATCAGGTTCAGGTGATGGCTCGGCTCACCGTAAAAGCGCCCGGCGATGTCGGACAGCTGCGCCGCCAGGCCTTTGACCGGAATCAGTGGCACGTCGGTAATCGGCAGCACGGTGGCGCCTTCCACTTCATAGGCAACTGCCGCAGCACCGCGTTGCAAGGCATCGGCGATGTGCGCGCGGCCATCGAACTTGCCGCCGGGCACGGCGAGAAACAGGTCGCCGGCGCGCACGTTGCGACTGTCCAGCGCCAGTTCACGGATCAACAGATCGTGGCCGGCGTGGGGGAATATCTTGTTCAGACTTAATGACATCAGCCGCGCCCTCCATTGGCTTTCAGCGGAACGACCGGGGTGGCATTGGCCTGCTGCGTGGTTGGCAGGTTGTCCGGGGTCACGTTCATCAGACGCAGGGTGCCGGACATCACACGGCTGAACACCGGCGCCGAGACCAGACCACCGAAGTAACCGGCCTTGGTCGGTTCATCGATCACGACAACAATGGCGTAACGCGGATCGCTCATCGGGCCGAAACCGGCGAACAGCGAGCGGTAGGAATTCTCGGCATAGCCCTTGGTGCCGACCGAGGTCTTGCGCGCCGTACCCGACTTGCCGCCGACGTGATACGCCGGCACCTGCGCACGGAACACGCCGCGCGGGGCTTCGATCACTTGCTGCAGCATGCCTTGCATGGTTTTCGCCACCGCTTCGGGCAGCACTTGCGTGGTCTGCGGCATCTTGTCGGTTTTGATCAGGGTCAGCGGCGCGAGGCGACCGTTGTTGGCCAGCGCCGAGAACGCATGCACCAGCTGGATCGCGGTCACGGAAATACCGTAGCCGTACGACAGCGTCGCGGTTTCAGCCTTGCGCCACTCGCGGTAGTTCGGCAGGTTGCCAACGCGCTCGCCCGGGAAGCCCAGACCGGTGTCCTGGCCGAGGCCGACTTTCTGCGCCAGACGGAAAATGGTTTCGCCGCCGATATCAAAGGCGACCTTACTCATGCCGACGTTACTGGAATTGATCAGAATGCCGGTCAGGTCGAGGACCGGGCCTTCGGATTTCGACACGTCCTTAATGGTGTATTTGCCGATCTGCAGCGAGCCCGGATACACCTCGACGGTGTCGGTCGGCTTCCAGCGGCCAGTTTCGATCGCGGCGCTCATGGAGATGGCTTTCATGGTCGAACCCGGTTCGAACACGTCGATCATCGCGCGGTTGCGCATCATCGCCGGTTGCAGGTTGCGACGGTTGTTGGGGTTGTAGGTCGGCTGGTTGACCATGGCGAGGATCTCGCCGGTCTTCACGTCCATGATCACCAGGCTGCCGGCCTTGGCGCCGTTCTCGATGATCGCGTTGCGCAGTTCGCGGTTGGCCAGGTATTGCAGGCGCAGGTCAATCGACAACGCCAAGGGCTTGCCGGCCTTGGCGTTTTTGGTGACCTGGACATCCTTGATCAGCCGGCCACGGCGATCCTTGATGACTTGTCGTTTGCCCGGCACCCCGGCCAGCCATTCGTCATAGGCGAGTTCGACGCCTTCACGACCGTGATCGTCGATGTCGGTAAAGCCGACCATGTGCGCGGTGACTTCACCGGCCGGATAGAACCGGCGGAATTCTTCGATGCCATAGACGCCCGGCACTTTCAGGTCGAGCACGGACTGGCCCTGCTCGGGGGTCAGCCCGCGCACCAGGTAAATGAATTCTTTGTTGGCCTGGGCTTCGAGGCGTTCGCTCAGGGCTTTCGGGTCCTGGCCCAGCGCAGCGGCGAGCGCCGGCCACTTCTCTTTGGCCGATTGCATTTCCTTGGCGTTGGCCCACAGCGTGGTCACCGGGGTACTCACGGCCAGCGGTTCGCCGTTACGGTCGGTGATCAGGCCACGGTGCGCCGGAATCGGGATGTGCCGCAGACTGCGCGCATCGCCCTGCCCTTTGAGGAAGTCACGGTCAACCACTTGCAGGTCGATGATGCGCCAGCAGATCGCCGCGACCATCAAGCCAAGCAGTGCGACCATCAGGCGGAAGCGCCAAGGGAACAGTGCGCCTTCGAGTTTCATCATGGCGCCACCATTTTCACGTCAGCCGCGCCAGGGATGTGCATCTTCAATTGTTCGGTGGCGAGCACTTCGATGCGACTGTGCGCGGTCCAGGTGCTTTGCTCGAGAATCAGCCGGCCCCACTCGGCCTGCGCCTTGTCGCGCACGCTGAGTTCGTTATAAAGGGTGTTGAGCAACTGCCGGTTCCAGTGCGCGCTGTAAGACACGGCGATCGCCGATACGAGCACGCCGACAAACAGCAGCAGCATCAGAAAGCTGCCGCCGGGCAGTGGCTTGGCGAAAAGCTTGCTCACCGCAACTTCTCCGCGACGCGCATGACGGCGCTACGGGAACGTGGGTTGGCCTTGAGTTCGGCGTCGGAGGCCGTCTGCGCTTTGCCATGGATTTTGATTTTCGGTTCGAACGCGACGTGGCGAACCGGCAGGTTGCGCGGCAGGTTGTCGGCTTCGCCTTTCACCAGCTTGCGCATGAACAGTTTGACGATGCGGTCTTCCAGCGAGTGGAAGCTGATCACCACCAGACGACCGCCCACTTCCAGAGCTTCGAGCGCGGCTTCGAGGCCAGCCTCCAGATCGCCCAGTTCGTTGTTGACGTGAATGCGCAAACCCTGGAACGCACGGGTGGCCGGGTTCTTGCCCTTTTCCCACGCCGGGTTGGCGACTTTCAACACTTCGGCCAGATCGGCAGTACGCTCGAACGGCTTGATGTCACGACGCTCGGCGACGGCACGGGCCATACGCCCGGAGAACCGCTCTTCGCCATATTCCTTGAACACCCGGGCGATTTCTTCAGCCGGCGCGGTGTTGACGAATTCGGCCGCGCTGATGCCACGGGACGGATCCATGCGCATGTCCAGCGGACCGTCGTTGAGGAAACTGAAGCCGCGCTCGGCATCGTCGAGCTGCGGCGACGACACGCCCAGGTCGAGCAGAATGCCGCTGACCTTGCCGGTCAGGCCTTGCTCGGCAACCACCGAACCCAGCTCGGCAAAGCTGCGCTGCACAACGACAAAGCGGCCGTCTTCGGCCGCTAGCGTTTGCCCGGTGGCAATCGCTTGTGGATCCTTGTCGAATCCGATGAGTCGACCGTCCGGCCCGAGCTGGCTGAGGATCAACCGGCTGTGCCCGCCGCGCCCGAACGTGCCGTCCAGATAGCAGCCATCAGGACGTACGGCGAGAGCCTCGACGGCTTCGTCAAGCAGTACGGTGATGTGGTTAAAGCCGCTATCAATAGTCACAGGATCAAATCACGCAGTTCATCAGGCATCGCGCCCGGTTGTTGAATAGCAGCAAGGTCAGCGGCAGACACCGCGTTCCATGCATCCTCGTCCCACAATTGGAACTTGTTCAGTTGGCCCACCAGCATCGCGCGCTTATCCAGCTTGGCGTAGTCGCGCAGACGCGGCGGAACCAGGAAACGACCGCTGCCATCGAGTTCGAGGTCGACGGCATTACCAATCAGCAAACGTTGCAGGCGACGGTTCTCTTCGCGTAGCGAAGGGAGCGCGCGCAACTTGGTTTCAATAATTTCCCACTCGTCGAGCGGATAGACACACAGACACGGATCAACGGCATCAATGGTCACGATCAATTGGCCGGAACTGCGCGAATCGAGCTCGTCACGGTACCGGCTCGGCATGGCGAGACGGCCCTTTGCATCGAGACTGATAGCGTTAGCTCCGCGAAACACGTCTGCGTTTCTCCAATTTTTATCGTTTTGAGCTCAAAAAACCCACTTCATGCCACTTTCCGCCACTTGCGCACACTATAGGAATGCGCCCACCACACCGTCAAGGCGCGGATTAAAGGAAAACCCTTACAGAACGGAGATTTAGGAGCTTAAAAGGAGGTGCAACGGGAAACTGGCGGAGACTTTTGACCCATAACTTGAGGCTGCACTGAAAGCTGCGCTCGGAAGTTAAAGTAATTTGTTAAGAGTAAGATTTTTTCGGTATTACAAAAGCGCTTCTGCTGTTGATTGAAGCAGGTGGGAAATGGCTATTACTGCGTTTGCCGCTGCCGAACTTCAGAGCAGGCCTGCCGATATTACACAGCCCTGTGGTCTTTGCTTCATGCAGGGAAAGAAAAAGGTGGAGAGTCGATCTGTAAGCCGGGTTCTGTCTTGAACAGTCATTCGTCTACGATGGCCATCACTGGACATCTTTAGCAACCTACCCGGTCCCAGCGCGGGCCACGCCTTGGGACCCTATTTGGTCTTGCTCCAAGTGGGGTTTACCTAGCCACGAACTGTTGCCAGTCGTGCGGTGCGCTCTTACCGCACCTTTTCACCCTTACCGGCGCTTGCGCGCTTAGGCGGTTATTTTCTGTGGCACTTTCCGTAGGCTCACGCCTCCCAGGCATTACCTGGCACTTCGCCCTATGGAGCCCGGACTTTCCTCCCCCCCCTAATTTTCATAGAGGGCAGCGACTGTCCGATCGACTCTCCGCCGCGAAGGTTAACGGCAGCGCGCCTGAAGAACAAGCGCTAATAGCCGCGAAACCTGTCTGCGCGACGGGTTACTCGCCCTTCTGTTTATCCAGCGCCACCTGGTACAGCACGTTTTTGCGCTCACCGGTGATCTGCGCGGCCAACGCGGCGGCGCGCTTGAGTGGCATTTCTTCAAGCAACAGGTCAAGAATGCGCATCGCCTCGCTGCTGACCGCGTCTTCAGACTCCGGGGCGGTCCAGCCAGCCACCAGCACCACGCATTCGCCGCGCTGCTGATTGCTGTCGGATTCGACAAATTCACGCAACTGCGACAGCGGCAGGCCTTTAAGCGTTTCGAAGGTTTTGGTGATCTCTCGGGCCAGCAACGCGTGGCGCTCGCCACCGAACACTGCTTCCATGTCCTGCAAACATTCGAGAATGCGGTGCGGGGCCTCATAAAAAATCAGCGTGCGCGGTTCTTCTTTTACTGCCTCGAGTCGAGCCTTGCGCCCGACCGACTTGGCCGGCAGAAAACCTTCAAAGATGAAACGGTCCGACGGCAGCCCCGCCGCCGACAGTGCAGCGATCAGGGCACAAGCACCCGGTACCGGCACCACATTGATTCCGGCAGCACGGGCCTGACGCACCAGGTGATAACCCGGATCGGAAATCAGCGGCGTACCGGCATCGGAAATCAGCGCGACGTTGTCGCCCGCCAGCAAACGGGTGATAAAACGGCTACCTTCATCTCGTTCGTTATGTTCGTGGCAAGCCGCCAGCGGCGTGGAAATCCCGAAATGCTGCATCAGCCGCGCCGAGTGACGCGTGTCCTCGGCCGCAATCAGCGCCACCTCACGAAGGATTTTCAGGGCCCGGGCGCTGATGTCGTCCAGGTTGCCGATGGGCGTCGCCACCACATAAAGCGAGCCAGCAGCGGAATTCAGGGAACCTGGAGCAGTCAAAGCGCACACCTCGTGATCGGTAAAAGCGGCCATTGTAGCGCGTCACGCAGCTTGCGATGCGCTTCACCCGCCCCGGGTTTTTCACACCGTTGTGCGGCGCGACACCCTTTGCGCCAGCTAAATTGATCGATTCACGCCAGTAACATCGCGCCCCGGCCAGTGCTTGGGTACAATTCCACGCTAATTTGATCGAGTATCAGGAACACTTACATGATCGCTTGCCTGCGGCTGTTCACTGCCCTCTGCCTCGCTGCCTTGTTGGCGGCGTGTGCCAGCTCCCCTTCCTCCAGCCTTGGCGAACTTCCACGGACCCCGGACGCCAGCATCGAGCAGCTGCTCGAACAGGCTGGCCAGGCGAAAACCCCGGAAAAAGCCGCCCTGTTGCGCCTGAGCGCGGCAGACCTGGCTTATCGCCAGGGCAACGCCGGGCAGTCCGCGCAAATCCTGCAACAAGTGCCGATGGAGCAACTCAAGCCCGGCCAGCAGATTTTCGCCAACACACTGTCCGCCGAACTGGCGATGACGCGCAACCAGCCGAAAGCCGCGCTGACCGCCCTGAGCCATCCAAGCCTGCAACAATTGGGCGAGATGCCTGAAGAGCAACAAGTGCGCACCGGCACCGTTCGTGCCCGCGCCCTGGAAGCCGACGGCCAGACCCTGGCCGCCGCACGCGAGCGAGTGTTCATCGCGCCAATGCTCGAAGGCGAAGCCGCAAGCAAGAACCACGAAGCGATCTGGACCCTGATCGCTTCACTGCCGACCGATCAACTGCAACCGAACGCGACCGATGACCTCGGTGGCTGGATGGCGCTGGCGCAAGCGGTGAAAACTGCCGGCACGCTGGAACAGCAGCAAGCCGCAATCGACACCTGGCGCGCACAGAATCCAAAGCACCCGGCCGCAATCAATCTGCCGCTGCCGCTGACCAAACTCAAGGAGCTGGCCAGCCAGCCGCTGAGCAAAATCGCCCTGCTGCTGCCGCAGGACGGCCAACTGGCCGCTGTCGGCAAAGCGCTGCGCGAAGGTTTCATGGCCGCGCACTATCAGGCGCAACAGGCCGGACAAAAGCCGCCTGCCATCGAGTTCTATGACAGCTCGAAACTGACTTCGATGGATGAGTTCTACCGCAAGGCCCAGGCTGACGGTGTGCAACTGGTGGTCGGTCCGCTGGAAAAACCTCTGGTCAAACAACTGAGCACCCGTCCGCAACTGCCGATCACCACCCTTGCGCTGAACTACAGCGAAGGCGATCAGGGCCCTGCGCAACTGTTCCAGTTCGGTCTTGCCGCGGAGGACGAAGCCCGCGAAGTCTCGCGCCGCGCCCGCGCCGACGGCCTGCACCGCGCCGCGATCATGGTGCCGAAAGGCGAATGGGGCGACCGCGTATTGCGTGCGTTCAGCCAGGACTGGCAAGCCAATGGTGGCAGCATCGTTGCCACCGAACGTGTCGATCAGCCAGTGCAACTGGCCCAGCAGATCGCCGACATGTTCCAGCTGCGCCAGAGCGAAGCCCGCGCCAAGAGCCTGCAGAATGCCGCCGGCACCAACGTTGCCGCGCAGCCTTCGCGTCGCCAGGACATCGAGTTCATCTTCCTTGCCGCGACGCCGCAACAGGCCCAGCAGATCAAGCCAACCCTGAACTTCCAGTACGCAGGTGACGTTCCGGTCTATGCGACCTCCCATGTGTACAGCGCCAGTGGCGACGTTAACCAGTACAACGACATGACCGGCATTCGCTTCTGCGAAACCCCATGGTTGCTTGAAACCAGCGACCCGCTGCGCCAGCAAGTCGTCGCGCAATGGCCACAGGCTGCCGGCAGTCTCGGCCGCCTGTATGCGATGGGCGCCGATGCGTATCGCCTGGCACCGCGCCTGGGCCAGCTCAAAGCCCTGCCGGACAGCCGCATCGAAGGTCAGTCGGGCAGCCTCGGCATGACCCAGACCCAGCGTGTTGTGCGTCAGTTGCCTTGGGCGCAGTTCGTCAGCGGCCAGGTTCAGCGCCTGCCGGACACCCCACGCTGATGCCCGACAGGTCACGCTCGCAAAGCGGCAAGGATGCCGAGCGCCAGGCGCTCGAGCATCTGCAACAACACGGTCTGCGCCTGCTGGCGCAGAACTGGTTATGCAAACGCGGCGAGCTTGATCTGGTCATGCTTGATGGCGATACAGTAGTATTCGTTGAAGTTCGTTACAGGAAAGACACCCAATGGGGTGGCGCGCTCGCTAGCATCGATGGGCGCAAGCAGCAGAAGCTGATTCTCGCTGCGCAGTATTTTCTTCAGCGCGAGACGCGTTGGGCCAACGCCCCCTGCCGCTTCGACGTGGTGGCCATCGACAGCCATCCGGATCAGTTGAACTGGCTGCAGAATGCTTTCGACAGTTGATCGTCTGCGCTGCGTCCCGGACAATCCCACCGATAAATTTTGCTCTTTGCTTTGCGGGCTGCACATTCATGTGCCGGACAGCCGCGCTACTTAAGGTCACACAGATGGACATGCAATCCCGAATTCGCCAGCTTTTCCAGGCCAGTATCGACACCAAGCAACAGGCGATGGACGTACTTGCACCGCACATCGAGCAAGCCAGCCAGATCATGGTCAACGCCCTGCTCAACGAAGGCAAAATGCTTTCGTGCGGCAACGGTGGCTCCGCCGGCGACGCCCAGCACTTTTCTTCGGAGCTGCTGAACCGCTTCGAGCGCGAACGCCCGAGCCTGCCGGCGATTGCCCTGACCACCGACACCTCGACGATCACCTCGATCGCCAACGACTACAGCTACAACGAAGTGTTCTCCAAACAGATTCGCGCACTGGGTCAGCCGGGCGATGTCCTGCTGGCGATTTCGACCAGCGGCAACTCGGCGAACATTATTCAAGCGATCCAGGCCGCACATGATCGCGAAATGATTGTCGTAGCTTTGACCGGACGCGATGGCGGCGGCATGGCGTCGCTGCTGTTGCCCGAGGACGTCGAGATTCGCGTACCGGCCAATGTCACTGCACGTATTCAAGAAGTCCACTTGCTGGCGATCCATTGCCTCTGCGATCTGATCGACAGCCAACTGTTCGGGAGTGAAGAATGACCCCTAATCGCCTTGGCCTTCTGGCCTTGACCCTGTGCCTCGGCATCAGCGGCTGCACCTCGGTGGTGAACGCCAGCCGTGAAGCGCCGATCGAAGACGACCGCGGCACGCGCACCTTCGGCAGCAAGATCGACGATTCGTTGATCGAAACCAAAGTCGGTGTGAACGTGGCGAAGGCCGATCCGGCCCTGGATAACGATTCGCACATTGTCGTCACCAGTTTCAACGGCGTCGTGCTGCTGGCCGGCCAGACCCCGCGCGAAGACCTCAAGGCCAAGGCGGAACAGGCTGCCGCCAACGTCCAGCGCGTAAAGAAGGTGCACAACGAGCTGCAAGTGCTGCAACCATCCTCCTTGCTGGCCCGCCAGAACGACGCGTGGCTGACCACCAAGATCAAGACGCAGATGCTCACCGACGCGAGCATTCCTGGCTCGCGCATCAAAGTCATTACCGAAAACGGCATCGTCTACCTGCTGGGCCTGCTGACCAAACAGGAAGCCGCCCAGGCGACCAATCTGGTTCAGGGTGTTTCCGGCGTGCAGAAGATCGTGAAGCTGTTCGAGTACATCGACTGACCTGATTGCGTAGGAGCTGTGCACTCGTCAGCTCCTACGTAATAAAAAAGGCGATCCATTCGGATCGCCTTTTTTATTACTTCACAACCTTCAGGCTTGGCCGGCCGCTTGGCCGCGGTGGCTCGCTGTCGGGTGGCGGCAGATCGTCCGGATCGATCTCTTCCTCGTCGTCCAGCGGCGACTCAAGATCAAACACCATGCCCTGACCATTCTCCCGGGCGTAGATACCCAGGATCGCGCTGATCGGCACGTACAGGCTG
Organism: Pseudomonas sp. SWRI111; assembly: GCF_014268555.1. Classification (NCBI taxonomy): domain Bacteria; kingdom Pseudomonadati; phylum Pseudomonadota; class Gammaproteobacteria; order Pseudomonadales; family Pseudomonadaceae; genus Pseudomonas; species Pseudomonas sp. SWRI111. Next base: position 17,349 of record NZ_JABWQQ010000018.1, on the reverse strand, counting down.
TGCGGGACACCACCGAAGCGACCTTCAAAGGTCACCACGTCGTTGTCCATGTGCAGATGACGCACGGCACTGGGCGAGATGTTCAGGACAATCTGCCCGTCGCTGGCGAAACCCTGCGGCACCTGCACTGCCGGGTACTCGGCATTGACCAGCATGTGCGGGGTGCAATCGTTATCCACAATCCACTCGTAGAGCGCGCGGACCAGATAAGGTCGACTGGAGTTCATAGCGGCTCCTTAAGCCTTAGCGCATATCGCGTTCGACACCAGACAGACTCGCCTGGAATGCCTCACGCGCAAACTGGCGCTCCATATAATCAAGCAGCGGCTTGGCCGGCCGCGGCAGTTCAATACCCATAATCGGCAAACGCCAGAGTATGGGTAATAGGCAGCAATCCACCAGACTTTGTTCCTCACTGAGGAAGAACGGTTTGTCGGCAAACAGCGGCGAAACGCCCGTCAGGCTTTCGCGCAATTCCTTGCGTGCCACGACCCGCGCGGCCTCTTTGCTTTTAGGATCCAGAATCAGATCCACCAGCCCGCACCAGTCACGCTGAATCCTGTGAATCAGCAGACGGCTATTGGCACGCGCCACCGGATAAACCGGCAACAGCGGCGGGTGCGGGTAACGCTCATCCAGATATTCCATCACCACGGTCGACTCCCACAACGCCAGGTCACGATCGACCAGCGTGGGCAGACTGCCGTAAGGGTTCACTTCAATCAGTTTAGGCGGCTGACGACCAGCTTCCACATAAATGATCTCTGCGCTGACACCCTTCTCTGCAAGCACGATGCGCACTCGGTGGGAATAGTGGTCGGCGGGGTCGGAGTAACAGGCCAACCGATTGGTCACGCCCATGGCGATCCTCCTCGCTTGTTGAAATTGTCGGAACCGGAAAAACGCGCGCGCCCAGAGGGCACCTCCCGCGGGGTCTGACTGAGCAGACCCTGCTTTAGCGGAGGCGCCCTTGGGCGCGCGCGATTAACAGCAATGCTTGAAGCGTATCAGTGCACGTCTTTCCAGTATTCACGCTTGAGCAGGTAGGCGAACACAAAGAAGAACGCCAGGTACAGCAAGACATAAGTACCGATGCGCTGATGTTGCAGCTTAACCGGGTTAGCCGAGTAAGCCAGGAAGGTTACCAGATTCTTGACCTTCTCATCGAACTGCTCTTCGTTCAGAGCACCGGATTTCGGCACGATGGTCAACTGATCGCACGCTTCATGGGTCAGCGGCGTGCCGGTCAGCGGATCATATTGCTTCTTGCCGTCCTCAACGATCTGCACCTGTTTGCAACCGATGACCTGACGACCCTGCAGGCCGACCAGCACGTTAGGCATGCCGACGTTCGGGAAGACCTTGTTGTTCACGCCCCACGGACGTGCCGGGTCTTCGTAGAACGACTTCAGGTAACCGTACAACCAGTCAGTGCCACGCACGCGAGCCACCAGAGTCAGGTCCGGCGGCGCCGCACCGAACCAGGTCTTGGCGTCGTTCGGCTGCATGCCGATGTTCATGTGATCGCCGATCTTGGCGCCCGTGAATACCAGCTTCTCCAGCATCAACTCGTGCGGGATGCCGAGGTCATCGGCGACTCGCTCGTAACGCTGGAACTTGGCGCTGTGGCACCCCATGCAATAGTTGGCAAAGGTCCGCGCACCATCCTGCAAGGCGGCTTTGTCGGAGACGTCGATGTCGACACTTTCCAATTCCGGACCGTGGCCCCCGGCAGCAAAAGCGAGGGCAGGCAGCGCAGCAAAAATCAGAGCAAAAAATAACTTTTTCATCAGCCAGTCACCCTTTCCGGAACCGGTTTGGTCTTCTCGAGCCGGGTGTAGAACGGCATCAGAATGAAGTAGGCGAAGTACAGGAAGGTGCAGACCTGCGACAGCAGCGTGCGGCCCGGTGTCGGGGCGAGCACACCCAGAACGCCGAGGATCACGAACGAAATGCAGAACACCACCAGCCAGATTTTGCTCAGCCAGCCTTTGTAGCGCATCGACTTGACCGGACTGCGATCCAGCCAAGGCAGCACAAACAGCACGGCAATCGCCGCGCCCATGGCGATCACGCCAAGGAGCTTGTCCGGCACCGCGCGCAGGATTGCGTAGAACGGTGTGAAGTACCAGACCGGGGCGATATGCTCAGGCGTCTTGAACGGGTTAGCCGGCTCAAAGTTGGGTTTTTCGAGGAAATAGCCACCCATTTCCGGGAAGAAGAACACAATGAAGCAGAAGATGAACAGGAACACCACGACGCCGACAATGTCTTTCACCGTGTAGTACGGGTGGAAGGCGATGCCGTCCAGCGGGATGCCGTTTTCGTCCTTGTGCTTCTTGATGTCGACGCCGTCAGGGTTGTTCGAACCCACTTCGTGCAGCGCCAGAATGTGCAACACCACCAGTCCGAGAATCACGATCGGCAGCGCCACGACGTGCAAGGCAAAGAAGCGGTTCAGGGTGATTCCGGAGATCAGGTAGTCACCACGAATCCACTGGGTCAGGTCATCGCCGATCAGCGGAATCGCGCCGAACAGCGAGATGATCACCTGCGCGCCCCAGTAGGACATTTGCCCCCACGGCAGCAGGTAACCCATGAACGCTTCGGCCATCAGAGCCAGATAAATCAGCATGCCGAACACCCAGACCAGCTCACGCGGCTTCTGGTACGAACCGTAAAGCAGGCCACGGAACATGTGCAGATAGACCACGATGAAGAACGCCGAGGCGCCGGTCGAGTGCAGCAGCCGCAGGATCGAACCGTACTCGACGTCGCGCATGATGTATTCGACGGAAGCGAAGGCTTCTTCTGCCGACGGCGTGTAGCTCATCGTCAGCCAGACACCGGTGACGATCTGGTTGACCAGCACCAGCAGCGCCAGGGAACCAAAGAAGTAGAAGAAGTTGAAGTTTTTTGGCGCGTAATATTTGCTGAGATGGTCTTCCCACATTTTGGTCGCGGGAAAGCGCGCATCAACCCAATCCATGAACTTGCTCATCACGCTTTCTCCGTATCGACGCCGATGACAATCAGGTCATCGGTCTCATAGGAATGCGGGGGAACTGGCAGGTTCAAAGGCGCAGGTTGCGACTTGTAGACGCGGCCAGCCAGATCGTAATGGGAACCGTGGCACGGGCAGAAATACCCGCCTACCCAGTCTTTGCCCAGATCCGCAGGTGCCACTTCGGGACGGAAGGTCGGTGAGCAACCCAGGTGCGTGCAGATCCCGATCAGCAGCAGAATTTCCGGCTTGATCGAGCGCACTTCAGGGTCGACATAGGTGGGTTGCGTGGAGTTTTTGGAAGTCGGATCGGAGAGCTGGCCTTCGATCTTCTTGAGATTCCCCAGGATTTCCTCGGTACGGCGGACAATGAACACCGGCTGGCCGCGCCATTCAGCAATCATCTGCTGTCCTGGCTCGATTTTGCTGACATTCACTTTCACCGGTGCACCGGCGGCTTTCGCCTTGGCACTGGGAAACCATGACCCCACGAACGGGACCGCAGCCCCCACCGCTCCTGCAGCACCCACCACGGATGTGGCTGCTACCAAGAAGCGACGCCGGCCTGCATTCACGCCGTCATTGCTCATTCAGTCCTCTCCCATCAGCTTTTTGGCCTGTTAAATCAGGCGTCTACTAAATAAATCAAATGTTACTTATAAAAATTTTGCCCGAATGGTAATGAAAACCCCCAATTCTGACAAGGTTAATTACCCGGGGCTAACCCCCTCAAGCCTTGGAGTATAGGGGGTCTACGGATGTGGCAAGTTGTCACAACGCAATTCTTTGATAAATCGCAGGCATAAAAAAACGCCCGCTTCCGTGAGGAATCGGGCGTTCTTTTTTGAACGTGGAAGCGGAATTAACGCTTCGAGTACTGCGGACGCTTACGCGCTTTACGCAGACCCACTTTCTTACGTTCAACTTCACGGGCGTCGCGGGTAACGAAGCCAGCTTTGCGCAGAGCGCTACGCAGGGTTTCGTCGTAGTCCATCAGAGCGCGAGTGATGCCGTGGCGGATTGCGCCAGCCTGACCACTTACACCACCGCCGATCACGGTGACGTAGATGTCGAATTTCTCGACAGTCTCGGTCAGCTCCAGCGGCTGACGAACTACCATGCGGGCAGTTTCGCGGCCGAAGAAGTTATCCAGCGAACGGTTGTTGATGGAGATGTTACCAGTACCCGGACGCAGGAAAACGCGTGCGGTTGCGGTCTTGCGACGGCCAGTGCCGTAATTTTGAGTCGCCGACATAATGTACTATTCCGTTAAAACTTCAGTTCTTGGGGCTGCTGAGCAGTATGAGGGTGTGCAGCGCCCGCATAGACTTTCAGCTTACGGTACATGTCGCGACCCAGCGGGTTTTTAGGCAGCATGCCTTTAACCGCGGTCTCGATCACGCGCTCAGGGGCTTTGGCGATCAGCTTTTCAAAGTTGATCGACTTGATGCCGCCCGGGAAACCGGAGTGGGAGTAGTACATTTTGTCAGTGGTTTTAGCGCCGGTAACACGGATCTGCTCGGCGTTGATGACGACGATGTAGTCGCCGGTGTCAACGTGAGGAGTGTACTCAGGCTTGTGCTTGCCACGCAGACGGCTCGCGATTTCGGTGGCCAGACGACCCAGGGTCTGACCAGCAGCGTCGACGACAAACCAGTCGCGCTTTACTGTTTCCGGTTTAGCAGTAAAAGTTTTCATTCTTTATAGCCTCAGGGGCCGCCTGTAAATTAGACGGCGGATCTTACTGAATAGTGCGTACTTTGACAAGTCAAAGGCAGCCGGATACAGACGCTTTCGGGGGCTCGGGTCGGCGCGTCCGTTCAACGGCAAGATTCTTCGGCGGCGGCGCATCACTTCCACTGCAGAAAGAGGTCGGCAATTATGCAGATTGCGAAAAATTTTTCAACCTGCTTTTATGATTGTTTTGCCCAAGGAGCACCCGATGGACTATCGCCAGCTAGGCCGTACCGACCTGAACGTGAGTGCAATCTGCCTCGGCACCATGACCTGGGGCGAGCAAAACACTGAAGCTGAAGCCTTCGCCCAGATCGAAAGGGCCAAAGAGGCCGGGATCAATTTCCTCGACACCGCCGAGATGTACCCGGTGCCACCAAAAGCCGAAACCTACGCCACCACCGAGCGTTATATCGGCAATTACTTCAAAAGCCGCGGCGACCGTGCCGACTGGATTCTCGCCAGCAAGATCGCCGGTCCCGGCAACACCATCGACTACATCCGCGACAAGAACCTGCGCCACAACCGCCAGCACATCACCGAAGCGCTGGACGCCAGCCTCAAGCGCCTGCAGACCGATTACATCGACCTGTACCAGTTGCACTGGCCGGAGCGCAGCACCAATTTTTTCGGACAGCTGGGCTACAAGCACAAGGTCGAAGCCAACCTCACCCCGCTCGAAGACACCCTCGAAGCCCTCGACGAACAAGTGAAGGCCGGCAAAATCCGCCATATCGGTCTGTCCAACGAGACGCCATGGGGCACCATGCGTTTTCTCGCCCTGGCTGAAGCCCGCGGCTGGCCCCGGGCGGTGTCGATCCAGAACCCGTACAACCTGCTCAACCGCAGCTTTGAAATCGGACTGGCGGAAATCGCCATCCGTGAACAATGCGGCCTGCTCGCCTATTCACCACTGGCGTTCGGCTTCCTGTCGGGCAAGTACGAAGGCGGAGCCCGCCCACCGAAAGGCCGCCTGAGCCTCTACAGCCGCTTCAGCCGCTATTTCAACGCGCAATCGGAAGCGGCATGCAGCCGTTATGTCGCGCTGGCCCGTGAACACGGCCTGGATCCGGCGCAAATGGCTCTGGCGTTTGTTACGCAGCAACCGTTCGTGACCAGCAACATCATTGGCGCGACAACGCTTGCGCAACTGGACAGCAACATTGCCAGTTTTGATCTGAAGCTTTCCGATGAAGTGCTGGCCGGGATCGAGGCGATTCACAAGGATCATCCGAATCCTGCCCCCTGATTGATCCATAAAACCGATCGCGAGCAGGCTCACTCCTACATTTGGAATGCGTTCCCCTGTAGGAGTGAGCCTGCTCGCGATAGCGGTCTGATAGTCCCCCCAAATTAAAGCGAACGCGCAATGATCTCTTTCATGATTTCATTGGTCCCGGCATAAATCCGCTGCACCCGTGCATCCGCCCACGCCCGGGCCACCGGGTATTCCCACATGAAGCCGTAGCCGCCATGCAGTTGCACGCATTCGTCGAGCACTTTGCATTGCAGGTCTGTACCCCAATATTTGGCCATCGCCGCCGTCGGCACGTCGAGTTTGCCTTGCAGATGCAGTTCCAGGCAGCGATCAACAAAGACCCGGCCGATCTGAATCTCTGTAGCCATCTCGGCCAATTTGAATCGGGTGTTCTGAAAGTCGGCAATCGCCTTGCCGAACGCCTTGCGATCACGGGTGTAATCCAGCGTCCATTGCAACGCCGCTTCCGCCGAGGCCAACCCGCCGATGGCCACCGTCAGGCGCTCTTGTGGTAATTCCTGCATCAGGTAGGCAAACCCGGCTCCCGCCTGCCCCAACAGGTTTTCCTTCGGCACGCGCACGTCCTGAAAGAACAATTCCGACGTGTCCTGCGCCTTCATTCCGACTTTCTCCAGGCGTTTGCCCTTCTCGAAGCCGGGCGTATTCGCCTCCACCAGAAACAGGCTAGTGCCCTTGGCGCCGGCCTTCGGGTCGGTCTTGGCCACCACGATCACCAGATCGGCGAGAAAGCCGTTGGTGATAAAGGTTTTCGAACCGTTGATCACGTACTCGTCACCGTCCAGCACCGCCGTGGTTTTCACCCCTTGCAAGTCGGATCCGGCGCCCGGCTCGGTCATGGCAATGGCGGTGACCATCTCCCCGGAAACCAGTTTCGGCAGGTATTTGTGCTTCAGCGCCTCGCTGCCGTAATGCAGGATGTACGGCGCGACGATATCCGAGTGCAGCGAAAAACCGATACCGGTCAAGCCCAGGCGACCGACCTCTTCAATCACCACGGTGCTGTACAGGAAATCGGCGCCCAGCCCGCCGTACTCCTCCGGCAGATGCGAGCAGAGCATCCCCGCCTCCCCCGCCTTGTTCCAGAGCTGGCGATCGATATGCCCCTGCTTTTCCCATTGCCCGTGGAACGGCACCGCCTCTTTTTCGAGGAATGTTCGTACGCTGTCGCGAAACAATTCGTGCTCGGGGCTGAACAAGGTTCTGGGGATCATGCGGCACCTGTCTTTCTTGTTGAAGGAATACGACCTTCAGAGACTAAGCCTGGCTTGTGCTACAGGACACTGGACACATCCGACAAAAAATAAGACGATCCAGCCGTCTGGTGACCACTTTCCCTTATAAAAACAAAACAAAAAGTTGAATTATGTCCAAGCAAGTCTCCCCGCCCCTACGGCGCGTCAGCATCCTGGCCATTGACCGGGTATTCGCTTACACCCTCATGCAAGCCAAGGATTTCTTCCATGTGGCCAGCCTGCGTTATGGCAAGCAACTGGGCCATGGCCTGACACCGGCATTCGAAACGCGCCTGGTCAGTCCCGATGGCAAACCGGTGAAGAGCTTCAGCGATGTGATCATGCCGGTCGATGGCGGCCTGGAAAACGCCGATGTGATCATCCTCCCGGCGTTCTGGGACGATTTCGATACGCTGTGCGCCCGTTACCCCCAAGTCCTGCCGTGGCTGCGCGAACAACACGCGCGCGGCGCGGTGCTATGCGGAGAAGCGACTGGAGTGTTCTGGCTGGCCGAGGCCGGGTTGCTCAACGGTAAGGAAGCCACCACCTACTGGCGCTTCTTCAACGCCTTCGCCGAACGCTTCCCCAAGGTGTACCTGAATCAGGACAAGCACCTCACCGATGCCGACAATCTCTACTGCGCGGGCGGCACCACCTCGGCCTGCGACCTGTACATTTATCTGATCGAACGCTTCTGCGGCTCGAACGTGGCGCAAGCCGTGGCCCGCGACATCCTTTACGAAGTGCAGCGCAGCTATTCGCCGGGCCGCATCGGTTTCGGCGGGCAGAAGCTGCACCAGGACGTGATCATCCTGCAGATCCAGCACTGGCTCGAAGAGCATTTCGCCGACAAGTTCCGCTTTGAAGACGTCGCCCGCGAGCATGGCATGAGCATCCGCAACTTCATGCGCCGCTTCCAGACCGCCACCGGCGACAAGCCGCTGCACTACCTGCAACGACTGCGCATCGAGACGGCCAAGGGATTGTTGTCCGGCACGCGCAAGAGCATCAAGACCATCAGTTATGAAGTCGGTTACGACGATGCGAGCTTCTTTGCGCGGCTGTTCCGCCAGCACACTGAACTGTCGCCGAACCAGTATCGGCAGCAGTTTCAGCAGGCTGCCTAGTTTCGAACTACACAGAGATCCCCTGTGGGAGCGGGCTTGCTCGCGAAGGCAGTGCATCAGTCGAATTCAACACTGAATGACACACCGCTTTCGCGAGCAAGCTCGCTCCCACAGGGTTTTGAGGTGAATTCAAAATATAAAAAAGGGCCTGCAATCGCAGGCCCTTTTTCTTTGCCGAAACTCCGCTTAAGGCTTGTGCGCCCGAGACAGAAACTCGTGGGATTGCATCTCCAGCAACCGACTCAGCGTGCGCTGAAACTCGAACGTCAGGCGTCCGCCGGTGTACAGATCCTTCAGCTCGACTTCAGCAGAAATGATCAGCTTGACGTTGCGATCGTAGAACTCGTCGACCATGTTGATGAAGCGACGGGCGATGTCGTCGGTGGTGACGCTCATCTGCTCGACGCCGCTGAGCAGCACGGCGTGGAAGATCTTGCCCAGCTCGATGTAGTCGTTCTGGCTGCGTGGACCGTCGCACAATTCGCGGAAGTCGAACCAGGCCACGTCATCGCAGGTGCGCAACGCGCGAATTTCGCGGTTTTCGATGATCAGCACGTCATTCTCGACGGCAGCGGTGCACTCCGGCGTCAGCGCGCGGAAGCTCTTGCGCAGGCTTTCGTGAGCGGCTTCGTCGAGCGGATAGTGGAACAGCTCCGCTTGCTCGAGGTGACGCAAACGGTAGTCGACGCCGCTGTCGACGTTGACGATCTCGGTGTTCTGCTTGATCAGCGCGATGGCCGGCAGGAACCGCGCGCGTTGCAGGCCATCCTTGTACAAGCCGTCCGGAACGATGTTCGAGGTCGCGACGAGGGTCACGCCGTTCTTGAACAGCTCTTCCATCAGCGTGCCGAGGATCATCGCGTCGGTGATATCGGAGACGAAGAATTCATCGAAGCAGATCACCCGCGACTCGGCGGCAAAACGCTTGGCGATGATGGTCAGCGGGTTTTTCTCGCCGCCGAGGGTTTTCATTTCTTCGTGCACACGCTTCATGAAGCGGTGGAAGTGGGTGCGGGTCTTTTCCTTGAACGGCAGCGCTTCGAAGAAGGTGTCGACCAGGTAAGTCTTGCCGCGACCGACGCCGCCCCAGAAATACAGGCCCTTGACCGGCGCCTGATCTTTTTTGCCGAACAGCTTGCTCAGCAGGCCCGGCTTGTTCTGGTCGGCGGCGATCAAGTCGTCGTACAGACGCTGCAAGTGACGCACCGCAGTTTCCTGCGCGGCGTCATGGAAGAAATCCGGGCGTTTCAGATCAGCTTGATATCGTTCTAGGGGCGTCATAATTCGTTAGCAAGGCAACAAAAACGGGCCGTCACTGTAGCGACGGCCTGTGGGAATGGCAATCGGCCCTTGGTCGGGTCGTGCCGCCGTTTAGTCCTGAGCCGGGGTCAGGGCGATGCGCAGCGCCTCGATGGCGGCGTCACGCGCGTCAGCGTCGGCAAAAACCGGGCTGTCGCCGATGCACTCGCCTTCCAGCCAGACACTGAAATTCAGGCCTGCGCTGCGTACGTCCAAAGGTTGCCCAGATTGCAGTTGCTTGGTCGCCTGCCCGGCAGTTTTACCGTCGGCGAAGTTGCGCGACAGCAGCAGTTGCTCGCCATCGGCCGCCAGCAGACGGAAACGGAAGCTGCCATCGTCTTCACGGAAGCTGACGAAACGTGCGGCTTTCGCGGCTTTCTTTTTGGTGGTCGCGGCGACCTGCACCTGATTGACGAAAGAACGCAGGCCAACGGCTTCGCGCAGTTCGTTGAGAAATGGCGTCGCCACGGCGCGGGCCTTTTTCGCACCGTGTTGCAGGATATCTTCCAGATCCGCCGGACGCTCGATCAACTGGTGATACTTCTCGCGAGCCTCGCCCAATTGGTGATCGAGCAACTGGAACAGGCGATTCTTTGCCTCGCCCCAGCCCAGACCGCCGAGCAGTTCGCTGCGGAACTCGTCGGACTGCGCCGCAGTGGCGAAGGCCTGGAACAGAGTGAACAGGTGCGAGTTGTCCGGATCTTTCGCTTCGCCCGGGGCCTTGGAATCGGTGACGATCCGCGAGATCGCGTCCTTCATTTCCTTGGCACTGGAGAACAACGGGATGGTGTTGTCGTAGCTCTTGGACATCTTGCGACCGTCAAGGCCCGGCAAGGTCGCCACGCTTTCCTCGATCAGCGCTTCGGGCATGGTGAAGAACTCCTTGCCCTGGCCGAACAGATGGTTGAAGCGCTGGCCAATGTCACGCGCCATCTCGACGTGCTGAATCTGATCACGACCAACCGGCACCTTGTGCGCGTTGAACATCAGGATGTCCGCCGCCATCAGCACCGGGTAGCTGTAGAGGCCCATGGTGATACCGGCATCCGGGTCTTCACCGGTTTCAACGTTCTTGTCCACCGACGCCTTGTAGGCGTGCGCACGGTTGAGCAGGCCCTTGGCAGCAACGCAGGTCAGCAGCCAGGTCAACTCGGGGATTTCCGGGATATCCGACTGGCGGTAGAAGGTCACGCGATCGACATCGAGGCCACCGGCCAGCCAGGTCGCGGCGATTTCCAGACGCGAGCGCTGGATGCGCAGCGGGTCATCGCATTTGATCAGGGCGTGGTAGTCGGCCAGGAAGTAGAACGAGTCGGCATTGCTGTCGCGGCTGGCGAGAATCGCCGGGCGGATGGCGCCGGCGTAGTTGCCCAAATGCGGCGTGCCAGTGGTAGTGATGCCGGTGAGAATGCGGGTACGGTTGGTCATGGGTAATCGCTTGTCAGACTGCAATCAATTCGAGAGACGCGGCAGCAGAAGATCCTTGAGATCAGTCAGCTTGCCGTGAAAAAAGTGTCCGCATTCTGCCACTTTCAGCAGCTCATGGGGGCGCTGGAGTTTTTCCGACCAGTCATAGACCAACTGCGGATCGATGACTTCGTCGGTTTCTGGCTGGATCACCGTCAGCTTGCCTCGTAGCGGCAGTTGATCCTGCTCGCCCAGACGCATCACCGCCGGGGCGACCATGAACAAGTGCTCAAGCTGCACGCCTTGCGCTTCGAGACGGCCGCCGAGACTTGCTGCAACAAATCCGCCGAAGGAGAAACCGAACAGGGTCAGCGGCAAGTCGGGGTGTTTTTCCCGCAGCCAGGCAGCGGCGGCCTGGGCGTCATCGACTTCACCACTGCCCATGTCGTGCGTGCCTTGGCTGGCGCCGACGCCGCGATAGTTGAAGCGCAAGGTGATCAGTCCTGCGTCGCGCGCGGTGCGCTGCAGGGTCGAGACGACCTTGTTGAGCATGGTGCCGCCTTGCACCGGGTTCGGATGGCAGATCAGCGCGATGCCGCGTGGCTGCTCAGTCTCCAGGTACAAAGCCTCGATTTGCCCGACTGGGCCGTCAATTACTACAGGGGTTTCACGCATCAGCAAGGGAGGAACTCCGTGACCTCGAATCGGGTCGACTCGTCTAGCAAATTGTCTGTGCCAATCTATTGCGAGTGAATCGCGGTATACAGCGCAGGTTCGAGCCGTTAACGTAAAGCAAAGCCGTTTATAGAGGAAGGACTCGTGGAACACTCGCTCTTAGTTTGGTTGTTACCGACTCTTGCCCTGGTTGTGGGTGTCGCCATTGGATTCCTGATCGCGCGCGTTGCGCCGAACGCCGCACCGAGCCGTACGCAGCGTCAACTGGATGATATCCAGGAGCGTTTCGACAGTTATCAAAACGAGGTGGTCACCCACTTCAACAGCACGGCGATGCTGGTCAAGAAGCTGACCCAGAGTTATCAGGAAGTGCAGGATCATCTCGCCGAGGGCGCCAACCGTCTGGCCCTGGACGAGCAGACCCGCCAGCGCCTCATCGCCGCCCTGCACGCCGACGCCGCGCAGGCACCGCGCGAACGCCTGACGCCACCGCGCGATCAGGAACCGCCGCGTGACTACGCACCGAAGAGCCCGAACTCACCGGGTATGCTCGATGAGCATTATGGTTTGAAGAAGTAAGCAGCCTTCGCTGATAAAAAAGCCCCCGGACAAGTGTGTCGTCAGGGGGCTTTTTTGTGCCTGGTTCTTCGGTGCATGTCAGGCCCTCATCGCGAGCAGGCTCACTCCTACAGTTTGAAATGCGTTCCCCTGTAGGAGTGAGCCTGCTCGCGATGACGCCGGCAGCGACAACATAAAAAAATGCCCGATCACAGGACCGGGCATTTCTTCATTCAGACAATCGCTTACGGATACTGCTGAACCGTACCCGGCTGTTGCTGTTGACCACCATACTGCTGGCCCGGAATCGCCTTCAGGTTGACCTCGACGCGACGATTTTGCGCGCGGCCATTGACGTCACCGTTGCTGGCAATCGGATTATCCGGACCGGCACCACGGGCCGACAGGTTGGCACCGCTGACGCCTTGCGAGGTCAGGTAGGTCGCCACGCTCTGTGCCCGACGCTGAGACAGATCCATGTTGTGCTGGCGGCTGCCGGTGCTGTCGGTGTAGCCGACGATTTCGATCTGGTTCTGGTTGAACTCTTTCAGCGAGTTGGCCAGGTTGTTCAGCGGCTGGTAGAAGCTCGGGGCAATGTTCGCCGAATCCGTGGCGAAGGTGATGTTGCCCGGCATGATCAGCTTGATCTGATCGCCCTGACGCTGCACTTCAACACCGGTGTTGGCCATGCTCGCGCGCAGTTTCTTTTCCTGCTGGTCAGCGTAATAGCCGTAACCGGCAGCGGAGGCACCGACGACAGCCGCACCGATCAGGGCGCCCTTGCCACGGTTGTCGTGGCCGATGGCGGCGCCGGCGAGTGCACCGGCCAGCGCACCGAGGCCGCCGTATTTGGCGGTTTTGCTCATGCCTTGCGAGCCACCGTCGGCCTGACCCTGATTGTCATACGGGTTGGGCGAGGCGCAGCCGGACAGCAAGGCCACGGCAGTAGCGACAATAATCAAACGACGCGTGGTGAACATGGAGAGCTCCTGGTTTTTTGCATTCTATGGTGCAGCGGCCACTTGGCTAATGGACCTGCGCGGGCGTTGGATCATGACAATGCGCAAAAATTCCGCGCGACACTCATGACGAAATTTTTAAGCCCGCACAAACGGGTTTTCGCGCATCTCATCACCCAGACGCGTATCGGGACCATGCCCGGTCACGACGGTTGCGTCCTCGTCCAGCGTGTACAACCGCTGCTTGATCGAACGCACAATGGTGGCTTGATCGCCGCCCCACAAATCCGTGCGCCCTACTCCGCGACGAAACAGCGTGTCGCCGGCTATCAACAGCTTAGCCTCGGAAAACCAAAAGCTCATGGAGCCCGGTGTATGCCCCGGCGTGTGCAGCGCCACGCCGCAGCCGCAGGCCAGTTCTTCATCGTCGCTCAGCCAGCGGTCCGGCGCTGGCACCGGGGTGTACGGCACACCAAACATCTTGCATTGCATCTCGAGGTTGTCCCAGAGGAACTGGTCTTCCTTGTGCAGATGCAGGGTTGCGCCGGTTTTTTCTTTCATTTGCCCGGAAGCGAGGAAGTGATCGAGATGCGCGTGGGTGTGGATGATGCTGACGACTTTCAGACCATGGGCATCAAGGCGCGCCATGATCAGGTCAGGGTTGCCGCCCGGGTCGACGACGATGGCTTTTTTGCTGAGGGGGTCGCCGATGATGGTGCAGTTGCACTGCAAAGGGCCGACGGGGAAGGTTTCACGGATGAGTGAAAGAGACGGAGTAGACATAAGCATCCTCGACGGACGGCAGTGACATTTTGCTCAGTATTCTACTGCAAGAGCCGATACATGGCGCTAAGTCAGGAATCTGACGCCACCAATCAGAAAGTGGTGGCCAAATGATGTCAAATTACAATCAATGGTGCAAAATCGCCTTTTTTTGTAGCGGTCGCATTCAGGAAGGATCGCAGCGCACTCAGGAAATACTCCATGCCAACGCCTTTGAGCTACACCTTCGCCTTACCCGCCACTCTGACCGGCAATGCTATTGTCGACAGCCTTATTGCCGGTAATTACTGGTTGGGACCAAACTGGCCATTCGCCGGGGAAACAAAGCTCAGCTACAGCTTCATGGCGCCGGGTACGTCGTATTTTGCCACTGACTATAGTCCGTTAAATGAATATAACGCTCTGTATGAACTGACGACTGCACAAAAGACGGCGATCACTAATGCGCTGGGCACATGGAGTGCTGTTGCCAACCTCACCTTCACGCTGACCAGCGACACCATCACCAATGTTGGCGACCTGCGCTTTGGCGGTTACCGGTTGATGGACAACCAGACTGCCGCCTGGGCCTACTTTCCTGACAACCTCCCCGTCGCCGGCGACGTCTGGGTGGGCATGCAAACCAACGATCCGAACCCTGTCAACGGCACGTATGATTTCTTGACATTCGTTCATGAAATCGGCCACGCGCTGGGACTCAAGCACCCTTTTGATACAAGTGCAACCAACAATACTCTGCTGAATCCATCGCTGGATGATGTGCATTTTACGGTGATGAGTTACAACAACAACTATTCCTATCTACCGACAACGCCGATGGTGCTGGACATCGTTGCGATCCAGAGTCTGTACGGCGCCAACATGTCCTGGCAGGCAGGCGACACGGTTTACAAATGGGGCGCCAATCAGTCTATTTTCGAAACGATCTGGGACGCGGGAGGCAACGACATCATTGATGGCAGCAACCAGCTTGCGGCTGTCACCATCAATCTGAACGAGGGTAGCTACAGTCAGATCGGCAAAGCGTTTACTGATCTGAACAACAACACCTCCGTGAATGATGGCTTGGCGATTGCCATTGGTGCCAAGATCGAAAATGCCATTGGGTCTGCGTTCAACGACACACTGATCGGCAACGATCTGGACAATACCCTTCAGGGTATGGCCGGTGCGGACGCGATGGAGGGCGGAAACGGCGATGACACCTATTACGTGGATAACGCTGGGGATACTGTCGTCGAAATCGCAGGAGCGGGAATCGACACAGTCGTCTCATCGATCACATATACCTTGGGTGACAACCTTGAAAATCTGGCCGTTACCGGATGGGCCGACCTGAACTTGACCGGTAACACGCTCGACAACACGCTCGTAGGTAATAACGGAAACAACCTCATTGATGGCGTCTGGGGCGTCGACACGATGATCGGAGGCCTGGGCAACGACACCTACCTGGTCTACAACAGCCAAGACTTGATCATCGAAACCGGCACTCTGACGACCGAGATCGACAGCGTTTATGCCTCTGTCAGCTACATACTCAGCGCCAACGTTGAAAACCTTACGCTGACCGGCACCGACAACACAAATGCCCGCGGCAATGAACTCAACAATGTCCTGATCGGCAACACCGGCAATAACACCCTTTTTGGGGGTGCCGGTATGGATATCATGATCGGCGGCGCGGGCAACGACATTTACAATGTCGACCAGTTTGAAGAATTGGCAGTGCTCGTGGAAAAGGTCGGCGAAGGCGCCGATGTACTGAACATAGCCTTCACCGCGAATGCACAAACGAGTATTGTCGACCTGTCTCAAAACAGTCTGGCCAATGTTGAAAACGTTTTGTTGACGGGTTCCGGGGCTTTCACCGTCATTGGCAACGACCTCGACAACATCATGGTCGGTAATACGGCGAACAATACCCTGCAGGGTGGCGCAGGCGATGACCAGCTCGACGGTGGTGCCGGCAGCGATACGTTGAGTGGTGGCAGCGGTAATGACATCTATATCGTCGACAACATCGGTGACTCGGTTGTAGAACTGGCAGATGAAGGTCACGACCTGATCAAGGCGGCGGTGAGCTACACCTTGTCGGCTAATATCGAAGACGGTCTGTTGTCAGGTACCGGCGCACTTGCCCTGACCGGAAATGCCTTGAACAACACGCTCACCGGTAACATCGGCGACAATATTCTCGATGGTGGTACCGGTGCAGACACCCTGACAGGCGGATTGGGCAACGACACCTACTACGTCGACAATGTCGATGACATCGTCGTTGAGCAAAACACCTCTGCCAACGAAATCGACACCGTGATGACGTCGATCAATTACACGTTGGGCACCAACCTCGAAAACCTGGCACTGCTCGGTTCGGCGAATATCAATGGTACTGGCAACACGCTGAACAATACCCTTACCGGCAATAGCGGCAACAACGTCCTCGACGGCGGCGTTGGCGTCGACACGATGATCGGCGGTGCAGGGGACGATACGTACATCATTGATAATGCTCTGGACGTCATTATCGAAAGCGACCAGCAAACCAATGGTATCGATACAGCGCTGACCTCCATCAGCTACACGTTGGGCAGCAACGTTGAAAACCTCACCCTCACCGGCACCGCTAACATCAATGCGTATGGCAACAACCAGAACAACGTGCTGACCGGCAACGCCGGCAATAACGTCATGTTCGGGGGGCTGGGTATCGATACCCTGATTGGCGGTGCCGGGGATGACATTTACAACATTGACAACTACTGGGAACTGGATCGGCTGGTCGAGAACGCTGATGAAGGTTCCGATGTTCTGAACATTACCTTCACATCCAATCTGGCACAAAACGAGGTCGACCTGCGTCAGGCCAATCTGCAAAACGTTGAAAACGTGCTGGTGACCGGAAAGGGTGAGTTTACAGTAATCGGTAATGCACTGAACAATATTATCGTCGGCAACGCCGATAACAACATCCTCGACGGCGGCCTCGGCGCTGACACCATGACCGGCGGCCTGGGCAATGACACCTACCATGTCGACAACGTCAACGATGTGATTGTCGAGACCAGCACCCTGGCCAATGAAATCGACACCGTCATGGCGTCGGTCTCCTACACCCTGGGCGCCAATCTGGAGAACCTGACGCTGCTCGGTTCGGCCAGCCTTAATGCTACCGGCAACAACCTGAACAACGTCCTCACCGGTAACAATGCCAACAACGTCCTCGACGGCGGCCTCGGTGCCGACACCATGACCGGCGGCCTGGGCAATGACACCTACCATGTCGACA
>NZ_JABWQQ010000179.1:0-207 GCF_014268555.1 Pseudomonas sp. SWRI111 | reverse complement strand
GCTGACAGATTGCCTTCGCGAGCAAGCCCGCTCCCACATGGATATTGGCAGTGCCGCAAAGTCTGCTGACACCCAAAGCCACCTGTGGGAGCGGGCTTGCCCGCGAAAGCGCCGGGTCAGTCAACACTGCTCTGGCTGACAGATTGCCTTCGCGAGCAAGCCCGCTCCCACATGGATATTGGCAGTGCCGCAAAGTCTGCTGACACC
>NZ_JABWQQ010000178.1:0-210 GCF_014268555.1 Pseudomonas sp. SWRI111 | reverse complement strand
CGTGGAAACCGCCGTCACCCTGAGCGGCGTCGCTGCCAATGGCCAGCAGGTCGAAGTCTTTGACGGCACTGTCTCCAAAGGTCAGGCAACGGCACATGCCACCACCGGCGTCTGGACGTTGCTCGTCAGCGCCCTTGCGGTGGCAGCACACAGCTTTACCGCCAAGGCACTGTACGGTTCCGGTGCATCATCGGCGGCCAGGACGCTGAC
>NZ_JABWQQ010000177.1:0-211 GCF_014268555.1 Pseudomonas sp. SWRI111 | reverse complement strand
CATCAGTGTCGTTTGGCACTCCGTCTTCGCGAGCAGGCTCACTCCTACAGGGTTTTGCATTCACTCACACATCTGCCATCCAGCGCAGATTCACTGTGGGAGCGGGCTTGCTCGCGATGAGGCCGTCACGTCCGACATCAGTGTCGTTTGGCACTCCGTCTTCGCGAGCAGGCTCACTCCTACAGGGTTTTGCATTCACTCACACATCTGC
>NZ_JABWQQ010000176.1:0-212 GCF_014268555.1 Pseudomonas sp. SWRI111 | reverse complement strand
GAAACCCTGTGGGAGTGGGCTTGCTCACGAAGGCGGCGGGTCAGGCAGTTCATCGGCGACTGACACTCCGCTTTCGCGAGCAGGCTCACTCCTACAATGGGTTTTGTGGGTTGCCTTGAATCCTGGTCATGCCTTGAAACCCTGTGGGAGTGGGCTTGCTCACGAAGGCGGCGGGTCAGGCAGTTCATCGGCGACTGACACTCCGCTTTCGC
>NZ_JABWQQ010000175.1:0-222 GCF_014268555.1 Pseudomonas sp. SWRI111 | reverse complement strand
ACTGCCGTCACGGTCAGCGTCCTGGCCGCCGATGATGCACCGGAACCGTACAGCGCCTTGGCGGTAAAGCTGTGTGCCGCCACAGTCAGGGCAGTGACGAGCAACGTCCAGACGCCGGTGGTGGCATGCGCCGTTGCCTGGCCTCTGGAGACAGTGCCGTCAAAGACTTCGACCTGCTGGCCATTGGCAGCGACGCCGCTCAGGGTGACGGCGGTTTCCACG
>NZ_JABWQQ010000174.1:0-229 GCF_014268555.1 Pseudomonas sp. SWRI111 | reverse complement strand
ATCTAATACTAATTTCAAGCCAATATATGGATCCATATTTAAATACTCATCTAACCATAAGCGCAGTGCTTCAATCATATTTTGTGTGATTAGTACTTGTTTACGGTCATGGACATAGGCTTCAGCAGAAAAGCCATAGTCATCGTCGTACATTAACTCAACTTCTACTTCTTCTGGCCTAACTTGTTTCTTACGCGCCACATAGACACATATTGCATTAATAATATCC
>NZ_JABWQQ010000173.1:0-229 GCF_014268555.1 Pseudomonas sp. SWRI111 | reverse complement strand
CCGGCGTCTTTGTAGACGTCATCGGTTGGTGCTGGAACGGTGACATTACCGCTGGTTTCGCCAGCTTTGATGGTGATGACCGCGCCGTTGGATAGGGTGACCGTGACCGGCGCACCGGCCGGGTTGCTCAGCGTGGCGGTGTAAACGATCGAACCACCCTCGGCCACGGAACCGGTCGCGGACAGCGACAGGTTGGTGGTGTCGACGGTGTCGGTCACGGTGGTGCTGA
>NZ_JABWQQ010000172.1:0-230 GCF_014268555.1 Pseudomonas sp. SWRI111 | reverse complement strand
ATTTTCTGTCTCTTGTTGGAACATACTATAAAGCTCTATTGATTCCTGCATATATTTTTCATTTATAGTCTGTGACAGTGCCTCATTTTCTAAGCCACTTACTTTCGGCGTTTTTATATCGAGCTGACTATTTTCTTTCGTTTCTTTCCATTCTGCTTTTGTTACTTCTTTAATAATTTTATTCAAAAACGGTATATCTGATAAAGTGCTAGCAGCTGCAGGACTTATAT
>NZ_JABWQQ010000171.1:0-230 GCF_014268555.1 Pseudomonas sp. SWRI111 | reverse complement strand
GCAGTATACACATTTAAACGATTGGAGCGTTTCTAATAAGGTCACCCTATTTAAAAAATAAGAAAAGATTATGCTACCCCAAAAGAACTACTTATACCAATTCTACCCATAAGCATCTAACAAATAGATGCTTATGGGTTTATATAGAATATAATCCATAGATAGATCTTTCTCCTCCCACTCCCCCTGTTTTATCGCTAAACTGTTAGTTATTCATTCAATGTGTATAC
>NZ_JABWQQ010000170.1:0-231 GCF_014268555.1 Pseudomonas sp. SWRI111 | reverse complement strand
GTGAATAGGAATAACAAAATAAAGCCATACATTTTTCTCATAAAAGCCCACTCCCTTAAAGAAATTTTTTTCACCAACTATTAATCTGCTAATATACTTAAGAATGAACAATAAAGAAAATTAATTTCTGATTAATAGTAAGCGCTTACTTATGTAGTCCAAGTATATAACTATACGGATCTTGGTTATGGTAAAATTTCTATTATTTTGGTATTTTAACCACCTTATCAC
>NZ_JABWQQ010000017.1:0-144817 GCF_014268555.1 Pseudomonas sp. SWRI111 | reverse complement strand
TGCCCGCGAAGGCAATCTGTCAGTCATTGAAGTGTTAGCTGACACGACGCTTTCGCGAGCAGGCTCGCTCCCACAGGATTTTATGTCGCACGCCAAAGTCGGTTCGACTCAACCACTGTGGGAGCGGGCTTGCCCGCGAAGGCAATCTGTCAGTCATTGAAGTGTTAGCTGACACGACGCTTTCGCGAGCAGGCTCGCTCCCACAGGTTTTTATGTCGTACACGAAAATCGGTTCGACTCGACCACTGTGGGAGCGGGCTTGCCCGCGAAGGCAATCTGTCAGCCATTGAAGTGTTAGCTGACACGACGCTTTCGCGAGCAGGCTCGCCCCCACATGTGGATCTGTGCAAGGCAGGATCAGCTGTTGCGCGCTTGCTCTTCGAGCTGATCCGACTCAAACAGTTTGGCCAGTTCCGCCCGCGCTTCCTGGGCGGTCTGCAGGACTTTGGCGGCGTCGTCGTAAACGGCGTGTTGCGCCTCCAGCACCTGTTCGTCGTGATGCTTGAAACGCTTGATCCGCGCATCCGCCTGGGCTTGGGTGAGACCAAGGCCAACCAATGTACGCCGGCTCATTTCCAGGCTTGAGTAATAGGTTTCGCGAATCGCCTCCGCACCGACGTCAACCAAGCGATGCACGTGCTGACGGTTACGCGCGCGCGCGATGATTTTCATGTGCGGATAGAGCTTGTGCACCACTTCGGCGGTCTTGATGTTGGTTTCCGGATCGTCCGTGGCGATGACGAAATACTCTGCCTCGCCGACCTTCGCCGCGTGGAGGATTTCCGGGCGCATCGGGTCGCCGTAGAACACCGGCACGCCGCCGAAGCTGCGCGACAATTCGATGGTTTCCACCGAGGTGTCCAGCGCGACGAATTTGATGTTCTGCGCGCGCAGAATCCGCGCCACGATCTGGCCCATCCGACCCATGCCGGCGATCACCACGCGTGGCGCGTCGGTGTCGATCTGGCGGAACTGCTCCGGCACTTCCACCGGCTGCACTTTCGGGCTGACCAGACGCGCGCAGATCAACAGCAGCAGCGGCGTCACTGCCATCGACAGGGTGATGGTCAACACTAGCAAGTCATACAGGCGCGGCTCGAACAAGCCCTGATCGCGACCGATTTTGAACACCACAAAGGCAAACTCACCACCGGCCGCGAGGACGATACCGAGGCGAATCGCACTGACTTTATTCAAACCACCGGCCAGACGCCCGACGACAAACAGCAGCGGCAATTTCAGGCCGATCAGCAACAGGGTCAGGCCCAACACGGTGATCGGTGCGCTGAGCAACAGACTGAGATTGGCGCCCATGCCGACGCTGATGAAAAACAGCCCGAGCAGCAGGCCTTTGAACGGTTCGATCTGCGCTTCCAGCTCATGGCGATATTCCGAATCCGCCAGCAGCAGCCCGGCGAGAAACGCCCCCAGCGCCATCGACACACCGACCAGATCCATCAGCCATGCGGTGCCGATCACTACCAGCAACGCGGTGGCGGTGGACACCTCCGGCAGACCGGTTTTTGCCACCACGCGGAACACCGGGCGCAGCAAATAACGACCGCCGATCACCACCACCGCAATACCGCCGAGCACCTGCAAACTGTGACGGATATCGTCGGCGGTGCTGGTGTGATGGTCGACGCCGGCGAGCATCGGCACCAAGGCGATCAACGGGATCGCGGCAATGTCCTGGAACAGCAGAATGGCAAACGCCAGGCGCCCGTGGGGGCTGGTCAGTTCCTTGCGTTCGGCAAGGCTTTGCAGGCCAAACGCCGTGGAGGACAGCGCCAGACCCAGGCCTAGCACAATCGCGCTGTTCAACGGCTGGCCAAACACCGA
Source organism: Pseudomonas sp. SWRI111 (assembly GCF_014268555.1). Classification (NCBI taxonomy): domain Bacteria; kingdom Pseudomonadati; phylum Pseudomonadota; class Gammaproteobacteria; order Pseudomonadales; family Pseudomonadaceae; genus Pseudomonas; species Pseudomonas sp. SWRI111. Next base: position 142,975 of record NZ_JABWQQ010000017.1, on the reverse strand, counting down.
CAAGGCCAGCACACCAATCACCGACGCGGTCAGCAGCACCTGCGCCAGCCCGACGCCGAACACCGATTTGCGCATCACCCACAAGCGTCGCGGCGACAATTCCAGGCCGATGATAAACAGCAGCAGCACCACGCCCAGTTCGGAAATATGCGCAACGCTTTGCGGGTTGCCGATCAGGCCCAGCACCGATGGGCCGATGATCACCCCGGCGAACAAATAACCGAGCACTGCGCCCAGTTGCAGGCGTTTGGCCAAAGGCACGGTGAGCACCGCCGCGAACAGGAACACGACAGCGGCTTGCAACAGATTGCCTTCATGGGGCATGGAAAGACTCCTGACTACGGGTACGGCGGGGGGCGACAAGGATAAGGGTTGAATCAATTTCAGATCCACCAAAGATCCTTGTAGGAGTGAGCCTGCTCGCGATAGCGGTGTGTCAGTCACCGATCATGTCGACGGAGATACCGCTATCGCGAGCAGGCTCACTCCTACAGGGGATTTTCGGTGTTGCTGTAGTAATTTGCATCAATTGGTTACATTTATAACCCCTGCGAATCAATCCACGGAAACGCCATGGCCATCAACTTCGACCTCAACGACCTGCAAGCCTTTCGCGCCGTGGTCGAGCAGGGCAGTTTCCGCAAGGCCGCCGACGCCGTACGCCTGTCGCAACCGGCGCTGAGCCGACGCATCGAAAAGCTTGAAGACGCCCTCGGCGTGAAACTGTTCGAGCGCACCACCCGCAAGGTCAGCCTGACCCAGGCCGGGCGCGGCTTCATGCCCAGCGTCGAGCGGTTGCTGGACGATCTCGACATTGCCTTGCTCGGCATCAGCGAAGTCGCCTCGACGCGTTTGGGCCACGTCACCGTCGCCTGTGTGCCCTCGGCGGCGTATTACTTCATGCCGCGGGTGGTCGCGCGTTATCACCAGCAGTTCCCACGAATCAAAGTCAAAGTCCTCGATTCCAGCGCTCACGATGTGCTGAGCGCGGTAGTCAATGGCGAGGCGGATTTCGGTCTGAGTTTTCTCGGCACGCAGGATGCCAAAGTCGAGTTCGAACCGCTTGTGCAGGAGTGCTACGTTGTCGCCTGCCGTCGCGATCATCCGCTGGCTGGACGCAATAGCGTGACGTGGGAGGAGTTTTATCAGCAGGACTACATCGCGCTGGACAAAACCTCGGGCAATCGCTTCCTGCTCGATCAGGCCTTGGGCGGGGTGGTGCCGCAGCGTCAGAGCATCTGCGAGACGCGGCATGTGACGACCATGATTGGCCTGGTGGAAGCGGGGTTGGGCGTGGCGGCGGTGCCGCTGATGGCGATGCCCGGGCCGGATCATCCGATCCTGACGCGGGTGCCGCTGACCGCGCCGCAGGTGATGCGCAGCGTCGGCATTATCAAGCGCCGGGATCGCACGTTGACCCCGGCGGCGTTGGAACTGGAGCGGCTGGTCGTGGAAATGCGCGTCCAGCCGCCATCGATCAACGCTTGACCGAGTCCAGTCCGGTGGCTTGCACGTCAGCCTGAGCGGCCGGTGCGGCAAGATAAGCGAGCAGGGCTTTGGCTTCTTCTGGATGCTCGGCCTTGACCGGAATGCCAGCGGCAAAACGCGTTACCGACTGCACCGATTCCGGGATCTTCGCGACGAAACTCACACCCGGCACCGGCAGCAATTCGCTGACCTGCTGAAAGCCCAGTTGATAGTCGCCCGTGGCAACCACCGAGCCCACCGGAATCTTCGCAATCATTTTCGCCTTCGGTTTCAACTGATCTTCGATGCCGAGTTTTTTGAACAATTGCTGCTCGATGTACACGCCGCTGGCGCTGTCGGAGTAGGCCACCGACTGCGCGTCGAGCAGGGTTTTCTTCAGGCCGTCGACACTGCTGATGTCCGGTTTCGGCGCGCCTTCACGCACCACCATGCCGATCCGCGAATCGGCCAGCTCGACGCGAGACGCGGGGTCGACCTTGCCCTGTTTGATCAGCTCATCAAGGGCGTAGCCGACCATGATCACCACATCAGCGTGCTCACCGCGCGCCAGACGATTGGGGATCGCTTCCGGTGCCTTGCCCATCGATGGGCCAAGGCTGGTGGTCAGGGTGTTGCCGGTGGCCGCGGCGAATTTCGGGCCGAGGATTTTATAGGCAGCGGTGAAGCCGCCGGAGGTCATCACGCTCAGTTCTTCGGCTTGGGCCGCGAGGTTAAACGCAAGGCCGGCGAGCAGGGCGGTGACAGTGAATAGCTTTTTCATGGCGAGTTTTCCTCAGGCCGCGACAGGTTGCAGACGACCACCGGCACGGCGGTACAGATAAAGCGTGGCGCACAGGGCGCACAACGCACCGATGCTCATCCAGTAACCCGGCGCGGCTTTGTCGCCGGTGTACTGGATCAGGAAGGTCGACATCGCCGGGGTGAAGCCGCCGAAAATCGCTGTGGCCAGGCTGTAGGCCAGGGAGAAACCGGCGACGCGCACTTCCACTGGCATGATTTCTGTCAGCGCTGGAATCATCGCGCCGTTGTACAGGCCGTAAATAAACGACAGCCACAACAGCGACAGCAGCATGTGGGTGAAACTCGGTGCCTGTACCAGGAACGACAGCGCCGGATAAGTCGTGGCCAGCGCCAGTAATGACATGGCGATCAGCACCGGGCGACGGCCGATGCGGTCGGACAACGCGCCGCCAATCGGCAGCCAGAAGAAGTTCGAAACGCCGACCAGCAGCGTCACCAGCAGGGCATCGGAAGTGCTCAGGTGCAGCACGGTTTTGCCGAAGGTCGGCGCGTACACGGTGATCAGGTAGAACGCGGTGGTGGTCAGCGCAACCATCAACATGCCGCCCAGCACCACGCCCCAGTTCTGGCCCAAGGTGCGGAACACTTCGCGCATGCTCGGGCGATGTTTGCGCGCGGTGAATTCTTCGGTTTCCGCCAGATTACGGCGCAGGAAGAAAATGAACGGGACGATCATGCAGCCGACGAAAAACGGAATCCGCCAGCCCCAATCGGCCACCGCTTGCGGTTCCATCCACTGATTCAGACCGTAGCCCAGCGCGGCAGCCACGATGATCGCCACTTGCTGACTCGCCGACTGCCACGCCGTGAAGAAGCCTTTGCGGCCCGGCGTGGCGATCTCCGCCAGGTACACCGAAACACCGCCCAATTCCGCACCGGCCGAGAAGCCCTGCAACAGGCGCCCGATCAATACCAGCGCCGGAGCGAACAGGCCGATGGTTTCGTATCCGGGCACCAGCACAATCAATATCGTGCCGCTGGCCATGATCGACAGGGTGACGATCAGACCTTTGCGCCGACCGACATCGTCGATGTATGCGCCGAGCACGATGGCGCCCAGCGGCCGCATCAAAAAGCCTGCGCCGAACACGGCAAAGGTCATCATCAGGGAAGCGAACTCGCTGCTCGCCGGGAAAAACACCGCCGCGATCTGCGTGGCGTAGAAGCCGAACAGAAAGAAGTCGAACTGTTCGAGGAAGTTGCCCGAGGTCACCCGGAAAATGGCACCGGCCCGCGAGCCGCTCTGTGGGATTGAGGCTGTCATAGAAAAGTACTCCACCGCTTTTATGACGTGCGCTACGGAGAGGCGGCGCACGGTTTTTATTGAGGTGGATGGTGGCGCAGATGTAACAATCTGTTAATTGCATTGTTGGCATGGATTGATGCGTGGGGCGGATCAATCGATGGCAGCGGCGCAGATGAATGTGGGAGCGAGCCTGCTCGCGAAGGCGGCCCGACAGCCGACCTGTTCTCGCTGATGTACTCGATTCAAACTGTAGGAGTGAGCCTGCTCGCGATGGCGGTGGGTCAGGCGGCAGTGACATCGGCTGGTCGGACGCTATCGCGAGCAGGCTCACTCCTACAGGGACCGGAGTTCAGGTCAAAAATTGTGGTGTAACACAACCCGTGTGGAATTGGCTTGCCAGCGATGGCGGTCTGATGGACAAAGCTCTCTAACGTCCATCTCCGGCAAAAAACAAGGAATGTTTCCCGCGCCGCGCAGTCGGAGTTCAGGTACTACCTATCTGAAAGAGGTTCACCGATGAACAGCAAAACCCTTATTGCCAGCCTGGCCCTTGTCGCCGGTATTGCCGGGATCACGCCCATTGTTCAAGCGGCGCAAACCTCCAGCGACCCCTCCGTGCAATCGCCGACCAGCGACCGTCAACTGAAGGTCAACGACCGCGCGCCGGAGATGTATCAGCGCGAAGACAAGGCTCTGAAGAACTGGAAAGCCAAAGGTCTGAAAGCACCGATCGAGCAGGCGCAGTGGGTGCAGATCAATGACAAGTACGTGATGGTGATGATCACCAATGGCACGATTGTCGAGATGCAGCCGGTCGAGCGATAGGCCTGAATGCCGGGGGAGTGTTTACGAAAGCTCCCCCTTGTCCCAAAGATGCACCAGATCCCCCGGCGCCCGATCCTCCGGCACCTTCAGCACCATCTCCATCTCCCCGGACTGATAGCGCACCTCAATCTGATAGAAGCGTTGATCGCCACGTCCGGATTCGCTGGTGTCCAGCGGCAAACAGCCCTCCAGCACCGAGCAAATCCTTGAACGTTGGCTGATGTCGCATTGCGCGAATTCTATTTCGCGTGGACGGCTCAGGCTGTGGATTGCTGCAACGCCACCCTGGCGAGACACTCGCAAAACGGAATCGTCGCCTAACTCGGGTAGCGTTTTCATACAGCCTCCTCGGATTATTCGATGCCGACCTGTGCCCAGGCTTGCTGCACTGCGTCGGCTGCTTCGGCGCCGAAGCGCTGGCCGGCGTGGTCGATCGTCAGTTTGGCGAAAGCGTCGAACGTTGCGTCCTGGTTCAAGCGGTCATCGCACAGCGTGTCGTACCAGATTCGTCCGGCTTTCTCCCACGCGAATCCGCCAAATGCGCGGGCTGCCAGATAAAACGCGCGGTTGGGAATGCCGGAATTGATGTGCACGCCGCCATTGTCTTCGCTGGTGATGACGAACTTGCGCATGTGCTCCGGTTGCGGATCCTTGCCCAGCAACGGGTCATCGTACGCCGTGCCGGGGTGCGACATCGAGCGCAGGCCCTTGCCCTGAATCTTTGGCATCAGCAGGTCGGCGCCGATCAGCCAATCGGCTTGTTCGACCGTATGCCCAAGAGTGTACTGCTTGGTCAACACGCCAAACACATCCGACAGCGACTCGTTCAACGCGCCGGACTGGTTGGCGTAAATCAGCCCCGCCTCGCTCTCCGTGACGCCGTGCGCCAGTTCGTGGGCAATGACGTCCAGCGAACGGGTGAAGCGCTGGAAGATTTCGCCGTCGCCATCACCGAAGACCATTTGCGCGCCGTTCCAGAAAGCATTCTCGTAGCCCTGGCCGTAATGCACGCTGCCGATCAGGGCGAATCCCTGATTATCGATCGAGTCGCGACCGAGCACTTTCCAGAAGAAATCATAGCTGGCGCCCAACGCGTCGTAGGCCTCATCGACCGCCGGATCGCCTGACGGCGGCTGGCCTTCGAGGCGCACCGGCATGCCCGGCAGGAGCATTTTGTTTTGCGCATCATGCACGCTGCGCCGGGCCAGCCCGGGTTTGCTCGCTTGCGGCAGAACCGCGCGCGCCGGCGGCTGGGAAGGGCGGCCGGGGTTGGGCAACAGACTGCGCACATGATTGAGCGTCTGCATCGCGGCGTTGCGCTGCGGCTCCGAACCGTGAGCAATGATGCGGTTGAGGATGTAGGGCGGAATGAAACTGCGCAGCAATCGAGAGTCGGTCATCAAAGCATCCTTGTCGTCATACGATGTCGATACACATGTGAGCGGCAACGCGTGTTTTCGGTTCCATGGATTGCCATCGTCGACGGATTCTGCGAAAAACGCCATCCGCGCCCGACCGGGCCATCGTGAATGAGTTAACCAACATGACAAACGAACTGCAAATCATCGACCTGCAGCCAGGCACCGGCAAAGCCGCGGTCAAGGGTGCGCTGATTACCACTCAATACACAGGCTGGCTGGAAGACGGCACAGAATTCGATTCGTCCTGGAGCCGGGGCAAACCATTTCAGTGCGTGATCGGCACTGGTCGGGTTATCAAAGGCTGGGATCAAGGCTTGATGGGTATGCAGGTGGGCGGCAAACGCAAATTGCTGGTGCCGGCGCATCTGGGTTATGGCGAGCGGACCATGGGCAAGATTCCGCCGAATTCGAATCTGCTGTTCGAGATAGAGTTGCTGGAGGTTTTGACGCGGGAGGATTGAGGTTAACTGCCTTTACGCTTGGGAATAAATCTGATGGATATTTGGCAAGTCGTTTCGCAAGTGACCGATTGGTTGGTTGAAAAGCATGGAACGCGTGGCAGATCGAATTACAACTACATGTATGTCGTGTCCGTTGCAGCGGGAGTGGGGAGTTGGGTGGTTAGCAAGGAGTTGCTTGGCAAGCGCAAAAAGCTCAAGGCGAAGGTGGCTCAGGACCTCCAGGCCAAGCCGATAAGCGTGAGCTCCTTTACTCAGCAGAATGGAAGGATAATCAAGACCACCGGGACCTTGGTTCGAAGGGAAGGGGTGTATACCGTAACTGTGGTTCGTCAGGACGATGGGACCAATGCCAAGTCATCCAGCGGACCGTTGCATTCGCTGGATGACGTCGACGTTTACCTCCGCGCCCACACGTCCTTTATCCTCGCTGACTTCCGCATTCAGGTTAATTGACGACGATCCTCAGCAGATCGCTTGTCAGGTCCACTGCAATGGTGAGCCTGACGGAAAGCAAATATCCACCTCGAGCTTTGCTGCAGCCGAGAGGTTGACCAGAGCGTCCAGCGAAAACTTGTCGATTTTCCCGTTGAGTACATCATTGAGGCGCGGCTGCGAGATTCCCAATCTCTGTGCAGCGTCTTTCTGAGGCAGCTCCCACGCTCGAATGGTCTCGCACAGCGAGCGCATGAGCTTGGCTCGCAAACGCATATTGACCGCTTCCCGAGGCGTGTCTTCCAGTGCATCCCATATGCTCAAGAAGCGCGGGGAGGATGTTTGATGATCATTCATGGAGGGATTTATTCCGGGTTAGTGGTGAAGCGTAGGTTGAATCTGTAAGCGTGCAGTGCAGATCACTGACCAATCAGCAATACAAATCAACTTACGGGCGAGCGCTAACCCGTACAAGCCAGCGAATTCGGGCGAAGTTGTAGGCAAAGGCGCAAGACGCTGTAGCTCATGGCTGGTGCTGGAATAATGCTGCGTTTTTTCTTACGCCTTCGCGAGCAGGCTCGCTCCCACAGGGGCAGCGCATTTAAAAAAGTGGGAGCAGGCTCGATCGCGAAGACGCCTTCAAATTCACCTCAGGAACTGATGTTCAACCCCCGCCCAAACCGCTCCCGATAAACCGAAGGCGGTACGCCCACCACGCTGCGAAACGCCACACGAAAACTCTCCACCGAACGATAGCCGCAGCGTTGGGCGATTTGCTCGGTGTGCTGGTGGGTGCTTTCCAGTAATTCTCGCGCCCGCGCCAGGCGTTCATGCTGCAGCCACGCTTTGGGCGATTGGCCGCTGGCTTCGGTGAAGCGCCGCAGAAAGGTGCGCTCGCTCATTGCCGCTTCACTGGCCAGATCGCGCACTTCCAGCGGTTCGTGCAGGCGTTCGCGGGCCCATTGCATGACTCGCGACAGGTCGCTGCGCGGTGTCGGGCTGACTGGCGTGGGGATGAACTGCGCCTGACCGCCGGTGCGCTGCGGCGACATGACCAGTCGCCGTGCCACGGCGTTCGCGATCTGCGTGCCGAAGTCACGCGTCACCAGGTGCAGGCAAGCGTCTATGCCGGCCGCGCTGCCTGCCGAAGTGATCAGCTGACCGGCGTCGACGTACAGCACGTCGGGATCGACCTCGATGGCCGGGTAGCGTTGCGCCAGTTCGGCGGTGTAGCGCCAATGCGTGGTGGCGCGATGGCCGTCGAGCAAACCGCTGGCCGCAAGGACAAACACCCCGGAGCAGATCGACAGCAAACGCGCACCACGGGCATTCGCCTGACGCAACGCCGCGATCAGTGCTGGCGGCACCGGCGCGTTACGGTCGCGCCAGCCGGGAATGACAATGGTACGCGCTGCGGCGAGCAGTTCCAGGCCGCCATCAGCCATTACCTGAATACCGCCCACGGCGCGCATCGGTCCTTGGTCGACGGCGGCAATCGCGTGTTCGTACCAAGGGAAATCGAACTCCGGCCGGGCCAGGCCGAAGATCTCCACGGCGATGCCGAACTCGAAAGTACAGAGGCCATCGTAGGCCAGAATCGTAACCAGTCCTGGTGAAGTCGGCATTTGGCGGAAAGTTCCCGGTCGGTGTCTTGTGCGCCACTGTAGCGCCAGGCGGCGGCTCGATAAAGTCTGTTTACACCCGCAGACATAGGAGCAATACCCCATGACCAGCCTGGTTCGTACTATTCCCGCAGCCCCGTCGGCCATCGCCCTGATGCATTTCAGCAATCGTCTGACTTTCGAAACCGATTGTTCTGACGTCTTCAGTAGCCAGGAAGCCGGTGAGGTTGATTTTGTTCTGGTCGATGTGCGCGGGCCGTTGGCCTTCGAGCGCGGGCATGTGCCGGGGGCGATCAATATTCCGACGCGGTTGTTGACGGCTGAAAGCCTGGCGGACTATGCGAAAAATACCCTGTTCGTGGTCTATTGCGCCGGCCCGCATTGCAACGGCGCGAACAAGGCGGCCGTTAAGCTGGCGGCGCTGGGCTACCCGGTCAAGGAGATGATCGGCGGCGTGACGGGATGGCTGGACGAAGGCTTCAAGCTGAGCGTGGCGTCGGTCGCCAACACACCTGTCGCCTGCGCATGCTGATACTTGTGGTGAGGGAGCTTGCTCCCGCTCGCTGATCTTTGTGGCTAGGGAGCTTGCTCCCGCTCGGCTGCGCAGCGGTCGTAAAATCATGGGACCGCTGCGCGACCCAGCGAGAGCAAGCTCCCTCGCCACAGATTGCAGGCCCACTGTGTTTTTCCTGCGCGAATAAAGGTCCTGTCCTACAGCCTTTGCACCACTGCGGCGCACGCGTTGACTTCGGTCAATGGGTCCGCCGATCTTCTGTAAGTATTTGTCGCTTAAAGACAATTGCCTCCGTGCGCGGCGCCATAGACTGCCGGCCACTTCGGTGTTTGCTGTTAAAAAGCCATTGCCGAACGCTGAATCGAAAGCTGCCAATAAAAGCCTCCGCACGGGAGTAATAAATGAAAAAGCTAGTGATGTTCGGTGCCCTGGCACTGTCGATGTTGTCCTTGACCGCTGTGGCTGCAGACGCCAAGCCGATCCGCATCGGTATCGAAGCCGGGTATCCGCCATTCTCGATGAAAACCCCTGACGGCAAACTGACCGGTTTCGACGTCGATATCGGCGATGCGCTGTGCGCAGAGATGAACGTCAAATGCACTTGGGTCGAGCAAGAGTTCGATGGCCTGATCCCGGCACTGAAAGTGAAGAAAATCGACGCAATTCTGTCGTCTATGACCATCACCGATGACCGCAAGAAAAACGTCGATTTCACCATCAAGTACTACCACACCCCGGCGCGCTTCGTGATGAAGGCTGGCTCGGGCGTCAAAGACCCGCTGACCGAACTCAAGGGCAAGAAAGTCGGCGTGCTGCGCGCCAGTACTCATGACCGTTACGCCACCGAAGTGCTGGTTCCGGCCGGGATCGAACTGGTGCGCTACGGCTCGCAGCAGGAAGCTAACCTGGACATCACCTCGGGTCGTCTGGACGCGATGCTGGCCGACTCGGTCAACCTCAGCGACGGTTTCCTGAAAACCGACGCCGGTAAAGGCTTCGAATTCGTCGGCCCGACTTACGAAGACGCCAAGTACTTCGGCGGCGGCGCCGGCATCGCAGTGCGCAAGGGCGATACCGCGCTGGCCGAGCAGTTCAACAAAGCCATCACCGAAATCCGCGCCAATGGCGAGTACAAGAAAGTGCAAGACAAGTACTTCGACTTTGACGTGTACGGCCATTAATACGCCGTAGAAAAAAGTGGCCCCGTTTTTGCGCGGTGGCCACTTTTTTTGCACTCTAAATTCACCGATCCCCTGTAGGAGTGAGCCTGCTCGCGATAGCGGTTCGTCAGTCAATGATGATGTTGAATGGTAAACCGCTATCGCGAGCAGGCTCACTCCTACAGGGGTGTCGGCGTGATCCAGATAGCAAGGAGTTTCCCATGCAACGCATCGACCATGTCCTGCCCTGGAGCCATTTGGGCAGCGAGCGCTCGCTCAGTGTGTTCCGTTACGGCACCGGCAACCGCAAAGCGTACATTCAGGCCAGCCTGCACGCCGATGAACTGCCAGGCATGCGCACCGCGTGGGAACTCAAGCTGCGCCTCAGCGAATTGGAACAGCAGGGCCGCCTGCAGGGCGTCATCGAGTTGGTGCCGGTGGCCAACCCGATCGGCCTGGACCAGCACCTGCAAGGCAATCACATGGGCCGTTTCGAACTGGGCAGCGGCAAGAATTTCAACCGCGCCTTCGTCGAACTCAGTGCCCCGGTTGCGGCGCTGGTGGGCGAGCGTCTGGGCGCGGATGCCGAGGCCAACGTGGCGTTGATCCGCGAGGCCATGGGGCAGGTGTTTGCTGAATTGCCGGCGCCGGCCTCGCAACTTGAGGCTCTGCATCGACTGCTGCTGCGCCACGCATGCGACGCCGACATCACCCTCGATTTGCATTGCGACTTTGACGCTGCGATTCACCTCTACGCGCTGCCGCAGCACTGGCCGCAGTGGCAACCGCTGGCCGCGCGGCTGCAAGCGGGCGTAGCGTTGCTCTGCGAAGATTCCGGCGGCAGCTCGTTCGATGAGTCCTGCTCGACGCCATGGTTGCGTCTGGCTAAATCATTCCCGAACGCGGCGATTCCGCCGGCGAATCTGGCGACCACGCTGGAGCTGGGCAGCATGGGTGATACCCGCGTCGAACAAGCCCGGGCCAATTGCGAAGCGATTCTTGGCTTTCTTGCCGAGCAGGGCTTGATCAGTGGTGAATGGCCGGCAGCGCCGAGCGAGTGCTGTGAGGGCCTGCCGTTCGAAGGGACCGAATACCTGTTCGCGCCGCACCATGGCGTGGTGAGTTTCTTGCGCAATGCCGGTGAGTGGGTAGAGCAGGGTGACGCGCTGTTCGAGGTGGTCGATCCCTTGCAGGATCGCGTGACCACCGTGCGCGCCGGCACCAGCGGCGTGTTGTTTGCGATTGATCGCGGGCGTTATACCGAACCGGGGATCTGGCAGGCGAAAGTGGCGGGGCGGGTGCCGTTTCGCACCGGGAAGCTGACCAACGACTGACAACGTGTGGGTGAAGGTGCGGGCATCTTCGCGAGCAGGCTCGCTCCCACAGGGGAACGCATTTCAACTGTAGGAGCGAGCCTGCTCGCGAAAAGGACCTGCGCAACACCGCAAGATTCGGATCTGCGCCCCAAGATGTTAGGCTCACCCGCGAACCCGACACTCTGTGAAGGAACGCTCCAATGCTGAAAATATTCGCCTTGCTGACCTTGCTCGCATCCACCGCCGTCCACGCCCAGACCACCCTGCAAACCGACCTGCCGCTCAAGTACCTTGAACAGGTCCACGCCGACGCCGAGCCGCGTCCGCTGGTGATTTTTCTGCACGGCTACGGCAGTAACGAGGCCGACCTGATCGGTATGAAATTTCAGCTACCGGCGCAGTACAACTACCTGTCGGTGCGCGCACCGATGACGTTGGGTGAGGGGCGTTACCAGTGGTTTCGCAAAAAAGGCGAAGGCGCCTACAACGGCGAGACCGACGATCTGAAGGCCAGCGGCGAGAAACTGCGTGACTTCATTGCTCAGGCGGCGAAGAAATACCACACGACCACGGGCAAGGTGTACCTGGTCGGCTTCAGCCAGGGCGCGATGATGAGCTACGAAGTGGGCTTGCGCGCGCCCGTCACTGTGGGCGGGTTCGCGGCGTTGAGCGGGCGCTTATTGCCGGTGCTGAAAAGCGAACTGAAGCCAGGGCAGCCGCCGCTGCCGGTGCATGTTTTCATCGGCCACGGCACAGCTGACGATCCGGTGCCTTACCGCCACGGCACCGAAGCCAACGCGCTGTTGCAGAAACTCGATTACAAGCCCGAGTTCCACGCTTATCCCGGCGTCGGCCATAGCATCAGTGCGGCCGAGCTGCGCGACTTGAATGGCTGGTTGCAGCGGCTCAATCCTTGACGATGGTTTTCACCAAAGCGTCGTGGGCTTTCTTGTCGCTGGCCCGGGAAATCACCTGAACCAGCGCCATCTTCGTCCCGGAGCCGGCCATCAACGTGGTGTTGAGGGTCTGGCCGCCGCCCTGAGTGGCGGTGCTGTCAACCTGACGCAGACCCAGGCCGGAGCCTTTCTGGGTCAGGCTCTTTTCGCTGAGCTTGTTGAAATCCGGCAGGGCCTTGCGTTGATCGTCGATGAAACTCGACACGCTGCCATCGAGGAATTCACCGTCGTTGTCCTTGACGTTCTGCCCGGCGGGAATCTGGTTTTCGGCGGTGATGACCACGGTTTTTGTGGTCTGGTTGGTGTACATCGTGCCCTTGGCGCCACTGGGGCTGGCCGGCAGCGGCTCAGCGACAAAGCCCTTGGGCAGGACGAAGGTGAGCTTGCCGTCGAGCATCGAGACTTTCTCGGTTTTGACTTTTTCCCTGGCAGCGTGCGCGTTGATCGCACCGAGACCGGCGACAGTCGCCAACAACAGGACGGCGGCTTTTCTGCTCAGCAATGACATGTGAATCTCCGGTGAATGGTCGTGCGAGGCGGGCGATCATCCCACGCAGAGCGCGATCACTCCAGCCCGGCTCATCTGGACAAGAGGCAACTGTGGCGAGGGAGCAAGCTCGCGCTCCAGTGCGCAGCACCGTGGTGCGTCAGATGTATTGGGTCGGATGGTTTTGGGGGCGCTTCGCTACCCAGCGGGAGCAAGCTCCCTCGCCACAGAATTGTCTCAGGCTTGAGAGGATGAGGTTTTGGCCGGGGCGGGTTTGGCCAGCAGTTTGCGGGTCACCCCGAGCATCGCCACCGACACCGCCACTCCCACTGCAAAACCGCTGAGGCCCATGCTTGGCAACGTCAAGGCTGACACCAGGCAGAACGCCGAAAACGAATACATGCCGGTCGCGGTTGCGCGAAGTAATGCAGCGGTGAACGCCGGTCCACGTGTCTGTTGCGAAAACACAGCCATGACGCTGCCCAGCACCGGAAACACCGCGAGCAGGCCGCTCCAGCGTTCGCCGACGGTGCTGGCAAGCATCGTCACCACCAGCGTCAGCGCTGCACCGGCAATCATCCGCCAGATCAGTTTGTCCGACTTCGGCGCTGGCCCGTTCAATATCGGCTGCACCTCTGGGAACAGATAAGGCGAAGCGAGTAGCGCCACCGCCGCCGCAATCACCGAGAACGGCAAAGATGCCGGAATCACGGACAGCACCAGCGCCAGCATGCCCCAAACCGCCAGTGAAACCATCAATGCCAAAGGCCAGTTCGCCCGTTGCGCGACCTGCGCGTAAGTGATGCAGAACGCAATCATCGCGAACATTGCCGACAGCGCCGCCACCGCCGATTGCGCGGCAAATTGCGGTCCCTGTTCAATGGCGAGGAAGAACAGAATCGGCCCGACGACCACCGGCAACCCCGACAGCCAACCGGCCACGCTCGGCCCCCAACGTTTGCCTGCCAGGGAAATCAGCAGCAGAAATCCGGGAATCAGCAGCAGTTTGAGGATCAGCACGCAGGTGTCTCCGTCGGGTGGGGTGAGCCACGTTAGCATTGCCGACTGAAGATTGCTGCCTATGTGTGCGGTTTTTGTATACAAAGTTCAGGCATCGAATCGGCTATGCTCTGGCTGTCAGGGCATGCCGGAGTCGATAACTCAATGAGCAGAACACTGAAGGTCCTGTCCGGCATCGGCGTGTGGGCCTTGTTGCTGATGCCGGCCTGGGCCAATTGGCAGGACGCTGTGCCGGGCGCACGCATCATCGGCAGCGGTGATTTCAGTGTCTGGGGCTTCGATGTCTACAGCGCGCGCCTGTGGAGTGCCGCGCAACCGCTGGCGCCAGGGCAACCCTTCGCGCTGGAACTGATCTACCGGCGCTCGCTGTCCCGGGACGAACTGGTCAAGGCCAGTGTCGATGAAATAAAACGTCTGGCGGGCCCTGGCGTCAGCCCTGTGCAACTGGCCGGCTGGCAGCGTCAGATGGAGCAAGCGTTTATCGATGTGCAGGCCGGCACGCGCATTACCGGCGTCTATCTGCCGGGGCAGGGCGCGCATTTTTTTGTGGGTCAGCAGTTACAGCACGCGGTGGACGATCCGCAGTTCGCGCGGGCGTTTTTCGACATCTGGCTGGATCCGCGCACGCGCGACCCCCAATTGCGCGAGCAGTTGCTGGGGGCAAGTCAGTAAGATCAAAAGATCGTCCGAACGCGGCCCGAGCCTTCGGCAGCTCCTACCCGAAATTGCATTCCAATGCAGGAGCTGCCGAAGGCCGCGATCTTTTGTTCTTCAAGGCTTTGGTCGAAACGTCTAAGCTGCGTCTTTCCGATTTGTTTCTGGATGTGTTCGTGAAATTCAGCTTGCCGAAAATCGCCACCGCGCCGTTTTGCCCGCCGGAAGTGGCGGGCAGCGTTGCGGTCGATCCCAACGCCCCGTTCTTCAAACGCGTGCTGCGCTTCGCCGGACCTGGTTTGCTGGTGTCGATCGGCTACATGGATCCGGGCAACTGGGCGACGGCCATCGAGGCCGGATCGCGTTTTGGTTACAGCCTGTTGTTCGTGGTATTGCTCGCGAGTCTGGCCGGCATGGTCGTGCAATGCCTGTGCTCGCGGCTGGGCATCGCCACCGGGCGCGACCTGGCGCAGCTGTCCCGCGAGCGCTACAGCACGCCGACCGCGCGGCTGCAATGGGGACTCGCGGAGATCTCGATCATCGCCACCGACCTCGCTGAAGTACTCGGCTGTGCGCTGGCGTTTCACTTGTTGCTCGGTTGTTCGCTGACCTTCGGCATTGCCCTGACAGCGTTCGACACGCTGCTGGTGCTGGCCCTGCAGAACCGCGGTTTCCGCCGTCTGGAGGCGATCATGCTGGTGCTGGTCGCGACCATCGGCGTGTGCTTTTTCGTCGAGCTGTTGCTGATCAAACCGTACTGGCCAGACGTGGCGCAGGGTTTCAAACCCTCGCTGTCAGCCCTCAGCGATGCCGCGCCGCTGTACCTGGCGATCGGCATTCTTGGGGCGACGGTGATGCCGCATAACCTCTATCTGCACACCTCGATTGTGCAGACCCGCATGATCGGCAAGGACTTGGCGAGCAAGCAGGACGCGGTGAAGCTGGCGCGCATCGACACCATCGGTTCGCTGGCACTGGCCCTGCTGGTCAACGCAGCGATTCTGATCCTCGCCGCCGCAGCCTTTCACCAGTCCGGGCATACCGACGTGGTGGATATCCAGGATGCCTACCATCTGCTCGACCCGCTGGTTGGCGGTGCGCTGGCCAGCGTGTTGTTCGGCGTGGCATTGCTCGCCTCCGGGCAGAGTTCTACCTTCACCGGGACCATTGCCGGACAGGTGATCATGGAAGGCTATCTGAACCTGCGCATCCCGTGCTGGCAGCGACGCTTGCTGACGCGCGGGCTGGCGCTGATTCCAGCGTTTATCGGCGTGTGGCTGTTGGGCGATGGCGCGGTCGGCAAATTGCTGGTGCTCAGTCAGGTGGTGTTGAGTCTGCAACTGCCGTTTGCCTTGTATCCATTGATCCGCATGACCAACGACCGGCAATTGATGGGGCCTTTTGTCAATCGCTGGCCGACGCGGGTGCTGGCGTGGGGGTTGTTTGTTGTGATCAGCGGGGCGAATAGCTGGTTGATTTTGCAGTGGGTGGTTTGAACCATAGATGTGGGGTGTCTGGACAGGCCGCTTCGCGAGCAGGCTCGCTCCCACAACTTGAGTTCATCACTGAGCCAACGTGGAGCCTGCTCGCGAAGTCTGATCATCAGACGCCGCCAAGATTGAAAAGTGGAACCCGCCCATTGAGCGAAGGCCTGTAACTCCAGCTCAGGCAATTGAGGTCAAGGCCACTGGCAAGGATCTCCTTCAAGGTCGCAGCGGCGATACACATCGCCAGCCCTTGCCCCGGGCACTCATGCCGACCGCTGCCAAAACTGAAGCTGCGCCGATTTGGTCGGTCGAGCAAAAACCGCTCTGGCTGGTCATTCAGCGCCGGATCACGGTTGGCCGAGGCCAACAACAGCACAATTACATCACCTGCCTCAAGCCGCATGCCGTCGATATCGCAGCGAGCGGCAACGAAACGGCGGGTGTTCTGCACGGGCGGATCGAAGCGCTGGACCTCGGCCAGCAGCTCCTCCAGCGGTGCCCCGCGCAGATCTGGCTGACGACTCAACGTCACCAATGCATTGCCGATCAGCCCGGCGCAGGCGTCGTAGGTCTGCGAGCAGAGGCCGATCAGGTTGGCGACCAATATGTCTTCGTCGCCCTCGAAACGCTGTGTGATACCCCTGAGCAAAACGCTCTGCGCAACAGGGTCAGCCAACTGCTCGATGAAACAGCCGCGTAACTGTGCCGCTGCGGCATGGGCGGCGGTGATTTGCAGCTCATTGCTCAAGGGTGACAGGCAAGCGACAAAATCAGCGGTCAGTTCGCTGATCGTGCGGCTCTGCGCTGGCGAGAAACCGAGCAATGTCGCGACGACGGCTACCGGGCCGCGGAACATTGCTTTATAGAGTCCGTCGGCATTTGCTGAAAATAGCCTCGCGGCGACTAAATCCTGAACGTCGGTTTCGTGGATCGACCCAAGCGCCGGCTCCATGGCCGAGCGCGGGCAGCGCTGGCCGGCGCCGTCATTCATGCGCATCAACTGGCCGAACACCACGCCGGCCGGGCCTTGCGCAATGGCATGAGGCACCGGTTCCTGCACCGGGCGCACCCGGCACTCGGTATGCGCCATCACCGCACAGACTGCCCGCGCGCTGCTGGCGACCCACAGCTTCAGCTCGCGGTGAAAGGTCAATCCGCCCGCAGTGCGAAGTTCGGCGTAATAAGGATAGGGATCGGCGTGAGTCGCAGCGATGATCGGGTCCATGATAGGCAGCCTTGTCAGTGGAGAAAGTGTTGCTACTATCTCCAGTCATCGCAGGCGACGATTCGTTGGGGAGCGAAATATGCACGCAGAGCATCACGACATCGGCGTCTCGCACGTCGCCGCCGCCATCGCCGAACCGGCGCGGACCAGGATGCTCTGTTCGCTGATGGACGGCCACGCGCGCACCAGCACCGAGCTGGCGACCATCGCCGACGTCAGCGCTTCCACCGCCAGCGCCCACCTGAGCAAACTCAAGGAACTGGCCCTGGTGCGCCTGCACGTGCAGGGCCGGCATCGTTATTACAGTCTGGCCGACCCGCGCGTCGCTCAGGCGCTGGAAGCGTTGATGGTGATCGGTCAGAACGCCGCGCCGAGTTTCAAGCCGCACACGCCGGATCGTCTGCAATTTGCCCGCACTTGCTACGACCACATGGCCGGCACGCTGGCGGTGTTGCTGTATGACCGCTTGATGGAGGCGGGATGGCTGCTGCCCGCCGACGAGCAGGCGTATCGCTTGAGCGCCAGTGGCGAGGCGTTGTTGCTGGGGTTGGACATCGAAGTGCATCACCTGGCTACGCTGCGCCGCAAATTCGCCTGCCCGTGCCTGGACTGGAGCATGCGCCGGCCGCATCTCGGCGGATCGCTGGGAGCGGCATTGCTGCAAACGGCACTGAAGCGCAAATGGCTGACGCAGGACCTGGACAGCCGGGCGTTGGGGCTGACGGCACTGGGGCGCAAGGAGATCCATTTGCGGTTTGGGCTCGAACTGGCGAGTGAAAACATCCAGATCAAAACGCCGCAGCCTTTGAGTGTTGAGGGTGTTTACACTTCCTGAACAATCCCATCGTTCGAATGTGGGAGCGGGCTTGCTCGCGAAGACGGTGCGTCAGGCGCTGTGATTTTGAATGTGCCGACCTCTTCGCGAGCAAGCCCGCTCCCACAAGGACGACCAGCCGTCGAGGGGGTGTCGACCCGCTTGTGTCACAGTGGTGGAATCTATACTGTATATGCACACAGTATAGAGCCCATGCCATGCAAATCATCGACAAGCTCAGCATCCTCGCCGACGCCGCCAAGTACGACGCCTCCTGCGCCAGCAGCGGTGCGCCAAAGCGCAGCTCCGAGGGCAAAAGCGGGCTGGGTTCGACCGATGGCATGGGCATCTGCCACAGCTACACGCCGGACGGCCGCTGCGTGTCGTTATTGAAGATTTTGCTGACCAATTTTTGCCTTTACGATTGCCAGTACTGCGTCAATCGCCGCTCCAGTGATGTGCCCCGGGCACGTTTCACTCCCGAAGAAGTTGTCGCGCTGACCATGGATTTCTACCGGCGCAATTGCGTCAGCGGCTTGTTTCTAAGCTCCGGGATCATTCGTTCGGCGGACTACACCATGGAGCAACTGGTGCGCGTGGCGAAGCTGCTGCGTGAGGAACACGAGTTTCGCGGCTATATCCACCTCAAGACTATTCCCGAGGCCGATCCGGCATTGATCGAAGAAGCGGGGCGTTACGCCGATCGCCTCAGCGTCAATATCGAATTGCCCACCGATGCCAGCCTGCAGACGCTGGCGCCGGAGAAAGACATCGCCTCGATCAAGCAAGCGATGAACACCATCTACACCGGCGTGCAGACGGTATTGAACGAGCCGCGCTCGGCGAAATTCGCCCCGGCCGGGCAAAGCACACAGTTGATCGTCGGCGCCGACGACACCGATGACAGCACCATCCTCCACAGCGCTCAGTCCTTGTATGGCAACTTCCGCTTGCGCCGGGTCTATTACTCGGCGTTCAGCCCGATCCCCGACAGCCCGAAAAGCGTGCCGCTCGCCGCGCCGCCGCTGATGCGCGAGCACCGTTTGTATCAGGCTGACTTTCTCCTGCGCAGTTATGGCTACAGTGCAGACGAATTGTTGAAAGGGCCGGGCAATCTGGCGCTGGATATCGATCCAAAACTCGCATGGGCGTTGGCAAATCGCGAGGTGTTCCCGCTGGACCTGAACCGCGCCGAACCGTCGTTGATCGCGCGCATTCCCGGCATCGGGTTGCGCACCACCGAGCGTCTGGTCGAGCTGCGCCGCCAGCGCCGCATCCGCTACGAGGACGTGGCGCGGATGCGCTGTGTACTGGCCAAGGCCAAGCCGTTCATCATCACCAGCGACTACCATCCGCAGCAGGCCGAAGTCACCAGCCATATGCTCTATCAGCAATTGCGCGACCGACCGATGCCACAACAGATGGGGTTGTGGGGATGATCAGTCTTGATTGCGATGATCTGTTCGACACCTGGCGCCAACAGGCGCGCTGGTTGCTCAGTCATGAAGTCGACCCGAGTCGGGTGGGCTGGGCGGCGGAAGGGGTGGGCGATCTGTTTGCCAGCGATGAGCGCGTGCCTGAAGAGCAGGGGCCGTATCAGGCGCGCATTCCACGTGCGCTGCTCGATACCCTGGAGCAGGCGGCACAGTATCGTGGCGAGCAACGCTGGAGTCTTTTGTATGAAGTGCTCTGGCGTGTGAGCCACGGTGACCGCACCGCGATGATGGCCGGCGACAAACTGGGCAGCGAGCTGCAACGCCGCCTCAAGCAAGTGCACCGCGAGGCCCATCATCTGCATGCCTTCGTGCGCTTCATCGAGCGACCGGGGGATTTGCCCGGCCCGCAATACGTGGCGTGGCACGAACCGGCGCACGACATTCTGCACAGCGCCAGCGCACATTTCATCGGACGCATGGGCCAGCACCGCTGGTTGATCGCGACCCCGCGTGACGGGGTGTATTACGACGGCGAACAACTGATTCATCAACGCCAATGCCCCGTCGAATGGCAGCAGATGGCGCAAAACGTCGACGATCCCCATGGCGATTTGTGGTTGACCTACTACAGCCACATCTTCAACCCGGCACGGTTGAACCCAAAGGTCATGCAGGGGCATTTGCCCGCGCGGTTCTGGAAAAATTTACCGGAGGGGGAGCTGATTCCAGGATTGATCACCCAGGCGCGGATGGGCAAGCAGCAGAATGGGCAGGCGAGCGGGATCTCGAGTCGCTCGGGCAAGCGAATCACCTTGAAATAGAAGATCACAGATCGCTCTGTAGGAGCTGCCGAAGGCTGCGATCTTTTGATCTTTTTGTAGCCCAACAAAAAAGCCCTCCATCAATCACTCAATGGAGGGCTTTTTCAGTATCAACAACCGTCAACTCAAACCTTGACGATCCAGCCCGCTGGCGCTTCGATGTCGCCGGTCTGCACACCGGTCAGCTCTTTGTAGAGCTTCTGGGTTACCGGGCCCACTTCGGTTTCGCTGTGGAACACATGCAGATGGTCGTTGTAGCTGATGCCACCGATCGGGGTGATTACCGCAGCGGTGCCGCAGGCCCCGGCTTCCTTGAAGTCCGACAGTTTGTCGATCAGCACGTCGCCTTCAACCACTTCCAGGCCCAGACGCGATTTTGCCAGTTCGATCAGCGACAGGCGGGTGATGCCTGGCAGGACAGACGGCGAGTTCGGGGTGACGAACTTGTTGTCGTGGGTGATCCCGAAGAAGTTGGCCGAACCGACTTCTTCGATCTTGGTGTGAGTCATCGGATCGAGGTAGATCGCGTCGGCGAAGTTGGCTTTCTTGGCTTTCGAGCCCGGCATCAAGCTGGCGGCGTAGTTGCCACCGACCTTGGCCGCACCGGTGCCTTGTGGGGCGGCGCGGTCGTAGCTGGAGATCTGGAAGTTGTGTGGGGTCAGGCCGCCCTTGAAGTAGGCGCCGACCGGGATGCAGAAGATCGAGAAGATGAACTCCGGTGCAGTGCGCACGCCGATGTTGTCACCTACGCCGATCACGAACGGGCGCAGGTACAGCGCGCCGCCGGTGCCATACGGCGGAATGAAACGCTCGTTGGCGCGAACCACGGCTTTGCAGGCTTCGATGAACTGCTCGGTGTCGACCGTCGGCATCAGCAGGCGCGCACAGCTGCGCTGCATGCGCAGGGCGTTCTGGTCCGGACGGAACAGGTTGATCGAACCGTCCTTGCAGCGGTAGGCCTTCATGCCTTCGAAGCACTGCTGGCCATAGTGAAGGGCCGTCGAGCCTTCGCTGATGTGCAGGACGTTATCTTCGGTCAGGGTGCCTTTGTCCCACTCGCCATTGCGAAAGTACGACAGATAGCGCTTGTCGGTCTTGATGTAGTCAAAACCCAGCTTGTCCCAATTGATGCTTTCGTTACCCATGACACCCTCTATCACTGAACAACCGCCGAAACGGTTCAAGGCTTCTGACGTTTTTTTGGATGGGCACAACAATACTTCATTCTGGGGCGGTTTCGCAGCTTGTGGCGAGGGGATTTATCCCCGCTGGGCTGCGAAGCGGCCCCTATGGCTCGGATATCTGACGCCCGGCGGTGACCGGTTCTGGGGTTGCTGCGCAGCCCAGCGGGGATAAATCCCCTCGCCACAGGGGCATTCAGCTACGACTGTTACAGATGCAACGCATGCCCCAGCGCACGCAACGCCGCTTCCTGCACCGCTTCACCCAGGGTCGGGTGCGCATGGACGGTGCCGCCGACGTCTTCCAGCCGCGCGCCCATTTCCAGGCTTTGCGCAAACGCGGTCGACAATTCCGAGACCCCGACGCCCACCGCTTGCCAGCCGACAATCACATGGTTGTCACGACGAGCGACCACACGCACGAAGCCGCTTTTGGACTCCAGCGTCATCGCCCGGCCGTTGGCGGCGAACGGGAAGCTGGAAACGATGCAGTCGATGCCCGCAGCCTTGGCCTCGTCCGGCGTCTTGCCGACCACCACCAACTCCGGGTCGGTAAAACACACCGCAGCAATGGCCGTCGGGTTGAATTCGCGGGTCTTGCCGCTGATCAGTTCGGCAACCATCTCACCCTGGGCCATGGCGCGGTGCGCAAGCATCGGTTCGCCGCTAACATCGCCGATGGCGTAGACGTTGAGCATGCTGGTCTGGCAACGGTTGTTGATCTTTATCGCCGAACCGTTCATGTCCAGATTCAGCGCTTCAAGGTTAAAACCTTGGGTGTTGGGTTTGCGTCCGACGGCGACCAGCACCTGATCGGTTTCCAGGTTGAGGGTTTCGCCCTCAGGATCGCGCACCTGCAACGTGCCGTCGAAACCCAGCACGCTGTGCTTGAGGTAGAGCTTCACGCCCAGTTGCTTCAATGCGTCATGCACCGGTTGCGTCAGCTCCGCGTCATAGGCCGGGAGGATGCGATCCTGCGCCTCGACCACGCTGACTTCAGCCCCCAGCTTGCGGTAGGCGATACCCAACTCCAGGCCAATGTAACCACCGCCGACCACGGTCAGGCGTTTTGGCACCGACGTCGGCGCCAGTGCTTCGGTGGACGAGATGATCGGCCCGCCAATCGGCAGGATCGGCAGGTTGACGCTGGTCGAACCGGTGGCCAGCACCAGATGCTCACACTGAATGCGCGTGTCGCCGACTTCGACGGTCTTGCCATCAATGATTTTCGCCCAGCCGTTGAGGACCTGAACCTTGTTTTTCTTCAGCAATGCAGCGACACCGGTGGTCAGGCGGTCAACGATGCCGTCCTTCCACTCGACGCTCTTGCTGATATCCAGAGTCGGCGCGGACACGTTGATACCCAGCGCAGAATGCTCGCTGTGGTGCCGGGTCTGATGGAACTGCTCAGCCACATGGATCAGCGCTTTCGACGGAATGCAGCCGATGTTCAGGCAAGTGCCGCCCAACGATTGGCCTTCGACCAGAATGGTCGGGATACCCAGTTGCCCGGCGCGAATCGCGGTGACGTAGCCGCCGGGTCCACCGCCGATGATCAGCAGCGTAGTGTTCAGAGATTGCATGGCTGGCTTACTCCACAAACAGAGTGGCAGGTTGTTCGAGCAAGCCACGAATGGCCTGGATGAAGAGTGCCGCGTCCATGCCATCGACCACGCGGTGATCGAAGGAGCTGGAAAGGTTCATCATCTTGCGAATCACCACCTGGCCTTTGACGACCATCGGCCGTTCGACAATTTTGTTCACGCCGACGATAGCCACTTCTGGCAGGTTCAGTACCGGTGTGCTGACGATGCCGCCCAATGCGCCGAGGCTGGTCAGGGTGATGGTCGAGCCGGACAACTCGTCGCGGCTGGCCTTGCCGTTGCGTGCAGCGTTGGCCAGACGGGAAATCTCCGCGGCGCTGTCCCACAGACTGCGGGCTTCGGCGTGACGCACCACTGGCACCATCAGGCCGACATCGCTTTGCGTGGCGACGCCGACATGCACCGCGCCGAGGCGGGTGATGATCTGGGCTTCGTCGTCATAACGGGCGTTCATCTGCGGGAAGTCGCGCAGTGCAACAACCAGTGCGCGGACGAGGAACGGCAGCAGGGTCAACTTGCCGCGGCTGGCGCCATGCTTTTCATTCAGATGCGCGCGCAGTTCTTCGATCGCGGTGACGTCGATTTCCTCGACGTAACTGAAGTGCGCGGCACGCTGAGTGGCGTCCTGCATGCGCTGGGCGATCTTGCGGCGCATGCCGATAACCTGAATCTGTTCTTCATCGTTGCGTTGGGTGTAAGCGGCAGCAGCGGGCGCCGAAGCGTCCGCCTGACCCTGGGCCAGGTAGGCTTCAAGGTCTTCATGCAGAATGCGACCGGCAGGACCGGTGCCTCGCACCAGACGCAGTTGAATGCCCAGATCCAGCGCATGTTTGCGCACGGCCGGCGAGGCCAGCGGGCGCTCATCGGCTTCGCGGGCAACCACCGGACCCTGGCAAGCCGGGGCAGGGCGCGGTGCCGCAGCCGGTTTGTTCTCGACAGTGGTTTCGACTTTCGGCGCAACCGGTGCTTCTTTGACCGGGGCAGGGGCCGCCGATTCTTTCAGATTGCCAGCGCCTTCCACTTCAATACTGATCAGCACACTGCCGACCGCCATCACTTCACCCGGCTGACCGCCGAGGGCGATGACCTTGCCGTGTACCGGGGACGGAATATCGACCATTGCCTTGTCGGTCATCACATCCGCCAGCACCTGATCTTCAACGACCAGATCGCCAACCTTGACGTGCCACTGCGACAGTTCTACTTCTGCGATGCCTTCGCCGATGTCCGGCATCTTGATAACGTGCGTGCCCATTCAGACCTCCATGACCCGTTTCAACGCCGCGCCCACGCGGGACGGCCCTGGGAAATACGCCCACTCTTGCGCGTGCGGGTAGGGGGTGTCCCAACCGGTGACGCGTTCGATCGGCGCTTCCAGGTGATGGAAGCAATGCTCTTGCACCAGCGACACCAGTTCGGCGCCGAAACCGCAAGTGCGCGTGGCCTCGTGAACGACCACGCAACGGCCGGTTTTCTTTACCGATTTAACGATGGTCTCCAGGTCCAGCGGCCACAGGCTGCGCAGATCGATGACTTCGGCATCAACGCCGGATTCTTCAGCAGCGACTTGCGAGACGTACACGGTGGTGCCGTAGGTCAGCACCGTCACATCTTTGCCCGGGCGGGTAATCGCGGCGACGTCCAGCGGCACGGTGTAATAACCGTCCGGCACCTGGGCTTGCGGGTGTTTCGACCACGGCGTTACCGGGCGATCGTGATGGCCGTCGAACGGGCCGTTGTACAGGCGTTTAGGCTCAAGGAAGATCACCGGGTCATCGTTTTCGATGGAGGCAATCAGCAGGCCTTTGGCGTCATACGGGTTGGATGGCATGACGGTGCGCAGACCGCAGACCTGAGTGAACATCGCCTCGATGCTCTGGCTGTGGGTCTGGCCGCCGTAGATGCCGCCGCCGCAAGGCATGCGCAGGGTCATCGGCGCGGTGAATTCACCGGCCGAGCGATAACGCAGGCGCGCGGCTTCAGAGATGATCTGGTCGGAAGCGGGGTAGACGTAATCGGCGAACTGAATTTCGGCGACCGGGCGCAAGCCATAAGCGCCCATGCCGACGGCGACGCCAACGATGCCGCTCTCGGAGATCGGCGCGTCGAACACCCGCGAGGTGCCGTACTTGGTCTGCAGGCCTTCGGTGCAGCGGAACACACCGCCGAAGTAGCCGACGTCCTGACCGAACACGACGACGTTGTCATCACGCTCAAGCATCACATCCATGGCCGAGCGCAGGGCCTGGATCATGGTCATGGTGGTCGTGGTCATGGCGGTTTCCAACTGAATATTGTTGTTGTGATCGTTCATGTCAGATTCCCAACTGCTGACGCTGGCGCTTCAAGTGCTCCGGCATCTCTTTGTAGACGTCTTCGAACATGGTCGCGGCGCTCGGAATCTGGCCGCCGGCGAGGGTGCCGTACTGTTCGGCCTGTTTCTGCGCAGCAATCACTTCGGCTTCGAGTTCGGCGCTGACGGCGGCGTGCTCTTCTTCCGACCAGTGACCAACCTTGATCAGGTGCTGTTTCAGGCGTGCGATCGGATCGCCGAGGGGGAAGTGGCTCCAGTCATCGGCGGGGCGGTATTTGGACGGATCGTCGGAAGTCGAGTGCGGGCCGGCGCGGTAGGTGACCCATTCGATCATGGTCGGGCCGAGGTTGCGGCGGGCGCGTTCGGCAGCCCAGGCCGAGGCCGCATAGACCGCGTAGAAGTCGTTGCCGTCGACACGCAGCGAGGCGATGCCGCAACCGACGCCGCGTCCGGCGAAGGTCGTGGCTTCACCGCCAGCGATGGCCTGGAAGGTCGAAATCGCCCACTGGTTGTTGACCACATTGAGAATCACCGGCGCCCGATAAACGTGAGCGAAGGTGAGGGCGGTGTGGAAGTCCGATTCGGCGGTGGCGCCGTCACCGATCCACGCCGAGGCGATTTTGGTGTCGCCCTTGATCGCCGAGGCCATGCCCCAGCCCACGCCCTGAATGAACTGGGTGGCGAGGTTGCCGGAAATGGTGAAGAAACCGGCGTCCTTGACCGAGTACATGATCGGTAGCTGCCGGCCCTTGAGCGGATCGCGCTCGTTGGACAAAAGTTGGCAGATCAGATCGACCAACGGCACGTCGCGAGCCATCAGGATGCTTTGCTGGCGGTAGGTCGGGAAGCACATGTCATCGATGTTCAACGCCAGGGCCTGGGCGCTGCCGATGGCTTCTTCGCCGAGGCTCTGCATGTAGAACGACATCTTTTTCTGCCGCTGGGCGACCACCATGCGGTTGTCGTAGATGCGCGTCTTGAGCATGGCGCGCATGCCCTTGCGCAGAATCTCGACCGGCACGTTTTCGGCCCACGGCCCGAGGGCGTTGCCCTGATCGTCGAGTACGCGAATCAGGCCACGGGCGAGGTCGGCGGTATCGGCCGGTTCTACATCGATGGAAGGCTTGCGCACCGTACCCGCATCGGTCAAATGCAGGTAGGAAAAGTCGGTTTTACAGCCGGGACGGCCCGAGGGTTCAGGGACGTGCAGGCGCAGCGGTTCGTACGCTTGGGTCATGGCTTCTACGCTCGATCTTGTGAATTTCTTGTAGTGAGCTGGCAGTCATTCCTGGGTAGAGGAAATCTTGTCCTACAACAATCATAGGCCCGGCGAAGAAGAATATTTCTCTCTGTTTCGTTGCGCTGGCGACCATTTGCAGATAGAAATTCTGCATAAACATAAAAAACAGGTGGTTTTGTCTCATGCGCAAACTGGACCGTACCGACATCGGCATTCTCAACAGCCTTCAGGAGAACGCGCGCATCACTAACGCCGACCTTGCCCGCTCGGTGAACCTTTCACCGACGCCGTGCTTCAACCGGGTCAAGGCGATGGAAGAACTGGGCCTGATTCGCGAACAAGTGACGCTGCTCGATGCCGACCTGCTGGGGCTGCACGTGAATGTGTTCATTCACGTCAGCCTGGAAAAACAGGTGGAGGAAGCGCTGCAGCATTTCGAGGAAGCGATCTCCGACCGCCCTGAGGTGATGGAGTGTTACCTCATGGCCGGCGACCCGGATTATTTGATCCGTGTGCTGGTGCCAACCATCCAGTCGTTGGAGCGCTTCATGATGGATTTTCTGACCAAGGTTCCGGGAGTGGCGAACATCCGCTCAAGCTTTGCGCTGAAGCAGGTGCGCTACAAGACCGCGTTGCCGCTACCGGCCAATGGGTTGACGTTGGGCAATTGATACGACTGACCTGCAGACGCCGATCGTTCCCACGCTCCGCGTGGGAATGCCGCCAGGGACGCTCCGCGTTCCGCCTCAAGAAGTGACGCAGAGCGTCACGGGATGCATTCCCACGCGGAGCGTGGGAACGATCAGTTGGCGCTGCTGGAGGCTGCGTTGTCGAACCGTCAGAGCTTGTTGAGCGGAATCTTCAGGTAAACCACGCCGTTATCTTCCGCCGCCGGCAGATTCCCCGCCCTCACGTTGACCTGAATCGCCGGCAGCAGCAGCGTCGGCATGCCCAGCCCGGCGTCACGCTTCGTACGCATCTCAACAAACGCCGCTTCATCGATCCCGTCATGCACATGAATATTGCTTTTGCGTTGCTCGCCGACCGTGGTCTGGCACTGCGCGGCGCGGCCTTCGGGTGGGTAATCGTGGCAGACGTAAAGCTTCACGCTGGCCGGGAAGGCCAGTATTTTTTGGATCGATTTGAACAGTTGCTGCGCGTTGCCGCCGGGGAAATCACAGCGCGCCGTGCCGACATCGGGCATGAACAGCGTGTCGCCCACCAGAATCTGCTCGCCGTCGATCAGGTACGCCATGTCCGCTGGTGTATGGCCGGGCACATGCAGGGCGGTGGCCTTGAGATTGCCGATCATGAACGACTCGTTCGGCGCGAACAGGTGATCGAATTGCGAGCCGTCGACATGAAATTCCGGTTCCAGGTTGAACAGCGCCTTGAACACATTCTGCACTTTGCTGATCGATGCGCCGATGGCGATTTTGCCGCCCAGTTCCCGGCGCAGGTACGGCGCGGCGGACAGGTGATCGGCGTGGGCGTGGGTTTCCAGCAACCACTGCACTTGCAGCTGATGCGCACGGACGAAGGCGATGAGCTTGTCCGCCTGCGCGGTGCAGGTGCGACCGGCGGCGCCGTCGTAATCGAGGACCGGATCGACGATCGCGCATTGCCCGCCATCGTCTTCATAGACCACGTAGCTGTAGGTCGAGGAGGCGGGGTCGAGGAAGGCTTCAATCAGGGCGGGCATGGCAAAAACCTGTGCAGAGGAATTCAGGGTTGCAACACTTTATGTAAAAACATAATGTTCGCAGCTTAAGTGACCTTCAAGGCCTCGTGCAAATGCAATCCAGTCTGACCGAATGTGAAGTCGCCCAACTGCGCGCCTCGGCCTCCAAGGCCTGCGCGCTGCTCAAGGCCCTGGCCAATGAGGATCGCCTGCTGATTCTGTGTCAACTGACCCAGGGCGAACGCAATGTTGGCGAACTGGAAAAGATGACTGGCGTACGCCAGCCAACGCTGTCCCAGCAACTGGGCATCCTGCGCGACGAGGGGCTGGTCGCGACCCGCCGTGAAGGCAAATACATTTTCTATGGGCTGGCCAGTCACGAAGTGATCCAGGTGATGAAGACCCTGTCGGGGCTTTATTGCGGAGCGGTGCTCAAAAGCTGGGAACAGCCATAAATGCCAGCTATCACACGCCCCCTGTAGGAGTGAGCCTGCTCGCGATAGCGGTGTGTCAGCCAACACATTCATTGGCTGTTACACCGCTATCGCGAGCAGGCTCACTCCTACAAATGGATGGTGTGAAGGCTTAGAAATCTTGCGTGCAGCAAAAGGAACAAGCAATGAACGATCAACACTGGGGCCCATCCATCAGTGCAGACATCGTGGTCATCGGCGGCGGGACGGCCGGCATCGGTTTCGTCGCCAGCCTGCTCAAGCGTGACCCGCACCTCAACGTCACCGTGATCGAACCGAGTTCACAGCACTTCTACCAACCGGCCTGGACGTTGGTCGGCGGTGGCGCCTTTGATGTGAAAGACACTGTCAGGCCGATGAGCAAAGTCATGCCGCGCCAAGCGACTTGGATTCAGGCCAGCGTCAGCGCCATTGATCCGGACAAGCGCCAACTCACCCTCAATGACCAACGCACCATCAGCTATCAAAACCTGATCGTCTGCCCCGGCCTGCGCCTGGCCTGGGAGAAAATCGAAGGCTTGCAGGAAAGCCTCGGCCAGTACGGCGTCACTTCCAACTACAGCTATCAACACGCCCAGTACACCTGGGATCAAGTGCAGAAACTGCGCGATGGACGAGCCTTGTTTACCCAGCCAGCGATGCCGATCAAATGCGCGGGCGCGCCGCAAAAGGCGCTGTACCTGTCCTGCGACCACTGGCGCAGATCCGCTGTGCTGCACAACATCAACGTTGAATTCAATCTGGCCGGCGCCGCGCTGTTCGGTGTGGCGACGTTCGTGCCGCCGCTGATGAAATACATCGAGAAATACAACGCGCAACTGGCTTTCAACTCGAATCTGGTCAAGGTCGACGGCCCGGCGAAAACCGCGTGGTTCGAGGTCAAGGACGCCGATGGCAACGTCAGCCGCATAGCGAAAACCTTTGATTTGCTACACGTCGTCCCGCCGCAGGTCTCGCCGGATTTCATCGCGCAAAGTCCGCTGGCCGACACCGCCGGCTGGTGTGAAGTCGATCCGCACAGCCTGCAGCATTTGCGATATCCCGAGGTGTTCGCGCTGGGCGATGTCTGTGGCACCAGCAACGCCAAAACCGCTGCGGCGGTGCGCAAGCAGGTCGTGGTGGTTGCGCAAAATCTCTTGGCCTTGCGCAAGCAGCAACCGCTGCCACTCAAGTACGACGGCTACGGTTCCTGTCCGCTGACGGTGGAGAAGGGCAAGGTGATCCTCGCCGAGTTCGGCTACGGCGGCAAACTGCTGCCGACTTTTGCACTGGACCCGACCGTGCCCCGCCGCTCGGCGTGGTGGCTGAAAGCGACGCTGCTGCCCTGGTTCTACTGGAACGGCATGCTCAAGGGCCGCGAGTGGCTGACGCGTGTGTCCAAGGTCGATTGAGATAACCCTATGTTGCTGGCAAGTCTGTTTGGCGTGGTGATGGGGTTGGTGCTTGGCCTGACAGGGGCCGGCGGCGGGATTCTCGCGGTGCCGGCGCTGGTGCTCGGCCTCGGCTGGACGATGACCCAGGCCGCGCCCGTGGCGCTGTTTGCGGTCGGCAGTGCGGCGGCGGTCGGCGCCATCGATGGTCTGCGCCATGGTCTGGTGCGCTATCGTGCGGCGTTGTTGATTGCGGCATTGGGCGCGGTGTTTTCGCCGCTGGGCATCTATTTCGCGCATCAGTTGCCGGAAAAAATTCTGATGATCCTGTTCAGCCTGCTGATGGTCATGGTCGCCTGGCGAATGTTCAGGAAAGAGCGTCAGCAAGCGGGGCCGAGCGATCACGGGCACGCCAGTTGGGGGCAGAAAAACTGCATGCTCAACGAGCAGACCGGGCGCTTTGACTGGACCGCCAAGTGCACCGCCACCCTGGCAGCGCTGGGTGCGGTTACCGGCGTGGTGTCGGGGTTGCTGGGTGTCGGTGGCGGGTTCCTGATCGTGCCGGCGTTCAAGCAACTGACCGACGTGCAGATGCGCGGGATCGTGGCGACGTCGCTGATGGTGATCAGTCTGATTTCGGCGATCGGGGTGGTCGGCTCGTTTCACGCCGGTGTGCGGATCGACAGCCAGGGAGCGGCGTTCATCGTTGCCAGCGTGGTCGGCATGATCGTCGGACGCCAGTTGTGCGCTCGGGTGCCGGCGCGGGCGTTGCAGGTGGGGTTTGCGAGTGTGTGTCTGGTGGTGGCGGGGTACATGTTGTTGCAGGCATGAAGCAAAACCTGTGGCGAGGGAGCTTGCTCCCGCTCGGGCGCGCAGCGGCCGCTCTTTAAGGGCCTGCTACGCAGTCCAGCGGGAGCAAGCTCCCTCGCCACAAGTCACATTGTTACAGGACCAGATGCGGTAGCCACAGCGACAGGGCCGGGACGTAAGTCACCAGCATCAGCACCAGGAACAACACGGCGTAGAACGGCAG
The DNA here is from genome assembly GCF_014268555.1 of Pseudomonas sp. SWRI111. Taxonomy (NCBI): domain Bacteria; kingdom Pseudomonadati; phylum Pseudomonadota; class Gammaproteobacteria; order Pseudomonadales; family Pseudomonadaceae; genus Pseudomonas; species Pseudomonas sp. SWRI111. The sequence goes on along the minus strand of NZ_JABWQQ010000017.1, from coordinate 111,893 downwards.
CAGTGCCTTCACGGTACTTTCGATGCTGACCTTGCCAATGGCGGAGCCGACGAATAGCACCGCGCCCACGGGCGGCGTTATCAGTCCGATCCCCAGGTTCACCAGCATGATCATGCCGAACTGCACCGGATCGACACCGATGTCCAGAATCACCGGCATCAGGATCGGCGTGAGAATCAGGATCAGCGGCGCCATGTCCATCACCGTGCCCAACAGCAGTAACATCACGTTGATGCACATCAGGATCACGTAGCGGTTGTCCGACAGGGTCAGGAACATGGTGGTGATCTTCGCCGGGATCTGCATCAGCGTCATGATGTAGCCGAAGCTGGCGGCGAAGCCGATCAGGATCATCACGATGGAGATGGTGCGCACCGTGCGATGCATCAGCTTGGGCAGTTCACGCCACTTGTAGTCGCGGTAGATGAACATGGTCACGAAGAACGACCACAGCACGGCGATAGCGGCCGATTCGGTGGCGGTGAAGACACCGGAGAGGATACCGCCGAGAATGATCACCATCGCCATCAGGCCCCAGAGGGCTTCGCCGACGATTTTCAGCGCCTGGCGCATCGGGATCACTTCGCCCTTGGGGTAGTTGCGCTTTTTCGCGAAGATCAGGCACAGCACCATCAGGCATGCGCTCATCAGCAAGCCCGGCACGATGCCCGCCATGAACAGCGAGGCGATCGAAACGGTACCGCCGGCTGCCAGCGAGTAGAGCACCGAGTTGTGGCTTGGCGGGGTCAGCAAGGCCTGCACCGAACCGCTGACGGTCACGGCGGTGGAGAAATCCCGTGGATAGCCCTTGCGTTCCATTTCCGGAATCAGCACCGAACCCACCGAAGCGGTGTCGGCCACTGACGAACCGGAAATCGCGCCGAAGAAGGTCGATGCCACGATGTTGACCAAGGACAGGCCGCCACGGACGAAACCTACCAGCACCCCGGCGCACGCCACCAACCGGCGGGACATGCCGCCCTCGGCCATGATCGCGCCGGCCAGTACGAAGAACGGAATGGCCAGCAGCGAGAACTTGTTAACCCCGCCCGCGACCTGAATCATCACGGCCTGGAACGGGATGTCGATCCACCATGCACCGATCAGGGCGGCGGCGCCCAATGCGTAGGCGACCGGCATGCCGATCAGGATCAATACGATAAAACTGCCCAGCAGAATCAGAGCGTCCATTAAACGGCACCTTCACTTTCTTCAACCAGATCGAACTGCACGACCCGACGTTTGCTCTGGTCACCCAGAAAGAGTTTTTCCAGGACAAAAACCAGGGTCAGCAAACCGCCCACGGGAATCGGCAAATAGGTCACGCCCACCCGCAGGGTGGGCAGGGACGCCATGAACTGGTTCCAGGTGGACATGCACAACTTGAAGCCCCAGATCGTCATGAAAATACAGATCAGGGCCATCAGCAGTTGGGAAAAAATCGACGCTGCGCTGCGCAGGTGCGGCGGCATGCGATCGGTCACCATGGCCACCGCCATGTGCGCACCGGCGCGGTAGCTGGCAGCGGCGCCAATGAACGTAAACACGATCATCAGCAGGATGGCCGTAGGCTCCGGCCAGCTCGAGCCGGTGCCCAGCACGTAGCGGGCAAACACGCCCCAGGGAATCATCAGGGAGACTGCCAGAACGGAAAGGCCGGCCACCCAGATGCACGTCATGTAGATCTTATCGTTGATACGCAGCAGCAAATTCTTCATCGGGTTTCACCGTAACCGGGCGCGCCTCGAACATCAGGCGCGCCGGGCCTTTTTCATAAGTACAGAGCGGGAGGTTACTGAACGGCTTCGATTTTCTTGATCAGGTCGGCATACGGCGCGCCGTACTTGGCCCGCACCGGTGCAGTGGCGTCGTAGAACGGTTTTTTGTCGACGGTGATGAACTCGACGCCGGCGGCCTTGAGTTTTTCCTCACTGGCGCTGGACTTCGCGTCCCACAACACGCGCTCTTCAGCCTGGGCAGCCTTGGCGGCTTTCTTGACCAGGGTCTGTTGATCCGGGGTGAGTTTTTCCCAAGTGATTTTCGACATCACGATTGGCTCTGGCAGGATCAGGTGACCGGTCAGGCTGTAAAACTTGGCGTTCTGGAAGTGGTTGTGTTCGAGCAAGGTCGGCGGGTTGTTTTCCGCGCCGTCGATCACGCCGGTCTGCAGGGCGCTGAAGATTTCGCCGGTGTCCATGGCGATACCGTTGGCGCCCATGGCGTTCATCATCTCGATGAACATCGGGTTGCCTTGTACGCGGATTTTCATGCCCTTGAGGTCTTCGAGCTTGCGTACTGGCTTCTTGGTGTAGATGTTGCGCGTGCCGCCGTCCATCCAGGCGAGGGCCACCAGGCCGAATTCGGAGTTGGTGATCTTGTCGAGGATTTCATCGCCCACTGCGCCGTCGATGACGTTGCGCATGTGCTGGTGGTCTCGGAAGATGAACGGCATGTTGAACACGTTCACGTCCGGCACCACCGGGCCGACGATCCCCAGACTGACCCGGGACATCTGTATCGCGCCGACTTGCATCTGTTCGATGACTTCTTTTTCAGAACCCAGCACACCGCCTGGGAAGTACTTGAAGGTCAGCTCGCCGTTGGTCTCTTTGGTCAGCGTCTTGCCCATGTTTTCTTCCGCCACCGTGGTCGGATAACCCTTGGGGTGGATGTCGGCGACTTTGAGTTCCAGCGCCTGGGCGGCGCCAGCGAGGGTAAACATCAGCGGGAGTGCAGCGGCGAGCAAGGTGCGTTTGAAGTTCATGGGGGTGAGTCTCCAGTCTTGTTATTTTTGTGTTCAAGGCGCAGCGGTGCAGCAGAGGGTTTTAAAGCAAATCGTTGAATTCAGGTTCGGCGAGGCCTTTGACGCCGGGCTTCAAGGCGAACACGCCGCCGGCCAGGGACTGCGGATCCTGATCGTCGCCAGGTCGAATCGAGGCGACGAGCAAGGTGTCCATGTCGCGCCCGCCGAACGCACACATGGTCGGTTTTTTCACCGGCACTTCCAGTGAGAAATCGAGGCGGCCGTCAGGGGCGAAGCGGTGGATCAGGCCGGCATCGTTGGCGCAGATCCAGTAGCAACCGTCGGCATCCACGGCGGCGCCATCGGGACGGCCGGGGAAGTGGTTCATGTCCACAAACACGCGCCGATTCGACGGCGTGCCGGTCTCGGTGTCGTAATCGAAAGCCCAGATCAATTGCACGTCGGGATGCGAATCCGACAGGTACATGGTTTTGCCGTCGGGGCTGAAACCCAGACCGTTGGGCACGATGAAACCGTCAAGTTGCGCTTCGACCACGCCATTCTGCCCGGCGCTGTAGCGATAGAGCCGGCCTTCAGACGCGTTCAGGCCCATGTTCAAGACCATGCTGCCGGCCCAGAAACGGCCCTGACGGTCGCAGCGACCGTCGTTGAGGCGCATGTCGGGGCGGCTGTGGTCGACGGTCGCCAGCAACGTGGCGTCCAGGCTGCCGTCGCTGTGCGGATGCAAATGGAAGAAACCGCTTTCCATGCCGGCGATCCAGCCACCCCTGCGGTGGCGAGTAATGCAGGCGAGCATTTCTGGCGCTTTCCACGATGCGACGTGCCCGGTGTCAGCGCTCCAGCGTTGCAGTCCGCCGTTGGGGATGTCGACCCAGTACAGCGCGTTTTCCTGCGGCACCCAGACCGGGCTTTCACCGACCGCGTTGCGGGCGTCGACGATCAATTCGGCTTGCATACTCATTCCCTTGGCTTTTATTGGAGGGGGATCAAGTCGAGCGGTCAGTCGCCGAACGGGCCTGCTGCAACGAAGGCGCCGCCCTGATAGATCCGCGCCGGATCATCATCGGCCGGCATCGGCTGCGCTTCGACCTTGTCGCGGAATACTTCCGAGGTGTCGCGGGCTTCGAAGCCGAGGTGGCTGGCGTAGCGGTTGTCCCACCAGACGTCCTTGTTGGCGGACATGCCGTAAACCACGGTGTGACCGACATTCGGCGTGTACAGCGAGCGTTCGAGCAGTTGCGTGAGGTCGTCGAAGCTCAGCCAGGTGTGCATCATCCGGCGGTTTTGCGGCTCGGGGAACGAGGAGCCGATGCGGATGCTGACGGTTTCGATGCCATAGCGATCGAAGTAGAAACTGGCCATGTCTTCGCCGTAGGACTTGGACAGACCGTAGTAACCGTCCGGGCGGCGCGCGGAAGTGGCGTCGAGCTTTTCGTCCTGTTTGTAGAATCCGATGACGTGGTTGGAGCTGGCGAAAATCACGCGTTTGACGCCATGCCGGCGCGCCGCTTCGTAAATGTGGAAAACGCCGCTGATGTTGGCGCCGAGGATCTCTTCGAACGGACGCTCAACCGAGACGCCGCCGAAATGCAGGATCGCGTCGACACCTTCGACCAATTGATGCACGGCTTGCTTGTCGGCGAGGTCGCAGAGCACGACTTCTTCATGCTCATCGGTCGCCGGGGCAAGGGCGGCGATGTCGGACAGGCGCAGCACGTTGGCGTAGGGGCGCAGGCGTTCGCGCAGCACTTTGCCCAGGCCTCCGGCAGCACCGGTCAGCAGCAGGCGGTTGAATGGAGCGCGGGGGGTAGAAGTAGACGTCATGGCAATCCCTGAACACATTGTTATTAGGTTTGTTGTAGGTTGTCGTATGACTGCGCTGAAGTATCGGTAGGGTTTCCGGATCTTGTCAACGCGACTTTTGGTGTAGATGACGGAAGGGCCAGCCCGTTTTCCTTCCTTGCAACGCGATCCCATTGTAGGAGTGAGCCTGCTCGCGATAGCGGTGTATCAGTCAAGGAATATGTTGGCTGACACGACGCTATCGCGAGCAGGCTCACTCCTACAGGGGGGCGGTGTCGCCTCGGAAATTACAACAACGAAATCGGATAGCTGATAAAGATCCGGTTCTCGTCAAACTCGTTGGTGCTGAAGTCGCGGCGAATCGTCGCGTTGCGCCATTTCACGTTCAGGCTCTTCAATGGGCCACTCTGCACGGTGTAGGCCAGTTCCGACTCGCGCCCCCATTCCTTGCCATCGCTGGTGGTGGCGGTGTGCACGTTGTCACCGCTGATGTAGCGGTTCATCAGGGTCAGGCCCGGCACGCCAAGGGCGGCGAAGTTGTAGTCGTGGCGCAACTGCCAGGAGCGCTCTTTGGCATTGTCGTAACTGGCGTTGTAGCTGTCGTTGGCCAGGGTGCCGCCGCTGGTGCCGTTGACGCGCATCCAGCCATCGTCGCCAGTGAGTTTCTGCAGGCCGACGTAGAAGGTGTTGCCACCGTATTTGGCTGAAAGCAGGGCGAATGCGGTTTTGTTGTCGAGGTCGCCGGCCTGGGCGCTGCCGTCTTCCTTGCCGGTGAAAAAACCGAGGTTGGCGCCCAGCGTCCAGTCGCCCATCGGCTGGCTGTGGCTGAGGTTGAAATACTGCTGCTGATAGATATCAGTGAGTTCGGCGTACCACACGCCGACCATGGTGCGCTTTTCATTGAAGCTGTATTCGCCGCCGCCGAAGTTGAAGCGGTCGGAAGTGAACGCGCCGCGGCCGTTCATCGACATGTCTTCCATGCTGGCGTCGTTGCGCGGGCTGTTGCCGCGGAACTGGCCGCCGTAGACGGTCAGGCCGTTGATCTCGGTGGAGGTGATCTGGCCGCCGCGAAAGGTCTGCGGCAGCGAGCGACCGTCGTCGGAACGCAGGATCGGCAGCACCGGCATCCATTCACCGACTTTCAATTCCGTTTTCGACACCTTGGCTTTCAGCGCCACGCCGAGACGGCCGAAGTTATCGGCCGGACGCCCGTCATCGTGGATCGGCAACAGCTGCGTGCCGCCCGTGCCTTTGCCGCCATCGAGCTTCTGCGAATACATGCCGAGGATGTCGAGACCGAAGCCGACGGTGCCTTGGCTGAAGCCGGATTTGGCATCGAGGATAAAGTTCTGCGTCCACTCTTCGGCCTTGCCCTGCGGGTTGGCCGGGTTGACGAAGTTGCGGTTGAAATAGGCGTTGCGCAGGTTCAGCGTGGCTTTGCTGTCTTCGAGAAAGCCCTCGGCTTCGGCGCTCATTGGCAAGGCAAAGGCGAGGCTGCTGCAGCCGACCAGGCTCAAGGTGGAACGCGTGCGAATGGCGGTAAAGCGGGAAGGGCGGACGGAATTGCGGGCGAGTGTGCTCACTGTGACGCTCCCTGGATCGTTTGTTGTTTTTATTATTTGTCATACGTCGTCGTACAACATGGATGCGGATATTTCCCAGATTTTCAGGGAATGTCAACTGGAAGTTATACGATGACTCCCAGGCGCAACGTTCCCCCTGTAGGAGTGAGCCTGCTCGCGATAGCGATCTATCAGACAATCAATTGGTGACTGACACACCGCAATCGCGAGCAGGCTCACTCCTACAGGGTTTTTTTGTTGTCTACGGGAAAGTGTGTTGCCAGTGAAATTGCGGCAAACTTCCCTCACCCCCGCACAAGGCCGATCCATGGATAAATACGCCCCGCGCAACTGGCAGCCGCACGAAAAGCCCAGCCTGCCCGGTTCTCCCTCGACACCACTGCACTCAACGCCCAAACGCCTGGCGTATGCGGCGGTCGGGGTGCTGGTGGCGGTGACCGGTGGTTTGGGTAACTCGCTGGTGGTCGCCAACCTGCCTTATCTGCAAGGTTCGCTCGGCGCGACCACTGCGGAAATGGCCTGGCTGCCGGCGGCGTATGTGATGACCAACGTGTCAATGAACCTGCTGCTGGTGAAGTTTCGCCAGCAGTTCGGCTTGCGCGCTTTCACCGAAGTGTTCCTGGTGCTGTACGCGTTGGTGACCTTCGGCCACTTGTTCGTCAACGACTTGAATTCCGCCGTGGCGGTGCGTGCGGCCCACGGCATGGTCGGTGCGGCGCTGAGTTCGCTGGGTCTGTATTACATGGTCCAGGCGTTCCCGGCGAAGTGGCGACTGAAGGCGTTGGTGCTGGGCCTCGGCACCTCGCAACTGGCCCTGCCGCTGGCACGGCTGTTCTCCGAAGATTTGCTGCAGATCGCCGAGTGGCGCGGCTTGTACCTGTTTGAATTGGGCATGGCGCTGCTCTCGCTCGGTTGTGTGCTGCTGCTGAAGTTGCCCCCCGGTGACCGCTTCAAAACGTTTGAAAAGCTCGACTTTCTGACCTTCGCGATTCTCGCCAGCGGCGTGGCACTGCTGTGCGCGGTGCTGTCGCTGGGACGCATCGACTGGTGGCTCGAGGCGGACTGGATCGGCATTGCCCTGGCCGGGTCGATTGCGCTGATCATCATGGGCCTGGCGATCGAACATAACCGCAGCAACCCGATGCTGATGACCCGTTGGCTGGGCAGCGGGGCGATGGTGCGACTGGCGCTGGCGGTGGTGCTGATCCGCATGGTCACCTCCGAACAATCGACCGGTGCCGTGGGCTTCATGCAGAACCTCAACATGAGCAGTCAGCAATTGCACAGCCTGTACGTGGTGATGCTGCTGGGCAGCGTCGCCGGGTTGCTGATCAGTGCGCTGACGATCGACCCGAAACACCTGCTGCTGCCGCTGATCATCTCGCTGGCGCTGATGGCCACCGGTTCAGTGATGGACAGTTTTTCGAACAATCTGACCCGTCCCGAGAACCTGTATTTCAGTCAGTTCCTGCTGGCGTTCGGCAGCACGTTTTTCCTCGGTCCGACCATGGTGCTGGGGACGCGCAACGTGCTGACCAATCCGCGCAATCTGGTGAGTTTTTCCGTGCTCTTCGGGATCTGTAACAACCTCGGCGGGTTGATTGGCGCGGCGCTGCTGGGTACGTTCCAGGTCGTGCGGGAGAAGTTTCATTCCAGCCACATCGTCGATCACCTGGTGATGTCCGACCCGTTGGTTGCAGCGCGGGTGCAAAGCGGCGGTTCGGCGTACGGCTCGCTGCTCGCCGACCCGAGCCTGCGCAACCTGGCCGGCATCCGCAGTCTGGCCAATGCGGCCACGCGTGAAGCGAACGTGTTGGCCTATAACGATGTCTTCATGCTGATCGCGGTGATTGCGGTGCTGACCATGATCTGGATTTCGATCCGGGCGCTGTGGCTGATGAGCACCACCAAAACCGTCGAACCGACACCTAACGGACCTTCCAGCGGCGCCCCTTCTTCATGACCGAACCGACCACCACAACCACTAACGCCATTGCCGCCACCCCTGAAGGCGAGGCGCCGCCGTCATCGCCAAACACCGAGCCGCGTTCTTTACGCGTGCGGATCATTTCTTCGCTGGGCTTTGCGGCAATCGCCATCGTCGGCGTGCTGATCGTCTTGTATGCCTGGCAACTGCCGCCGTTCAGCAGCGCCGTCGAAACCACAGAAAACGCCTTGGTCCGGGGGCAGGTGACGATCATCGGGCCGCAGCTCAGCGGTTATGTGTTCGAGGTGCCGGTGCAGGACTTCCAGTACGTGAAGGCCGGTGACCTGCTGGTGCGTCTGGACGATCGCATCTATCAGCAGCGCCTCGACCAGTCACTGGCGCAACTGGCGGTGCAAAAAGCCGGGCTGGCCAATGTGGTGCAGCAACGCAACAGCGCCGAAGCGACGATCAAGTTGCGTCAAGCCGTGTTGGCCGACAGCCAGGCGCAGTTGCGCAAGAGCGAGGCGGACCTGCGCCGCAATCAGGAACTGGTGCGCGACGGCTCGGTGTCGAAGCGCGAATTCGACGTGACCCTCGCGGCCAATGCGCAAAGCACGGCGGCAGTGGCCCAAGCCAAGGCCAATCTGGAAATCGCCCGCCAGGATCTGCAAACGGTGATCGTCAATCGCGGCTCGCTGGAAGCGGCGGTGGCCAGTGCCGAAGCGGCGGTGCAACTGGCGCGGATTGACCTGTCGAACACACGGATTGTCGCGCCGCGTGACGGTCAGCTCGGCCAGATTGGCGTGCGCCTCGGCGCCTACGTCAACTCCGGCGCGCAACTGATGGCGTTAGTGCCCGAGCAGAAATGGGTGATCGCCAACATGAAGGAAACCCAGATGGCCAACGTGCGCGTCGGGCAACCGGTGCGGTTCACTGTCGATGCGCTGAACCACCGCCGATTCACCGGGCATGTGCAGCATATTTCGCCGGGCACCGGCTCTGAATTCGCCTTGTTGCAGGCCGATAATGCGACCGGCAATTTCGTCAAAATCGCCCAGCGGGTGCCGGTCAGGATCACCATTGACCCGGATCAGCCGGAAGAAGAGCGCCTGCGGCCGGGGATGTCGGTGGTGGTCAGCATCGACACGGCGGCGGGCGATACCCAACCGCATTGATCCACCGCGATCAATTGTAGGAGTGAGCCTGCTCGCGATAGCGGTCTGTCAGTCGATGATCAATTGCCTGAAAGACCGCTATCGCGAGCAGGCTCACTCCTACAGGTCATTATCCGCTAGTCTTCAGCAACGCCGCCGTCAGGGAGCCCACATGGGCAATCACAAAATCGAAATTCGCCGCAGCAACGTCGAGAAAATCCTTCTGGCGGCGGAAAAAGTCTTCGCCGAAAAAGGCTTCGGCGGTACGGCCATGGCCGACATCGCGGCCCAGGCGCAACTGCCGCGCTCCAACCTGCATTACTACTTCAGCACCAAGAGCGAGCTGTACAGTGCGGTGCTGTTCGACCTGCTGGAAGTGTGGAAGCAGGACGCGCTGTGCTTCGAAATGTTTGACGATCCGCGCGTGGTGTTGAGCAGCTACATCCGCGCCAAGATGAACCATTCGCGCAGCCGGCCGTACGGCTCGAAAGTCTGGGCCAACGAAATCATCCACGGCGCACCGACGCTGGGCGAGGCACTGGATGTCAGCCTGTACGACTGGGCGAAAATGAAGGAAGCGAAGATCCGCCAGTGGGTCGAGGACCAGCGGATCCTGCCGGTTGAACCGTCGAGCCTGCTGTACATGATCTGGGCGTCGACGCAGCACTATGCCGACTTCGATCATCAGGTGAATATCCTCAACGAACATCAGCCGTTGTCGGATATGCAGTTCGAGCGGGCGGTGCAGACGGTGACCGCGGTCATATTGCGAGGGATCGGCCTGGAGCCTTGAATCTTGTGGTGGCCGGGCTGGCCTCTTCGCGAGCAGGCTCACTCCTACAGGGGAACGCATTCCAAATGTAGGAGTGAGCCTGCTCGCGATGGCTTCGGTTCAGGCACCGCTTCCCTCAAGCAGAAACATGGTAAGGATTCCTCGGATCATGGTTCCAGTCCAGAAACGGCTTGCCCGTCTCCACCGCGACCATCTCGATGCAGTCCGCCACCGGACAGGTGATCTGGCACAAATTGCAGCCCACACATTCGTCATCGATCACTTCGTATTTATGGGTGCCGTCGGCCTGTCTGAGACTGCCGATCGCCTGGTGTGAGGTGTCTTCACACGCAATGTGGCAGCGCCCGCAACCAATACACGCGTCCTGATCAATCTTTGCGATGACCTGATAGTTGATATCGAGGTATTTCCAGTCCGTGGTGTTGCCCACGGCACGCCCGGAAAATTCGGCGATGTTGGCGTAACCCTGGCTGTCCATCCACCGCGACAAGCCGTCCTTCATCTCCTCGACAATGCGGAAGCCATGCAGCATCGCCGCCGTGCACACTTGCACCGCGCCGCTCCCCAATGCCATGAACTCGGCTGCGTCGCGCCAACTGCCAATGCCACCGATGCCGCAGATTGGCAGGCCCTGGGTCTGCGGATCACGGGCGATTTCCGCAACCATGTTCAGCGCAATCGGCTTGACCGCCGAGCCGCAATAACCGCCGTGGGTGCTTTTGCTGCCGACGGTGGGCAGGGCGACCATGTGTTCCAGGTCGACACTGGTGATCGAGTTGATCGTGTTGATCAGCGACACCGCATCCGCACCGCCACGATGGGCGGCACGCGCGGCGACACGAATGTCGGTGATGTTCGGCGTCAGTTTGACGATCACCGGCAGCGAGCAATACGTCTTGCACCAGCGCGTCACTTGCTCGACGTATTCCGGCACCTGACCGACCGCCGCGCCCATGCCGCGTTCGGGCATGCCGTGGGGGCAGCCGAAGTTCAGTTCTATGCCGTCAGCGCCGGTGGCCTCGACCAGCGGCAAAATGTGTTTCCACGACTCCTCGACACACGGCACCATCAGCGAAACGATCAGCGCGCGGTCCGGCCAGTCCTTCTTCACTTGGGTGATTTCGCGCAGGTTGATCTCCAGCGAACGGTCGGTGATCAGTTCGATGTTGTTGATGCCCAGCACTTCGCGGTTGGCACCGTAGTGCGCCGAGTAACGTGACGAGACGTTGACCGCCGCCGGGTCCTCACCAAGGGTTTTCCAGACCACACCGCCCCAGCCTGCTTCAAAGGCGCGGACGACGTTGTAAGCCTTGTCGGTGGGTGGCGCGGAGGCCAGCCAGAACGGGTTCGGCGCCTTGATGCCGGCGAAGACTATCGAGAGATCGGCCATTTACGCAGCCTCCACGTTGAGCATCAGTTGCACATTGATCGCCTCGGCGGCGCGTTTGCCATGCTGCACCGCTTGCACGGTGAGGTCCTGATCGAGGCTGGTGCAATCACCGCCGGCGTACACCCCGGGGATGCTGGTGCGCAGGTTTTCATCGACCTGAATCCGTTCGCCCTGGCGCTTGAGTTCGCGCGCCAGTGGATCGCTGAGGGCCGCACCGTCGAAGCTCTGGCCGATGGCCTTGAAGATCGCGTCGGCCGCCAGTTCGAAGGTCTCTGCGGTGCTTTGCAGGCGACCGTCGACCAGGGCGGTACGGACGAAACGCATGCCGCGCACGCGGCCCAGATCGTCGAGCAGCACGTGCTCCGGTTGTGCCCAGGTCAGCAGGCGCACCTGATTGGCTTTGGCGATGTCTTGCTCATGAACAGTCGCACCCATGTCCGCCGCGCCACGGCGATAGACCAGATTCACCTCGCGTGCTCCGAGACGGGCCATCTGCACGGCCATGTCGATGGCTGTGTTACCGGCGCCAAGGACGATGCAGCGATCGGCCAATGGTAGTTGCGTGAGGTCGTCGGCCTGGCGCAGTTCGCGAATGTAGTCGGTGGCGGCGAGCAGGCCGGGCGCATCTTCGTGGGCCAACCCGAGTTGTTTGCTGGCATTCAGACCCAGGCCGAGAAACACGGCGTCGAACTGCTGATGCAGTTCGCTGAGGGTCAGGTTCTCACCGAGTTTGTGCCCATGACGGATCTCGATGCCGCCGATTTGCAGGAGGAAATCCAGTTCCTTCTGCGCGTAATCATCGACCAGTTTGTACTTGGCGATCCCGTATTCGTTGAGGCCGCCAGCCTTGTCCCGGGCTTCGAAAATCACCACCTCATGACCGTGCATGGCACTGCGGTGTGCGCAGGACAAACCGGCAGGTCCGGCACCGACCACGGCGATACGTTTGCCGGTGGCGGCGGCGCGTTGAAACGGATGCTCGGTGAAGTGGGCGTTATCGACGGCGTAGCGTTGCAGCAGGCCAATCAGCACTGGTGCGCATTCCTGAGCGTTGTTGCGTACGCAAGCCTGTTGGCAAAGGATTTCGGTCGGACAGACCCGCGCGCAACTGCCGCCGAGGATGTTCGCCGAAAGGATTTTCTGCGCGGCGCCCGCTACGTTGTCTTGATGGATGTTGCGGATGAACGAAGGGATATCGATCTCGCTCGGGCATGCGTTGACGCAAGGCGCGTCGTAGCAATACAGGCAGCGCGACGCTTCCAGATGCGCCTGCCGGGCATTGAGCGGCGGCGCCAGATCAGTGAAATGGCCGGCGAGGGCGGCCGCGCTTTCGTGCGGGTGGGGGAGGTGGTTCAGGGTCTCGATCACGGTTTATTGCCTCATGGCTAATTGAGGTGCTGCCTCTGATGGGCAGTGGTTTTGTGTCGTTAGGCAGGGCCTCTTCGCGAGCAGGCTCACTCCTACAGGGGGAACGCATTTCAAATGTAGGAGTGAGCCTGCTCGCGATGAGGCCGAAGGCCTCGCTTCAGCGCTTGACGGCGGTCGGGCGCTGCAACTCAGCTCGCTTGCTGAGCAAATCAAACACCGCCGGATACGCCGGCCGTTCGATGTAGCGGCCCGCGCCGCGCTCGGCGCGCAGATCGCCATCGGCCCAGACCACCCGGCCCTGGCTGACGGTATGGCTCGGCACGCCGCGCACGGTCTTGCCTTCGAAAATGTTGAAGTCCACCTGCTGATGGTGGGTCTTGGCGGAAATGGTTCGCGTGCCGTGCGGGTCCCACAGCACCAGGTCGGCATCGGCACCGACGCGGACGGCGCCTTTGCGCGGGTACAGATTGAAAATCTTCGCGGTGTTGGTTGAGGTCAGGGCTACGAAGTCCTGCATCGACAATCGCCCGGTGTTCACCCCTTCGTCCCAGAGCACCGCCATGCGGTCTTCGATACCGGCGGTGCCGTTAGGGATTTTGCTGAAATCGTCGCGCCCGGCGGCTTTCTGTTCCGCGCAGAAGCAGCAGTGATCAGTGGCGGTGGTGTGCAGATTGCCGTTTTGCAGCCCGTGCCAAAGCGCTTCTTGGTGACCGCGCGGGCGAAACGGCGGACTCATCACGTAACCGGCGGCGGTCTGCCAGTCCGGGTGTTGGTAGACGCTGTCATCGAGCAGCAGGTGTCCGGCCAATACCTCGCCGTAAACCGGCTGGCCCTTGCTGCGCGCGTAGGTGATTTCATCGAGGGCTTCTTTGGTCGAGACATGGACCAGATACAGCGGCGTGCCAAGGGTCTCGGCGATGCGAATGGCGCGACTCGCCGCTTCGCCTTCAACTTGCGACGGACGCGACAGCGGATGCGCCTCAGGGCCGGTGATGCCCTGCGCCATCAGCTTGCGTTGCAGGTGATAGACCAACTCGCCGTTTTCGGCGTGCACGGTCGGCACGGCGCCGAGTTCAAGGCAGCGCTCGAAACTCGCCACCAGGGTGTCGTCGGCGGCCATGATCGCGTTTTTATAGGCCATGAAATGCTTGAAGCTGTTGACGCCGTGCTGGCTGACCAACTCAGCCATTTCCTCGCGCACCTGTTCGCTCCACCAGGTGATCGCCACGTGAAAACCGTAATCCGACGCGGACTTTTCCGCCCAGCCGCGCCATTGATGAAACGCTTCCATCAAAGATTGCTGCGGATTGGGAATCACAAAGTCGATGATCGAGGTCGTGCCGCCGGCCAGGCCGGCCGCCGTGCCACTGTAGAAATCTTCGCTGGCGACCGTGCCCATGAAGGGCAATTGCATGTGCGTGTGCGGATCGATGCCGCCGGGCATCAGGTACTGGCCGCTGCCGTCGAGCATTTCGGCGCCGGCGGGAATATCGAGGTTTTCACCGATGGCTTTGATCACGCCGTCAGCGCAATAGACGTCGGCGCGATAACTTTCATCATGGGTAAGAACGGTGGCGCCACGGATCAACAGAGACATTCCGAGTTCCTCGCAGGCATGACCGACTTGTGCCGGCTCTAGATGTTTTATTGATAGACAACACAGCGGGTTGCATTCCTGTCAGTGCTGTCAGGAATAGAAACTAGTCGCAGATTTGTAATAGATCAAGATTATTTTTTATAAGCTTATGTCTGAATTAACTAATTGAAAAATAACGATTAAATCGTCAAATCACCAAAATGGTGAGGCGGCTCACCATTTTGACGCACTTGACAGGATGGAAATATGAGCAAGATTTCCTATGTGAAATCAGCCGCTTGAAGTTGAGCTGCGATTGCTCGCCCGTGATGAAAAAAAAGTGCAGTGCACCAGTTTGAGTCCTGACAGTTCGGACAACTTGTCGGTCGTTTAGCTTGAACGCGCCGCGCGGTTTTCGAGGACTCCACCGATCAACAATTAAAACTGATGAATATCAGAAAGTTGCACCGCATTGGCGACACCGTCCGCGGCACAAGCGGGACACCCGGCACGTTTATTGATGCCGCCGCTGGCACGATGGCCGGTGCAGAAAGTTGTCAGTTCCTCCGGCCATCGTCCGGCTTGCACCTGCGTGTGCCAGCCGCCTGATGAGCAAAAAATAATCAGAAGAACAGTGGAGCGGCCATGCAACAGATCAGATCGCAAGTGACCGAGCGCGACGGCTTGTACGAACTCGAAGCCGGCAGCGACGTCCTCGACAGTCCCCGTTACAACCACGACATGGCACCGACTCAGGTGCGCGAACGCACCTGGAACAAATGGCACATCACCGCGTTGTGGGTCGGCATGGCGATCTGCGTGCCGACGTACACCCTCGGCGGTGTGCTCACCGCCTACTTTGGCCTGACCGTGGGTGAGGCGCTGCTGGCGATTCTGTTCGCCAACATCATCGTGCTGATCCCACTCACGCTGAACGCCTTCCCCGGCACCAAGTACGGCATACCGTTCCCGGTGCTGCTGCGCTCGTCGTTCGGCATCCTCGGCTCCAACGTGCCGTGCCTGATTCGCGCGCTGGTGGCGTGCGGCTGGTTCGGCATTCAAACGATGTTCGGCGGGCTGGCGATTCACCTGTTCCTCGGGTCGGTGTTCGAGGGCTGGAAATCCCTTGGCGGCACGGGCGAGGTCATCGGTTTCATGGTGTTCTGGGCGCTGAACCTATGGGTAGTGATTCGTGGCGCCGAATCGATCAAGTGGCTCGAAACCCTGTCCGCGCCGCTGCTGGTCGCGGTAGGTATCGGCCTGCTGGTGTGGGCGATGCCCAATGTGTCGATGACGGAGTTGCTGGCGATCCCGCCGAAACGGCCCGAAGGCGCCAGTGTGGTCAGTTACTTCGCCGCCGGGCTGACGGCGATGGTCGGTTTCTGGGCGACGTTGTCGCTGAACATTCCCGACTTCAGCCGTTACGCCAAGAGCCAGAAGGACCAGATTCTGGGGCAGATCATCGGCTTGCCGCTGACCATGTTTTTGTTTGCCGCGCTGGGCGTGGTGATGACCGCCGCGTCGGTGAAACTGGTCGGCGTCACGGTGTCTGATCCGGTCACGCTGATCGGCCATATTCAGAGTCCGGTATGGGTCGCGCTGGCGATGGCGCTGATCATCATTGCCACGCTGTCGACTAACACTGCGGCGAATATCGTCTCGCCCACCAACGACTTTCAGAACCTCGCGCCGAAGGTCATCAATCGCACCAAAGCGGTGTTGTTGACCGGGCTGGTGGGGCTGGCGCTGATGGCCCACGAACTGATGAAAAAGCTCGGCTGGATCGTTTCCGAGGTCAGCCTGGAGAGTGTCTATTCCAACTGGCTGCTGGGCTATTCGAGCCTGCTCGGACCGATTGCCGGAATCATGGTGGTGGACTATTTCCTGATCAAGAAACAGCAACTGGACCTCGCCGGTTTGTACCGTGACGACGTCTATCCGGCGTGGAACCTGGCCGGGTTTGTCGCGTTTGGCGTGCCGGTGGTGCTGACCTTGCTGTCGCTGGGCAGTGACGCGTTCAGCTGGTTCTACAGCTATGGCTGGTTTACCGGCTCGGCACTGGGCGGGGTTATTTATTACGGGTTGTGCGTGATGCGGGCGCAGCCTTCTGCCGTGAAAACAGCGGTGTAGCGACTGCCGTCATCGCGAGCAGGCTCACTCCCACAGGGGAAACGCATTTGATCGTTCCCACGCTCTGCGTGGGAATGCAGCCCGGGACGCTCCGCGTCCCTATCGGTATCAGCACTGAGGAGATCCCCATGAACGCAGCCGTAGACGTTCTGCAATCGACCCATCAGCACATCAACCGCGATCGCCTGTGGGCCTCGCTCATGGAACTGGCCAAACTCGGCGCGACGGTCAAGGGCGGTGTCTGTCGCCTGGCCCTGACCGACCTCGACCGGCAGGCCCGCGACCTGTTCGTGCAATGGTGCACGGACGCGGGTTGCAGCGTCACGGTCGATGCGGTCGGCAACATCTTCGCCCGGCGCCCGGGGCGCAATCCGGATCTGCCGCCAGTGATGACCGGCAGCCACATCGACACCCAGCCCACCGGCGGCAAGTTCGACGGTTGCTTTGGTGTTCTGGCGGGTGTCGAAGTGCTGCGTACCCTCAATGACCTCGGCGTGCAAACCGAAGCGCCGCTGGAAGTGGTGGTCTGGACCAACGAAGAGGGCTCGCGCTTCGCTCCGTGCATGATGGGCTCCGGCGTCTTCGCCGAGAAATTCACCCTGGAAGAAACCCTGGCCAAGGTCGATGCCGACGGCGTCACGGTCGGCCAAGCGCTCAACGCCATTGGCTACGCCGGTCCGCGCAAGGTCAGCGGACACAAGGTTGGCGCCTATTTCGAAGCGCACATCGAACAAGGCCCGATCCTCGAAGATGAGCAGAAAACCATTGGTGTGGTACTCGGCGCGCTAGGGCAGAAGTGGTTCGACCTCAAGCTGCGCGGCGTCGAAGCACACGCAGGCCCAACGCCGATGCACTTGCGCAAGGACGCCCTGGTCGGTGCCGCCGTGATCGTCGGCGCCGTCAACCGCGCCGCCCTCGGCCACCAGCCCCACGCCTGCGGCACGGTCGGCTGCCTGCAAGCCTATCCCGGCTCACGCAACGTCATCCCTGGCGAGGTGCGCATGACCCTAGACTTTCGGCATCTGGAACCGGCGCGCCTGGATTCGATGATCGCCGAAGTGCAGCAGGTGATCGACGCCACTTGCCAACAGCACGGCCTCACCTACGAATTGACCCCGACCGCCGACTTCCCGCCGCTGTACTTTGAAAAGGGCTGCGTGGAGGCGGTGCGTGGCGCAGCGAAAGGGCTAGGTCTGTCGCACATGGACATCGTCAGCGGCGCCGGCCACGACGCGATCTTCCTCGCCGAACTCGGCCCGGCGGGAATGATTTTTGTGCCGTGTGAAGGCGGGATCAGCCACAACGAAATCGAGAACGCGGCACCGGATGATCTGGCGGCGGGATGCGCGGTGTTGTTGCGGGCGATGCTGGCGGCTTCGGCGGCGGTGGCGGCCAGCGACCGTGCCGCCTAAGGTAAACGCACCCAGCAAACCTGTGGGAGCGAGCCTGCTCGCGAATGCGCTGAGTCAGTCAATGAATGCTCTGAATGACACCGCGCTTTCGCGAGCAGGCTCGCTCCCACATTGGATTTTTGGCGATTTTGAGGCTGTGGCACGATCCCGAACCGCTGCGGTCGTACTCTTCACCTAGCCGCATTACGTTGTGGAGATCCAATGAGCCAGGAAGTCCTGACCACCGAAACCAATCGTCGTCAGTTGCAGCAAATCATTGCCGGCCTGTCCGATGGCGTCATTTTGCTGGAGCTCGACCAGAGCATTCTCTGGGCCAACGAGGCGGCGCTGGCCATGCACGGCGTCAGCACTATCGGCGATCTGGGCACCCACGCCGACGAGTACGCCAAGCGCTTCAGCCTGCGCTATCGCAATAATCACACCTTGTCGCCGGAGCACTACCCGATCAGCCGTGTCGCGCGCTGTGAGGTGTTCAATGACGTGCTCATCGAAGTTTCACCCGTGGACGATCCGGAGCGCCTCTGGGTGCACAGTGTGCGCAGCATGGTGCTGACTGACCGTGAAGGCCAGCCCGAGTCGCTGGTGCTGATCATGAGCGACGTCACCGATTGGGCCAACGCCGAGCAGCGCTTCGAAAAAACCTTCAATGCCAACCCGGCACCGGCGGTGATCTGCCGGCTCAGCGATTTGCGCTATATCAAGGTCAATCCGGGTTTCCTGGAGATGACCGGCTACACCCGCGAGCAGGTGATCGGCACGTCGGCCTATGAAATCGATATTTTCGAACAGGCCGAGCGACGCGACCTTGCCATTCAGCGTCTGCGCGACGTTGCGACCATTCCGCAAATGCAGGCCGAACTGCGCCTGCCCGATGGCGGCAGCAAACAGGTGATCGTTGCCGGGCAGCCGCTGCTGCTCAACGACGAGAACTGCATGTTGTTGTCTTTCGTCGACATGGAGCCACGGCGCAAAGTCGAAGTGGCCCTGCGCCAGAGCGAGGAGCGGTTCGCCAAGGCTTTTCGTCTGAGTCCTGTGCCGATTCTGATCTGCAGCGCCGAGGATCAGCACGTCATCGACGTCAATCAGGCCTTCCTCGAAACCCTCGCTTATGACAGCGAGGAGGTGCTGGGCAAAACCGTGACGCAGTTGAACTTCATTGACGACGACGGTGTGCGTGCGGGGTTGCTTGCGGCGCTGGCGAAAAACGGTCGGGTGGACCGCGTAGACGTACGGGTGCGCAAGAAGAATGAGGATCTGCTGGACTGCGCATTGTCGGCCGACACCGTGAATATTCACGACACCTCCTGCTATTTGCTGGTGTTGATGGACATGACCGAACGCAAGCGTACGGAGCTGGAGCTGGTGGCCGCGATTGAAGAGGTGATGAAGGATGCCTCGTGGTTCAGCCGGACCCTGATCGAAAAGCTCGCGAACGTGAAGAAGTTCAATTCGCCACAGTTGCCCAGCGCCTCGTTTACCGATCTGACGGCGCGCGAGCGCGATGTGCTGGGGTTGATCTGCGAAGGTCTGGCCGACAAGGAGATCGCCGCCCGACTGAAGCTGGCGCCCAATACCGTGCGTAATCATGTGGCGACGGTGTATTCCAAACTCGACGTGCACAGCCGCAGCGAGGCGATTGTCTGGGCCCGGGAGCGTGGCTTGTTTTCCGGAGAGTGGGGCACCAAAGGGCAGCGCTAGTGGTGCAAATGCACTAGGTGCAAGGGTGCAAATTCATGTTTTGGCTAGGGCTGCGGGTTCTTACGCTGGTGGGGTGCGGTGCGAGCCATGTCGGGCTTGCGATCGTGCCCCTTCGAAACGGCTATAGGAACCACGTCCATGTTGAATCTTGCGCAGTTGCGCGTGCGGCTTGAGCAGAGTTTTGCGCCGCTGGCTTGTGATTGTTCGGTGGATGGTGATCATTCGCTGACGGTCAAGTTGTATCACCCCGAGTCGGGGGAGGTGGATCTGGTGATCAGTGGTCTTGATCTGGGTTCGCTGCGTACGCCTGAGTCGGTTGAGGCGTTGGTGGATGAGTTGCGGTATGAGCTTGAGAGCAATTCTTTGCGCTCGGCGCGGGATTCGGGGTTGGCTTAGGGGGCGGTTGGTCTTGGCGGCCTTTGGGCCGACCAGGTTTTGGGGGGGTTGGGGTATGTATCCGTTGCTGCGGTAACGGCTGCTTAGGGTTCCGCCCTGACGGCGGGTGACTTTGGGGGCCCAAAGTAACCAAAGGCCTTTTGCCCTGACGTGCGGCCCCTCGCTGTGGCTCGGGGTGCCTTCGCTGCGGGATCGATCCGGGCGCAGCGTTTCCGGTTTGCTTCGCTGCACCTCCTTCCGCTGTGTACGACTTCGTCGTACGGTCGCTGCGCTCCCACCCCCGGATCAATCCCTCCGCTCAGCCTTCCGACGGGCGCCGTGCATCAAGATCAAGAGCCTTACTCGAGCTAACGCTCATTGTGTTGAGTGGTGAGAAGCAAAAGCAGTTTGCTTTTGCTTTTTTTGTAGGAGTGAGCCTGCTCGCGATGACGGCCCACCAGCCGCCTCATCTCCATCAGATTCACTCAACCCCAACTGTGGGAGCTGGCCTGCCAGCGAAGGCGGCCGACCAGCCGACCCATATCCTCCTGACCCACCACAATCCCACTGTGGGAGCGAGCCTGCTCGCGAAGGCGGCCTGTCCGGCAACGCAAATTCGACAGCCAGTCTCCTCCGAAAACCCGGCTTTACTGGCGCTCGCCGGGGGCTCGGCTATAAAGAATGGGTGTCAGGTCTCCCGTGGCCGGTTCAGTTGCGGGAGTTTGTCTCTCACTTTCCGCGGGTCGTCCTATGAATAATCTTGGGAAACGCGTGTTGCCGTTGGCTTTTTTTGCAGTGTTGATGGCTGGCTGTGCCAGTCCGCCACCCCCTCCGCCGGCAGCGCCGCCGCCACCGCCGGAACGCAGGTGTGAGGTATTGGAAAATACTGAGGTGGTCGGGGATATGTATGTGGATGAGCAGGTGACACGCCATATCACGACTACCCGCTGCGTCACGCAATAAGATTGGCGATGACTCGGGTGCAGGAAGCCTGGAATCATGCACCGATCCTGTGGGAGCGGGCTTGCTCGCGAAGGCGTTGTGTCAGTCCGGATGCAGGTGACTGATACACCGTTCGCCAGCAAGCTCTTTCCCACGGAAGTTAAGCGTGTCTTGAAAAATCAGGACAGGAACCCGCCGTCCACATTCAGCGCAACACCGGTGGTGTAGCTCGACGCGTCGCTGGCCAGGTAGAGCACCGCTCCGGCCATTTCGCTCGGGTCGGCGACGCGCTTGAGCGGGATTTGCGTCAGTGCCTGTTTCAGGATCGCGTCGTTCTTCACCAGCGCCGAGGCGAATTTGGTGTCGGTCAGGCCTGGCAGCAGGGCATTGCAGCGGATGCCGAACTGCGCGCATTCCTTGGCGAAGACTTTGGTCATGTTGATCACCGCGGCCTTGGTCACCGAGTAGATCCCCTGGAAGATCCCCGGCGAGATGCCGTTGATCGAGGCGACGTTGATGATGCTGCCGCCACCGTTTTCGCGCATCAACTTGCCGGCTTCCACCGACATGAAGAAGTAGCCGCGAATGTTCACGTCGACGGTTTTCTGAAAGGCACCCAGATCGGTGTCGAGCACGTTGCAGAACTGTGGGTTGGTGGCGGCGTTGTTGACCAGGATATCGAGGCGGCCGAACTGTTCCTTGATCCCGGCAAACACTTGGCTGATCTGCTCCATTTCACCGATGTGACAGGCGACGGCGGTGGCTTTGCCGCCGGCGGCGATGATCGCGTCGGCGACGTGCTGGCAGCCGTCGAGTTTGCGGCTCGAAACGATCACGTGGGCGCCTTGCTGGGCCAGCAGTTTGGCGATGGCTTCACCGATGCCACGGCTGGCGCCGGAGACGAACGCGATTTTGCCGTCGAGGTCGAACAACTGAGTCTTGGACATAGGGTTCCCTTGTGAAAAGTCTTGTTGGAGGCCTGGGTCAGAGGCTCGATTTCGAAATGACCTGCAAGCTCATCTGCTCGAGCAGTTTGTTCATGTGAATGAACTGCGCGAAGCGTTTGTCCTGGGTCTGGCCATGGTAGAAGCGGTAGTAGATCTGCTGCACGATGCCGGCCAGACGGAACAGGCCGTAGGTGTAGTAGAAGTCGAAATTGTCGATCTGGATGCCCGAGCGCTCGGCGTAGTAATCGACGAATTCACGGCGGGTCAGCATGCCCGGTGCGTGGCTCGGCTGGCGGCGCATCAGTTGCACCGGCGCCGGATCGTCGGCCTGGATCCAGTAGGCGAGGGTGTTGCCCAGGTCCATCAGCGGGTCGCCGAGGGTGGTCAGTTCCCAGTCGAGTACGCCGATGATTTGCATCGGGTTGTCCGGGTCGAGGATGACGTTATCGAAGCGGTAATCGTTGTGGACGATGCTCGAGGTCGGGTGGTCGGCCGGCATCTTGTCGTTGAGCCAGGTTTTGACTTTCTCCCAGTGTGGGGCGTCCGGGGTCAGGGCTTTTTCGTAGCGTTCGCTCCAGCCTTTGATCTGGCGAGCGACGTAGCCTTCAGGCTTGCCGAGGTCGCCGAGGCCGCAGGCGTTGTAGTCAACGCGGTGCAGTTCGACGAAACGGTCGATGAAGCTTTTGCACAGCGCTTCGGTTTTTGCCGAATCGAGACCCAGTTCCGGTGGCAGTTCGGCGCGCAGGATAATGCCGTTGACGCGTTCCATCACGTAGAACTCGGCGCCAATCACGGCTTCGTCGGTGCAATGCACGTAGGCTTTCGGGCAGTAGGGAAAGCCGTCACGCAATTGATTGAGGATGCGGAATTCACGGCCCATGTCGTGGGCCGATTTGGCCTTGTGGCCGAACGGTGGGCGACGCAGGACAAACTCCTGCTGCGGGTATTCCAACAGGTAGGTCAGGTTCGACGCACCGCCGGGAAACTGGCTGATTGCAGGTGTGCCGGTCAGGCCCGGAATGTGCGCCTTGAGGTACGGATCGATCAGGCTGGCATCGAGTTCTTCGCCGGAGCGGATACGGGTGGACTGGTCAGTAAGCGCCATGCTTATCCCTTCTGCTTATTTTGGAGGCCAGACATCATTGGCTAATCTAATGGCGCGCTCGGTCGCTCACAAGCGCGGGCAGGTCTTATAGGTTAGCGTGTTGCCGAATAATCACCTGTGGGAATGTGCACAACGGGACGCAGCCGACTAAGGTGTAGCAGGTATGCCGTGTCCAACAGGGAGAGCGCAAATGGGCTGCCCGCAAGTCTGTGCCAGCGCCACCTTGCAATGCAGCTTCGGCGCTGCGCCGTCGATGCTCAACGTGTTACCGGTCAATCGCACCCTGACGGGTGGGATGCCAGCGGCGAACATCATGGATCAAATCCCGCTGGTCAACATCCTGCCGTTCGGCGTGTGCATGAGCATGGCCAATCCGATGGTGGCGGCCGCCACCGCGGCGGCGCTCGGCGTGCTGACGCCGATGCCGTGCATTCCGGCGACGGCGACGCCGTGGATCCCAGGGGGGGCGCCGACGCTGTTGCTCGGCGGGATGCCGGCGATCGATGCCAACAGCACATTGATGTGCAACTGGGCGGGGGTGATCAAGATCGTGATGCCGGGGCAGATGCAGATGCTCATTCCCTGAGATCCGAATTGAGTGTGCCGGCCCCTTCGCGGGCAAGCCCGCTCCCACATGGGAATGCGATCAACTGTGGGAGCGGGCTTGCTCGCGAAGAGGCCGGTTCTGCCAACAGAGAGCTGTCAGGCCTGCTGCGGATCCGCCCAATGGCGATACCACCAGCGCACCCGCGAAATCGGTTTGCCATCCGCTCCCAACGGCCGCCCGTCCTCGGCAAAGCCCTGTTCCGGCTCCAGCAACTGCCCGTTCATGTACCGCGCTTGCGCCGCCAGTTTGCCGTTGGGATGGAAACGCTGATAACGCCCCTCACGCACGCCATCGCGAAAAAATTCGGCTTCGGCCACCTGACCGTCGGGAAAGTAATTGAACGCCTCACCGTGCAACAACCCGCGTCGGTAACTGGCCTTGCGTTGTAGAAATCCCTCGGCGGCAAAAAAGCTCGCCACGCCTTGCAACTTTCCACGCACAAACGGCATCTGCGCCGAGACCTTGCCGTTGGGGTGATAAAGCACAGAGGTGCCCTCCAACTCACCCGCGCTGTAATTCAGGTCGGCCTGTTTGCGCCCGTCATCCTTGATGCTCAACGGCCCCTCAAGCTGCCCGTCGTGCAAGCGGCCCTTGAGTTGCTTGTCATCCTGCTGCAGATCCAGCGGTGTGATCGCCATTGCCTTTCCTTGTCAGTTGACCTGCACCAGTCCGCCCTTGATCGTCAGCATGCCGCCGCCATCGACGGTCTGCGAGGCCGCGCCCTTGTTGGTCAGGCTGATCCCGGCGTCATTGGTCAGTGTGGTGCCGGCCTTGTTATCCAGCGAAGTACCGGCCTGATTGGTCAAGGCAGTGCCGGCCTTGTGGGTGATCGAAGTACTGGCCGACGTCGTCAGATCGGCACCGCTCTTGATCGTGAAACTGCCGCCACTCTGCAAGGTGAGGGTGCCGCTGACCTTGATGGTCAGGTTGCCATCCACCGTCAGGCTGTAATCGCCGGTGACCTTGTCGGTGTAATTGCCGCCGGTGCTGTGGTTCTGGTCGGCGCCGACTTTCACCGTGCGAGTGTCCTTCACATCGAGGCTGTCGCTGCCGGTCTGGATGGTCACGCTGCGTTTGCCTTTCTCCAGCGTCACGGTTTCGTCGCCGTCCTTCACCGTGCGCGTGCGTGCGTTTTGTACGGTGAGGGCTTCGTCATGGCCCACGGTGGCCGTGGTGTCGTTGAGTACGTTGATCCTCAAATCTCTCTGCGCCTGCAGGAACACCTCTTCAGCATCCTTCTTGTCCTCGAAACGCAGTTCATTGAACCCACCGCCGCCCTTGGATGATTGCGTCTTGATCCCCGACTGCGTCTGATTGGCCGGCAACGCGTAGGGCAGGGCGTTGTCACCGTTGTAGACGCACCCGGTGACCAGCGGACGATCCGGATCGCCATCGATAAACGTCACGATGACTTCCTGGCCGATGCGCGGAATGAACTGCATGCCGAAGCCTTTGCCACTCCACGGCAACACCACGCGCACCCAGCAGGAACTGGTTTCGTCATTCTTGCCGTCGCGATCCCATGGAAACTGCAGCTTGATACGGCCGTATTCGTCGGTCCAGATTTCTTCGCCGGACTTGCCGACGACGATGGCGGTTTGTGGGTGCATGCGCGGTTTCGGTGTGACCCGTTGCGGGCGAAACGGCGTGGCTTTGGGGATGGCCTCGAAGCGGTTGCGATAGCTCTCATGGCTCGCGTCATGGGTGACCCGCGTCACCACCCAATCGATATTCAGGCTCGCATCGTCGTGGCCGTCGAGGGTGAACCAGTGGCCCGGTATCAGCCAGCGACAGTCGCTCTCGCCAACGAAACGTTTCTCTTCACTGCGCAAGCCGTCGACCCGTTGCTTGCTCAGCGCATCGCCGCGCGCCTTGGCGTAGTAGCCGCCCGGATGCTCATAAATCGAGCGCGGCCCGGCCACCGCTTCGGCCTGGGCATAGAGCGAAGTGGATGGCGTGGTGAACTCGTAATCCGTCGCCCGATAGACCCCGACGACCGCCTGCAAGCACACCTGCCCCGAGCGAATGCCATGCAACTCGCGCGAGCCCATTTGCTGCCCCAGATACTTGACCTTCGGCCCATTGGGGATCGGCACGAACGCGTCGTTGCTGTCGCCGAGCACCAGCGTGTGCTTGCCGTCGGCGTGGGTGAAAAACCAGAAGATGCCTTCTTCTTCCAGCAGCCGCGAGACGAAGGCGAAATCGGTTTCACCGTACTGCACGCAGTATTCGCGCGGGGTGTAGCTGCCGGTCAGCGAGAGTTTGAAATCGTTGAAACCGTGGGCCTTGAAGATCGTGGTGACGATGTCCGAGGTGGCGAGGTTCTGGAACACGCGGTTGTTGCTGGCGAGGGTCAGCCACCAGAGCCACGGGCGCAGGATTAGTTGATAGCGCTCGGCGGTGGCGTCGGCGGGCAGTTGGCGGATTTCCGCGACCAGGGCGTCGAACGGGCGCAGTTGCGCGTCGTTGTGAAAAGTCGTGGTGACGTGGCTGGCCACGGCGCTGGTCAGGGTGAGCGAGGCGCCGTCGTTAAGACCGTTGAGAGTCTGCACACCAAGCGAATTAAGGGCTTCTTCACCGGACAGCGACTCAGGATAAAGCGCCGACAGCGAGGTGGCGGTGAGAGAGAGCATGGTGTTGCTGTCGGTGGAACGGGGCATTTAGCGACCTTTGTGCAGAGTTATTCGAGTGTGGCCTTGAGCGTGAACAGCACCGGGAAATGGTCGCTGCGAATAGCCTGTCCCAGGCAGCGCGGCGAAATGCTGACGGTGTTTCCATCCGTGTCGCTGTTGATTTGAATGCTGCCGTCGCAGCTGGCTTCCCAAGCGTGCGGGGCATGCACATAGGCATAGTCGAGCATCAACAGGATGGGCAGTATTTCGCAACGCTCGATGGCCTCCATGTTCATGTAGTGTTCAAGATAGGATTGCGGCGTATGGTGCATGTCCTCTCCGTATCCCTGGCGCAGGCGTAGTTCGTTGGTCGCCCGCTGCAAGGTGACATTGCGCACGCTCAGATGGGTATAGCCGGCGCCTTTGGGTAGCAATCGGCTCATGCCAAGCATGGTCTCGGGCCCTTCGACGGCATTCACGTTCAGATCGCCGCCGAAAAACAGCAATTGCTTGATGCCAAGATTTCCGACGTTGCGTTCGATGAACTCGATGGTGTCGAGAATATTGCCGGGCGCCATGTATGACGCGTTGGCGTGATAGAACGCAAAGCCATAACCCGAAGCTTTGTGCCGAATGATCAACGGCGCCCGTTGTTCGGTGTGCGAGAGGATGTAACTCGCGGTGACATCGTCGAACTCTTTGGCGATGGCATCGCGAATAAGCACCATGGAACCGAGCGTGGTGTGTTTCTTCTTGCCGCCTTCCTGCGCGAGCACGGAGGCGAGGGTGTAGCTGCCCATCAAGTCGCTGACCAGGCTTTCATTGATCGATCCGGTTTTCCCCACTTCAAACAAAGCGATGATGTCTGGCTTCTTTTGCTGGATGAAGTAGTCCAGAAACTGCTTTTTATCCGAATACGCACTTGAGAGTTTGGCCCGCTGGTTATCGAAGTGTTGCGTATTCCAGATCATGATCGAGTACATGCAACGCTCCTTGTGCAACCGCTTTTCGACTAATCGAGTGAGTTCAGAACCGTTCGGTACACGTCGCTGCCGCGCATCAATACCACCGAAGTAATCAGGCTCCCGGTATAGGCAAGCACTTCGTTACTGCCGCCCCTGAACAGTGGGATGACATAGGAAGGCAGCGTATGGCGTTCGGCGACGTATTCTTCGATGTCCTGCGGGGTGGGGCCGTAGATCTTTCCCTGAATTTCGAATCGGTAGTAACCACCGTGGCCGAAATTCTCGGAAATACCGGAGTAGGTCCCGCACGGGACAAAGTGACTGAAGTAATTGGGCGTACCGAAAGCCGTTTCCACACCCACCCGCGCAATGATCTCTTGATTGATCTGCTGGGCGTTCAATTGACTCAATGGAACAGGAACATTGCCGAGGATGATTTCCTTGCCGCTGCGCAACGTCGAACAAGGTTTTTGCGCGATCCGGGTGCGTATTTCTTTTTCCAGATTGGGTTTGATGACCTTTACCTTCTGCAGGTAGCTGCCGACGGCAATCGGAACATTGATCGGTGGCAGACTGGCCTCGATGACGACCTGCTCCCAAAGTTCGGTGGTGCCGCGGTATAGAACGGTCCGGTACATATGCACTCCTTCGCACTCATTGAATATCAGACAACAACCCCTCAGCGCACAGCGGCAAGGGGAACACCATGAATCTGTACGTCGTTCGTTACACCAGGACGGCTACGGGCACGGCGACAAGGGGCGCAGGCCAGGTCACTGCATCCACTCTGCTGCCGCTGAACAGCAAGTTGAATCGAGGATTGGCGGTGTCGACTTTGCACATTTGCGGCGCCACGAGGGCGGGTGTGAACTGCGAAGGACAGGTGGAATCGGTCGCCGTGGTCGATGGGCGCTCATCTTCCGGGGTATGAAGTGAGGCGCCGTTGACGAGAATTTTCTTGTAGTTATCAATCCATTTCTGACAATTCTCACAGGCGGCTTTTTTGCCACCGAGGAAGATTTTGCTCTTTGAAAAATGACCTTCCACCATGCCCTTCGTTAAAAATTTGAGCAATGCCAATTCCGCGTGAACGTTCTCTTCACTGTTCTCGATCACGTTGACGGTTTGCGTACCGATACTGGCTAACGACGTGACGAGATGAAGGCCGCCGGTGGTGGTGTTTATTTTCTTCGGATCAATAGTTTTGCCCGCCAGTTTTTTATACAGCCACGCATGCGGAGCCTCGATGTCTTTTGGCAGACGGGTTTGAATGTCGACGATTCTTTTGATTTTTGCCGTTTGTTCTTCGGTCAGGGGCGCGGGGTTGAACGATGCATTGGCGGTGTGGACGGCACGGTAACCCTCTCGGTCCTGAGCTGAGTAAAAGTACTCCATACCCAGCGAATTCAAGGTCATGCTCGGCGCGCTGAAAATCTTGTGCGCTTTATACAAGAGCTGCATCAGGCTGCTGAGATTGGTGACGCCACACCGATTGAGCATACTGAGCACGCCTGCATGCTCGCGCGGGTTTGCTGCGATAAAAAGTCGTTCCTCGCCCTGGAAGAACGCGCACTGCACTTCCTGGATATCAAAAGCCCTGGATTGCTCGTAAGCATGGGTGACCCAGTTTTGCCCGCTGGCGAGCGAGCCCAGAATAATCGAGATCTTGGCCAGATCGTATTGATTGCTAAGCTCCATGCGTGTCGCCTTCTCTCTGTCATCAATAAAAACCTGCGCCTGCAGTGCTGTTGCTCTTGCTCTTGCTCATAGTGTTTCTCTACTCCAACACCCACTCCGCCAACTTCCCCGTCACCTGCGTCATCAACACATTCTCGATATCCCGCGCGCCCGCTGCGCTGCACTTGGCGAGCACCGCTTTGACAATCCCGGAATCAAACTCGAACTGCTTGCCGGTTGCCGCCTTGTAGCGGCCGCGCAACTTCTCAAGCTTGGCGAGCACAATCCCTTCCAGCGTCGCCTCATCCAGCGGCCGATACGCGACCACAGTCATGCGTGCCAGAAACGCCGGGCGGAAGGCTTGCAGGAGGACCTTATGCAGCGCTTCGTTGAAGGCTTCGCTGCCGAGTTGCGCGACCGGCGTATCAAGCAAAAGCTCAGCGCCGACATTGCTGGTGGCCAACATCACGGTGTTCTTGAAGTCCACCACCAACCCGGTGCCGTCCTCCATCAAGCCCTTGTCGAATACGTTGTAGAACGCTTCCAGCACATCCGGGTGGGCCTTCTCGATTTCATCCAGCAACACCACCGAATACGGTTTGCGCCGAACCGCTTCGGTCAGCACGCCGCCACTGCCGTAACCGACATAACCGGGCGGGGCGCCCTTGAGCTGGCTGACGGTGTGGGCTTCCTGGTACTCGGAAAGATTGATGCTGATCAGGTTGCGTTCGCCGCCATACAAGGCGTCGGCCAGCGCATAGGCGGTCTCGGTTTTGCCGACGCCGGTGGGGCCGACCAGCAGGAACACGCCGACCGGTTTTTGCGGGTCGGTCAGTCCGGCGCGATAAGCCTGTAAACGCTGGGCGATGGTGTTAAGCGCAGTGCTTTGCCCCATCACCCGTTGGCCCATGCGCTGACCGAGTGTGCGGACGGCGTGGGCTTCGTCAGCAAGCATTTTGCCGACGGGGATGCCGGTCCAGCCCGCGATGACAGCGGCGACGGTTTTGGTATCCACTTGTTCAGGCACCAGCGGATCGTCCTGGCGGATGGCATCCAGTCCAGCTTCAAGACGCAGCAACTCGCCAGCCAGATGATCGATGCGATTGTCGGTGGCCTCATCGGGTTTGTCGCTGTCGGCGCGTTCGCTCAAGGCCAGCAGTTCGCGGCGGGTGTCGAGCAGTTCGCGCACGGCCACGCGCTCTTCGCCCCAGCGGGTTTCCAGCTCGCGGATCGCTTGCACATTGGTTTTCGATTCATCTTCCAGCAGGGTGATGCGTTCCCTGTGATCCAGGCCGGTAGCCTGTTCACGGCGCAGGCGCTCGACCTCATCCTTGAGGCTGTTTTGCCGGTGGCGCAGGCTTTCCAGCGGTGGCGGCACGTCGTGCTGGCCGAGGGCGACGCGGGCGCACGCAGTGTCGAGGACGCTGATGGCTTTGTCCGGCAATTGGCGGCCAGAGATGTAGCGATGCGAAAGCTTCACCGCCTCGTGAATCGCGGCGTCGAGCACTTGCACGCCGTGGTGCTGTTCGAGTTTGGCAGCGACACCGCGGAGCATTTCCACGGCAGTGATTTCGTCCGGCTCTTCAACCTGCACCAGCTGGAAACGACGGGCGAGGGCCGGGTCTTTCTCGAAATATTTTTTGTACTCCATCCAGGTCGTGGCAGCGAGGGTGCGCAACTCGCCACGGGCCAGCGCCGGTTTCAACAGGTTGGCCGCATCACTGCCGCCCTCGGCACCACCCGCGCCAATCAGCGTGTGGGCTTCGTCGATAAACAGGATGATCGGTTTGTCGGCACTGCGCACCGCGTCGATCACGCCTTTCAAACGCTGCTCGAATTCACCTTTGACCCCGGCGCCGGCCTGCAACAAGCCGAGGTCGAGCACGCGCAGGCTGACTTCTTGCAACGACGGCGGCACGTCGCCCGCTGCAATACGCAAAGCCAGGCCCTCGACGACGGCGGTTTTGCCTACGCCGGGTGCGCCTACCAGAATCGGATTGTTCTGCCGGCGACGAAGAAGAATGTCGATGCACTGACGGATCTCTCCGTCGCGACCAACAATTGGATCGATGCGTCCGGCGTGGGCATCCGCTGTCAGGTCCTGAGTGTATTGATCCAGCACCGAGTCTTGCCGTGGCGCATTATTGCCAGACGACACAGAGCGTGGGCCGACATGCTCGCGCGAGTTTTCCGTCCACTCCAACAGGTTGGTGCGCAGGGCTTCCTTGGGGATACGCAGCAACGACGACGCACTGTTGAGCAGCAGGCTGCGGCGCTCATCTCGATCAAGCAGCGCCAGTAACAGCAGCCCCGAGCGGATGTTGTCGATGCCGAGCACACTGGCCTGTACCACCGCGTCTTCCAGCAATCCCAACGTGTGGGACGAGAGCGCTGGCGTGCGTGTGCTGCCAGCCTTGAACAGATCCAGCGCCTTGTTGATTTCCGCCGTCAGCGCATCCCGCTCAAGGCCAAAACGCGGCAGCAGAAAAGCAAAATCCCCACCCTCGATGTCGAGTAATTCCAGCAGCAAATGTTCGATCTCGACAAAGTGATGGCCGCGTTGCAAACACCGTTGCGCCGCGCGTTCGAGTGCGCGGCGGTTGTCCGGGTTGAGGCGTCCGATCA
The DNA here is from genome assembly GCF_014268555.1 of Pseudomonas sp. SWRI111. Classification (NCBI taxonomy): domain Bacteria; kingdom Pseudomonadati; phylum Pseudomonadota; class Gammaproteobacteria; order Pseudomonadales; family Pseudomonadaceae; genus Pseudomonas; species Pseudomonas sp. SWRI111. The sequence continues at coordinate 80,440 of NZ_JABWQQ010000017.1, read as the reverse complement.
GGCTGGCCAGTTCCATGTCAGGTGATCTCCAGCTGACGAAGACGGGTTTCAATGGCTTGCACCGCGACGCTGGCCTGACGCTGCAAACCACCGTTCCAGCTCAGCAGCGCCGGGGCCAGGCGCCCCAGTTTCATCGGCCCGGCGCCACGCACCAGCAGCACCAGCTTCACGTCCAGGTCCGGGCCGAAATACAGCGCTGCAAGACTGGCCAATGCCGGGTGCATTTCGCCGTCTGGCAGAAAGCGTCCGGCTTGCGCCGAGGACAGAGGGCCGAGGGTCAGGCGAATCCCGGCGTGTTCATCCCACACCCGAGTACCGGCGACCGCGCTGCGACCGAGTTGCAGATTGCGTCCACCCGCTTTCATGACGCTGCGGCTGGCGGCTGGAATCTCTCGCCAGGCACCTTCGTAGGCGCTCAGCTCCACGGGCACGGAAAATTGCTCGCGGACAATCGCCGCGAACCCGGCCAGTGAGCGGCGGCCATCGGCATACAGCGCAGTACACGCCAGCACTGCACAATCGGGGACGGCTTGGCGTTCCTGCAAGGATTTGGGCAGCAACCCGGTCAGTGCACGCAATTGCGCCTGCACCGGCGAAGCACCCGGCGTGACGAACCCGAGGGCGATCCGGTGTTTGCGCATCACTTTGTACAGCAGACTCAGCAGGCGATGCTGAAACAGGTCGAGAAACTCGGCCGGCGCGTGATCCTTGGCCCGCGCCCGTTGTTGCAGCCATTCCTGATAGGCGTAGGGCAGGGGGCCGTCCGGGCCGCCGAGGCCGAACACAGGCGTGTCGAGGATCAACGGCTGGCCCGGCTCCTCGCGCAGGGCTTCGATCTGGCTGGCGGCAAACATCGGCGTCAATGGCCCGCGCAGTTTCACCGCTTCGGCCTGAGGCGCAGTACCGCTACCGAGCGAATCGGCTTGCGGCTGTTCCCGCTCCAGCAGCAACAGCGCCTGCAATAACTCGAACGCCTGCGGATCGCGGCGCAGGCGTTGGCTCAAGGTCAGAGCGACAGCGGCATGCCGGCTTGGGGTTGCCATGCCTTGACCTCCTTGTCGGACTGCATCAGGACTGTGCGCACAAAGCGATTGGCCGTGGCGTACACCGAAAAGAACTGCGCCAGTACCGCGCAAAACAGCACGGCGCTGCTGCCGACAAAATGCTGCGGATCGAGTTGCAACTGCACCTCAAGCCCATTACGCCAGCCGCGCCAGGCATCGGCGCCGACATGGCCGATCACGCGTTCGCAACGGAGGCTCAGCAAGCCTTCGATCTGCCGTAGCGCGCTGGCCTCATCGCGCAGGTTGTGCAGCAGCAGAATCTCTTTCAGGGCATCCAGCGCCTGCGGACCTTCAACCAGCGACAGGTGATTGAGGGTCAGTTGCGACACCAGCCGCCAGCGGGAATCGCCGTCCAGGCGCGGCAAACTCTGCGGGCTCGGCGGGTTGCGCAAACGCGCCCACGCGACCGGGCCTGGGCGTTCGAAACCCAGCGGGGTGCCCGCCGGCAAACTCTGCGCAAGATGCCGGTTAGTACAGAGCAGTTCTGCGGTGAGGCTGTAATCGGGTAGATCGGTTTGCGGCTCGAAACGGGTGTCGACCACGCTGACCAGCAAGTCGCTGCCCAGCCGGTTGGGTGTCATGCCGCTGACGCGCCGCGCATGCCAGTAACGCTGTTGATCGCCGCCGCTGTGCTGACTGCCGTAGTAGGCGGGCAGCCTTTGCACGCCAGCACTGGAGCTTGAGCGCATGCCGCGAATGCTATGAATTTCGACGCTGTTTTCGCGGTGGCTGTCGGCGATCAAGCGGTATTCGCTGCGGGTACCGTCGGGACGCAACGGCTCCGATGTGCGTGGGAACAGATTGATCACCGGTGCGCAACCGAGGGCAATGTCACTGGCCTGTAAATGCAGGCGACTGCCGGGAGCGCGGTCAAACACGATGTACAGGTACAGCGTTTGACTGTCGCTGGTGACACCGCTCAGCGGCAGGTCGAAAAAATGAAATTTGTCCGGGAAGGCAAAGTATTCGGCGAGCAGGCGCATGCCCGGGTGCACGCCATCCTCATCGGGTAGCAGCACTTCGTCGTCGCTGAAGCCGACGATTTTCGGCAAGCCTTTTACCGCCACCGGCACACTGCCCGGCGACCCCGCCAGCACTTGCACGGCGTGCGCGCCGAGCAGGTCATACAGGCAGGCATTGATTACCGGCGAGGCTGCCAAATGAATGCGCAGTTGTTCGATGGCAAGCGTTGACCATTGGCTGTCGTCCAGGCAACGCAAACTCAGGCGCAATGCTGAGCGCGACTGCGCCACACCGGTCAGGGCCTGTGCTTCGTCGCTGCCCAGCAGCAACGCTTCGCTGACCACTATGGGCCACAGATTCACTGCCGCCGAGGTGCGAAAGTGAATGCTCTGGCCCTTGTCGGTGGTGACGAACAGCGGTGTGTCGCGGGGCAGCGGATAACCGCCATCAAGGTTGCCCTTGCTCGGGTCCGGCTCGAACTGGACGATGGCGCACGATGGCAGCGGACGCATCGCCAAGGGATAAAGCTGTTCCAGCAGCGCATCGCTGAACTCGGCGTAATCGTCATCGAGGCGCCGTTGCAGACGCGCCGCCAGCAGCGCAAAACCTTCGAGCAGGCGCTCGACATGCGGGTCGGGGCATTCGCCGGGTGACAGTTCCAGGCGCCGCGCGACTTTCGGATAGCGCTCGGCGAATTGACTGCCGGCATGGCGCAGCCAGGTCAGTTCGCGTTGGTAATAGTCGAGCAGTTGCGGGTCAATCGAGTCGCTCATGGCGCACCTCCAGCCCTTGACCGCCGGGCTCGATGACAAACGCTACCGGCCAGTGTTGCTGACCGCTGCGCAACTCGCCGAGCAGGCGAATGCTCATGCGTTGCGGCTGATCGGGCAGGGGGTTGATCTGAACTTCGGCGAGCTCCAGACGCGGTTCGAACCAGGTGATGGCTTCGCGAATATCGCGCGCCAGGCGACGACGGTCATCGCTGCGCTGTTGTTGCAAAGCGCTCCAGTCAGCGATGCCGTAGTCGATCACGCTGGGTGGCTGGGTCAGTGTGCGCGGACCACGCCGGGTATTGAACAGGCGCCCGAGCTCGGTGTGTACCGAGTCGAGCAAGTCCTGCCGGTCGAATGTCCGTACGTCGTCGGCCTCGCTCGAAGCGAGGCGTTCGAACAGCGGGGGGAGCATGCCGGTGCCTGCCATGGCCGCGACGCCGGCTTAGCTGACAAGCTTGTTGGCGGCCATGTCCCAGGTCGATGCGGCCGTGCCTTCCTTGGTGCCGTCGTCTTTCTGCGCGGTGAGCTCCCATTTGATCTTGGTGAAGTTCAGCGACAGGGTCTCCACGGGTTTGCCGCCGGTGCCGCCGCTGACACTGACGTTGGACAGCACGACATTGGTCAGGGTGTAGACGATGAAGGGCATCAACTGCCCACTGCCTTCGGCGGCGTTGCGCCCGACGGTGATTTTCGCTTCAGGGATCGGTTTACCGGCACAGCAGTACTCGTTGAGTGACGGTGTCGAGCTGTCGACGAACTTGGTCAGGGTGAACTCGCCGATATGCGGTTTACCGGAGGTGCGTTCCGAGTTGCTGACGTCGTTGGTCACTTGCATCGCGACGTTGTGGCTGTAGGACATGACTTCGATCTTATCCGCAAAACCTTCGAGCAGGCTGTCGCCTTTGATGTCGCCGCCGAGGTCGAGAATGATTGCATCCATCGCTTGAAACTCCTGAAGAAAATCACATTAGGCAAATGGGCCGGACACTGATCTGTAAAACTGAATACTGATGTGCAAGAGTGAAGCCGGACCTGTGGCAAGGGCACTGTGGTGAAACACTGTGGCGAGAGACTGTGGTGAGTGACTGTGGCGAGGGGATTTATCCCCGCTGGGGCGCGCAGCGGCCCCGCTTTTTCAGGGCCGCTGCACAGCCCAGCGGGGATAAATCCCCTCGCCACAAAAGCCCGTCACCTCAGGCAGCAACACAAAAGTCCATCACCTCACGCAGCAACCGGCGGCGGCAAGGTTGCCACCAGACGGATCGACGCGGTCAGCTCTTCCAGTTGGAAGTGCGGGCGTAAAAACACCGTCGCCCGATAGGCGCCCGGCTTGCCGGCCACCTCGGTGACGTCCACCCGCGCTTCGCGCAGCGGGTACTGCGCCTTGATCTCCTGCGGCGCGTTGTCGTTGATCAGCACGTAGTCGGCTATCCAGTTGTTGAGGTAGGTCTGCACGTTGTCGCGGGTCATGAAACTGCCGACCTTGTCGCGCATGATCACCTTCAGGTAATGGGCGAAACGCGAGGCCGCCAGCACGTACGGCAACATCGCCGAGATCCGCGCGTTGGCGTTGGCCTCATTGGTGTTGTAAACCTTGGCCTTGTTGGTGCTCTGGCCGCCGAAGAACACCGCAACGTCACTGTTTTTCTTGTGGCACAGGGCGATGAAACCGAGGTCGTTGAGCTCTTTTTCGCGGCGATCGGTAATCGCCACTTCGGTCGGGCATTTCAGCGACAGGTCGCCTGAGCTGGTGCGGAAGGTATGCGCTGGCAACCCTTCGACCGCGCCGCCGCCTTCAGCACCGCGAATCGCCGCGCACCAGCCGTACTTGGCGAACGCCTCGGTGATGCGTTGCGACAGTGCCCACGCAGCGTTGCCCCAGAGGTATTTGCTGTGGTCGGTGCCGTTGACGTCTTCGACGTAGTTGATGCCTTCCACCGGCGAGGTGTCAGGACCGTAAGGCAGGCGCAGGAGGAAGTGCGGCAGCACCAGCGAGACGTAGCGCGAATCTTCGCTTTCGCGAAACGAGCGCCACTTGATCAACTCCTGGCTCTCGAACACCTTCGACAGGTCACGCGGCACGGCCAGTTCGGTGAAGCTGTTCATGTCGAACAGGCGCGGGCTGGCGGCGGCGATGAAGGGCGCGTGAGCGGCAGCGGCAACGTTCGAGAGTTTTTCCAGCAGGCCGATATCCTGCGGATGACGGCCGAACGTGTAATCGCCGACCAGCAGGCTGAACGGATGCCCGCCGAAGGTGCCGTATTCCTCTTCGTAGATCTTCTTGAACAGCGCGCTCTGGTCGAATTCGACGGCTTTTTCCAGATCGTTCTGCAGCTCTTTTTGCGTGACGTTGAGCAGGCGCAGTTTCAACCGGCTGCTGGTTTCGGTGTTCTGCACCAGCAGGTGCAAGCCGCGCCACGAGGCTTCGAGTTTTTGCAGGTCGGGGTGATGTAACACCTCGTTGAGCTGGGCACTGATCAGCTGGTCAATCTGGCTGATGCGGTCGTTGATCATCGCCACGGTGTCCTTGTCGATGGCCATGCCTTCGTCGAGAACCTGAGTGGCGAACTCCGCGAGCATGTCGCGGGCGTAATCCTGCTGACTGTCATCGTGGGCCATACGGCCTTCGAGGATGATCTGGTCGAGCAGGGACAGGGTTTGGGTTGCACCTTCACTGGCTTGTTTCTGCGCGGCGGGCATGGCGAATTCTCCCCTCGGTGGAATGGACGATCAGGCTTGCGGTTCGGCCGGCGTCTCGGCATCAGCAGCCGGGACAGCGGTGTCCGGGCGAGCCGATTTGATTTCCTGCAAGCCTTCGGTGTTGGCGATGACGTCGCGCAACAGCTTGTCCAGGTCATCGTTGCCGTCGAGTTTGGTCAGCAGATCGCGCAAGCGCTGGCGTGCTTCGAACAGGCGCCGCAGCGGCGTGACCTGTTCCACCACCTTGACCGGGTCGAAGTCGTCGATGTGTTTGAAGTTGAGTTCGATGTTGAGCTTGCTGTCGTCGCCGCTGAGGGTGTTGTTGACCTGCAGGGTGGCGCGCGGGCCGATCGAGGCGAGCACCTCGTTGAAATTATCACGGTCGATTTCGGTAAAACGTCGCTCGGTCAGTTTTGCCAATGGCTCCAGCGGTTTGCCGGAGAGGTCGGCGAGAATCCCGACCACCAACGGCAATTCCTTTTTCTCGATGGCATTACCGATTTCGACGTCGTAGGTGATTTGCACACGGGGCGGACGCACCCGGTCGAGCTTGTGCTGAGTACTTTCTGCCATGTCGGCGAACTCCGATGCGATGAGCGGGCGCAATGCATCGGGGTGGCCCGTTCATCGCTTTCCCTTGCTGGACCGTAGGTTAGAAAGGGAGGCAGATGACCTGTCGTTCCTTTGACAAACCTTCCTCATTCGGCTGTAGGAACCGAACTACCCAAGAAGCTAGAACAGGTCTATAAAAAAGCAAGGAAAAACATTTTTGGACAAGTTCAAGAAAAGGAAAATTCATTTTGTATCGACGACTTTTTTTAACGTGGGTGTTTTTCTTGCTCGCGGGGTGCTCGTTGTTCGGACCGAAAGTCGGACTCGACAGCCTGACCCTCGACGTCGCGCCCAAAGCCAATGACGACACGCCGATTGCCGTGGACTTCATCGCGGTGGCCGATCCCGACCTGCTCAAACAGCTGTCCGGCATCAGTGCCAGCCAATGGTTTGCCGGGCGCGAGCAGTACCAGCGCGACTATCGTCAGTTGATGAGTGTGTGGGGGCTGGAACTGGTGCCGGGGCAATTTATCGACCGCCAGCCGTTTCCGTTGGGGGGCAAGAAGGCTGCTGGACTTTTGGTCTTCGCCAGCTATAACACACCCGGAGCGCACCGCTTGCGGCTCGACGATCAGAGTGAAGCGTGGCTGAAGTTCGACAGTCGCGAGATGACTCTGGTCAGCCAGGAAAACTGAAAATACCGTTTGCCGCCGGTTCGCGGCGCAGTCGAAGGGAGTCGTATGAGTCTGCTACCTGACGCGGTCTGCTGGCACGAAGGCATGCAGTTGCTGCCACAGCACTTTCAGTTGCAAGGGCTGCGGGCCGAAGCGCTCGGTGCGCACCTGGCGCAGGCGTGCAACCCGTGGTTCTGGGGCGTCAGCCATCTGGCGTTCGATCCCTCGGCGCTCAGCGGTGGGGTGGTGCGGGTGTTGTCCCTGCAAGGCACGATGCCCGATGGCTTGCCGGTGGACCTGCAGGCCGGTATCGGGCCGACTCTGGAACTGGATGTCAGCGCCGCGATCGACGCCTGCGACGATGCCACGGTCACGGTGTACCTGGCGATCAGTCCGCTGTGGCGGGCCGGGCAATTGCTGCCGCTCAAGGGGCGCTTGCAGTCGATGGTCGGCGCCGCGCTGCCGGACCTGACCAGTGGCGAGTTTCCTGAATCGATCACGGTGTGGCGTCCCAACCCGCGGCTGTGCACGCAACTGAACAAAGCCGACTCGATCTGCCTGCCGCTGCTGAAAATCCGCAAGGAGGGGGGCGGTTATCTGCCGCTGTCTTACACACCGCCAACCCCCATCCTGTTGCCCGAATCTGTGCTGGGTCAGCGCGTCGCCGGTCTCTGCGCACGGGCACGGGAGAAGTGTCTGTTTCTCGCTGGCCGTCTGCGTCAGGCGCAGCAGGCCGGCAATCAGGACGATGCGCTGGAGATCCGTCGGCAGTTGACCGCATTGTGGGCGCGCCTGCCGGAAGTCGAGGGCGCGCTGAGCAGTCGCGTCGCGACCCCGCAGGCGGTTTACGGGCTGCTGCTGGGGCTGGCCGGCGCGTGGTCGGCGCTCGATCCGCTGGCCGGTGTGCCGGCGTTTTCCGCGCTGGATTTCGTCGAATTGCAGCGCGGTTTCGATGCGCTGCTGCAATGGCTGGAAACCACCCTTGAGCTGATCCGGGCCGGCTATCGCAGCCTGCCGTTCGAACGTGGCGAACAGAGCTTTTCCATTCAATTACCCAATGAGCAGCCGAGCCAGCGTCTGGTCATCGGGTTGCGCATGCCCAACGGTGCCAGCGAGCAGGCGGCCAGTGATTGGCTGCGCGCGGCGATCATCGCCTCGGCGCCGCACATTGCGCTGCTCAGCCGTCAGCGCATGAGCGGCCTGGCCCATCAGGCGATGAGCCGCAGCGAGCAAGTCGCCTACAGCGTCGGCGATGACACGCGGCTGTTTGTGGTGACTGCCGAAGGGGCCTGGTTTGACGCGCAACTGCCACTGATGATCGCCGCGCCCGCCGCAAAACTGACGAGCAGTCCCTGGCAAGTGGTGCTGTTTGTCGCCCAGCACAGTGAAAGTGCCTGATCACACAAGGAACGCCGTATGTCGCAAGGAAGTGCCGCAAGCCTTGGGTTGCAGGACGCACCGTTGAGCAGCGCGTTCCGCCAGACCTGGCAGCAGTGGCAACAGGACTGGCTGCATTTGCCCAAGGACAGCGAAGACGATGTGGCGCTGGTGGAAACCGTGGTCGAACTGTCGACGCAAGCCTCCCAGCGACTCTGGCGAACGGCGTATTCACGGGTCGGCGATTCCGCGACCGAGCAGGTCAAGGCGCTGGTGTATGCGTTCGTCGCCCTGGTCGACGAAACCCTATTGTTCACGCCATGGCCGGGACAAGCGGCGTGGCAGGATAAACCGCTGGAGTCGCGTCTGTACGCCAGCCGTCAGGCGGGGGAGCAAGTGCCGGCGGCGATCCAGACTTTGCTTGAGGAGCAGCAACCGACCGCGCGCGATCTGGCCAACGTGTATTTGCAGTGCCTGATTCTTGGTTTTCACGGTCGCCTGCGGGGCGAGCACAGTCAGGCGCAACTGGAAAAATGGCGGTTGGCGCTGTACCGATTTGCCTGGCAGGACGAGGCCAGCTACGAAGGCGTCAGTCAGCGTCTGGTGCAACCGTCCCTGGCCACACCGTTGCAACTGCCGGTGCGCACGATTTTGCCGGACGGCTTGCGTCTGGCGCTGGGCATTCTGGCCATGGTGCTGCTGCTGACCGGGCTTGGTCAGTGGTTCTGGCGTGACATTCGTGCGCAGCTGGAGCCGGTGCTGCAAATCACCGAGTCGATGGGCGTTGCGGAGCCAGACGAATGAGCACCCTGACGATCGTCGCATGGGTCGCCGCGCTGCTGGTGTTGCTGCTGATCACCGCCGTGGCCGTGTGGTGGTTGCGCACTCGCAGCGGTGCGGCGGTGCGCAGTTTTTACACGTCGGTGCGGCACATGGAGCAAGAACAGGGTAGCCACGATCGTTATCAGTTGCCCTGGCTGCTGATGCTCGGCGATGAAGTCCAGGGTACGCAACTGGTCAGCCAATGGCGTCTGCAACCCACCGACAAACCGGCGTGGTTCGGCCGCTGGTGGTCGGACCCCGAAGGCGCGGTGCTGGTGGTGCCGCAAGCGCTGTTTCTGCCCGAGGACGGCATGCATTTGCAGCGCGGTGGCTGGTGGCGGTTGCTCGGCCTGATCCTGCGCCTGCGCAGCAAACGGCCGCTGGATGGCGTGGTCTGGCTGGTGCCGGTCAGTCGTCTGAGCGACCTGGAACAGGCCGCGAACCTCGGTCTGGCCGCACGCCGGCGCTTCATCGATCTGCTGCAACGCTTCGGCTTGAGTGTGCCGGTGTACGTGATTGTCACCGGCCTGGACGAATTGCCGGGCTTTCAGGCGCTCATCAGCGCTTTGCCCGAAGAGGCCCGTGAGCGCACGTTAGGCTGGTCGTCACCCTACGCGCGCGATGCGCTGTGGCAAGGGCAATGGAGCGATCAGGCACTCAATCAACTCCAGCGTGCCGTGGCCGAGGCGGTCATCGAAATCGGCACCTTGTCCGGACAGTTGAGCGCCGATCTGTATGCCTTGCCGGAACGTCTGGAAACCCTGCGCCGTGGTTTGCAAAGTGTTCTGGAACCGGTGTTTCAGGGCAATGCCCAAGGGGAGGCGCCGTGCTTTCGCGGCGTCTATTTCAGCGCCAGTCAGGCCCCGGAGACCGCCCGGGACGGGGTCTATGCCGACGACCGTGCTTTGCAGCAAAGCGTGTTCGTGCGCCAGTTGTGGCGCCAGCGTCTGGTCGGCGAGCGCGGGCTGGCGCAAGGTGTGCCGCGGCTGTTGCGCTTGCGTCAGCGTTGGCAGCGCTTGAGCGCCGGCGTGGCGCTGGTGGTTGGCGTGCTGTGGGCGGTGGCGATGCTGTGGGTCTGGCAGCAATCGGTCAAGGATGCCCATGAGCTGGCGCGGCTGATGCAGAGCGCGCAAAAAAGCTATGTGGCCGTCACCGATGACGCCCATCGCGTCGAGCCGACCCGGCGCAACGTACAAAGTGTCTGGCGCGTGCTGGAGCGGGCGCCGCGTTGGCGCTATGCCTCGCTGGTGTTGCCGACCTCGTGGTTTTCCGCCTTCGACTCACAGCTCGAGCAGCAAGTATTGCGGTCTACTCAGCGCCATGTGCTGCTGCCATTGCACGAACTGCTCGGCGCCGAGCTGAGCAAACTCAAAGCGATACGTCCCACCGATCGGCGCAGCAGCGTCGAGAGTGAAGACCCGGCGCAGTGGCAGAGCTATCAGAAGGCTACGGATCTGGTAGAGCGTGCGTTGCGCCTGGAACAGCAAAACCTATTGTTTGCCCAGGTGCAGAACAATCAGCGCACGCCGCTGGATGATCTGGTGCAATTGAGCAACAACGCGCTGTCGCTCAATCTCAATGTCGGAGCCCTGGCTCATGCGGCCTACTACAACCGGGTGTTGGCCGCGGGCAATGGCGACGAGTTGCAGGCGCTGGATTTGAGCGCTGAGCGGCCGCTGATCGAAAGCAACTTTTCCGCACTGATGCAGCGCTGGCTCGATCAGTATTTCCTCGCCGACAACTTCGTCAGCAAGGCCGGTTACCTCAAGCTGCACCTGGAGCGCCTGGAGGTTGGCAGCGGCAACAGCCTGCGTGAACTGGAAGATTTGCGCGCGCTGATCGAAGACTTGCAGGCAGCGGTTGCCCTGACCAACTCGACGTGGAGCCGCGGCAAAGGCCAGGAGCTGGTGCCGGGATATCGCGATTTTCTTGAAAAAGTGCGCAAGAGCAGCCTGCTCGGCCCGGGCGTCGAGCAGCAGCTGGACCGGCAGGCAGGCAAACTGCAGCAGAGTTTTCGCGACCAGTGGATCGCTCAGGTCGGCTCGCGCGGCAACTTGCTGATCCAGCAGGGCAGTGGGCAACTGGCGCTGCAAGAACAAGTGATCAAACTCAACAACGCCGTGCAGGCCTTGTTCAAGCGCGACTTCGTTTCGCTCGCCCTGCGCGCCAGTCAAGACAACGTGAACCTGGAAGGCCAGACCGTCGATGGCGATGACCTGAATACCTCGCTCAACTATTACGCCAGTTACAAAAGCTATATCGCTGAAGAGCTGCCGCGCATTCCACCGGCCTATCGCCAGGCCTTGCTGCAAACGGCCGAAAGCGCCGCCGCCCAGGCGATGTGGCTGAGTCTCAAGGATCACAACGATCAGACCCACCCCTTTGAGGTATTCAATGTGCAGGCCGAACAAGCCATGGCCCTGCAAAAAGCCTTCGTCGAGGTGCACCGCAGCGATCTGGCAACGCGGCTGCAAGGCGCGCTCAACCGCCGCGCCCTGGCGCAGATTGTCAGCGGTCTGGATGAAATTACCGAGCAACCGCTGTTCGGCGGTCGGGCAGAAATCAGTCAGTGGGACGGCTCGAAGAACCTTGGCCTGCAACTGTACGCCGCCAGCGATGTGCAGGACTTGAAGCTGAGCCTCAAGCAGCAGTTCAACACCATGCTCGGCATCACTGAACGTCGGCAGTCGGCCCTGCAGTGGTTGCTGACCCAGCAGGGCGCGTTGTCGGCGCTCGACTACGAGCGCGTCACCCAGTTCAGCGCGCTCAATGAGGAACTGCTCAAGTACAAGGATGCCAACCCGGCCAGTGCACCCGCGCAGATTGAACAACTGGTCAGTCGGGATTTTGTCGAGATGGACACGAGCTCCTGCGTCCAGACGCTACAGACCGCCAATGTCGCCGGAGGGCGCGGCACGCTGGCGATGCGTGCGTTGGAGTTGCAACAGTCGGCCCTGCAGCGTTGCCAGTTTCTGCAACAGCGTCAGGCAGCGGCCGCCTGGAATGAGCTGGCCAATTATTTCAATCAGTACCTGGCCGACCGCTTTCCGTTTGCCAACGGTGTGCAGGCGCAGGATGCCGATCCGGCGCGGGTCCAGCATTTCCTCGACATCATTGAAAAGCGTCTGCCTGTCGCGCAGGCCGGGCTGGTATTGAGCCAGACACCCGAGCGGTTGGCAGCACAGGATTTCCTCAATCGTCTGCAACAGGCGAGCACCTGGCTGACACCGTTGTTTGTGCGCGACAAAAGCGGCCTGCTCGGCGTCGAACTGGAGGTGCGCTGGCGTACCGATCGCGATGACGAGAAGGGCGCCGATCAAGTGATCGCCTGGGGTCTGCTCGCCGGTAGCCAGCAGATCAGCTATCCGGTACCGGCCGAACAAGCGAATTTGCGCTGGCTGGTCGGCCAGCCGATCCGGCTGTCCCTGCGTTGGGCCCGTAATGGCAAGGAACGCCCGGTCAATGATCCGCTGCAACCGAACCTGGTGGTGCGCGATCTGGAGGCTGGCTGGGAATATGGCGGGCCGTGGTCGTTGCTGCGGCTGATGCGTGCGCACTATTCGGTACAGCGCCAACCGAGCATGGATTACACCGATTTTCCGCTGACATTGCGCCTGCCCGTGACGGCGTCTACCGACAGCGTCACCAGCGAATTTACCCGCATGTTCGTGCGCCTGTCGTTGATGAGCCAGGGCTCGAAATTACCGCTGGCGATTACCCCGTTACCGACCCGCGCGCCGCGTTCACCGTTTCAGCTGACCGGTAGCACCGCCGCCCTTGAAGCGCAGAAGGAGGATATGTGAGCCTGCCGTCGACGACCTTGCCGGACCTGATGGATCAGTTGCTCGCACCGATCAGCGAACAGGCGCCCTGCGGTGTCGATCTGCGCTATGAGCGCGAGTTCGATCAATTGCGCGACTTGCGCCGCGAAGACGACGCCAGCCTGCCGACCGGGGTCTGGCAGTCGACGCTCAAGCGAGCGGACTGGCCGCAAGTCGAGAGGCTCACCACTACTTTGTTGCTGGAACGCAGCAAGGATTTGATGCTCAGCGCCTGGCTCGGCGAAGCGTGGCTGCACCTGCAAGCGCTGGATGGGCTGCCAGGCAGCCTGGCGCTGATCAGCGGTCTGTGCGAGCGTTTTCCCGAGGATGTGCACCCGCTGGCCGAAGAGGGCGATCAGTCGTGGCGGGTGATTCCGCTGGAGTGGCTGGTGCGCCGATACACTGAAGTGTTGCTGACACGCGTGCCGTTGTTCGGTGCCGGCAACAGCGATTTTGAAGCCTGTACCCTGGAAGTCTGGCGGCGCTTGCAGATTCAGCAAGTGCAGGCCAACGACAGCAAAAATGCCAAAAGCTCGGCGGAAGCCGCGCGCAACCAACAGAAAAAACTCAGCGATCAGATCCGCGCCACGCCGCTGGCCTTCTGGCTGCGCACGCAGGGCAATCTGCTGCTGAGCCTGCAACACCTGCAACGGTTGGAAAACTGGTGCGAGGCGTATCTGGGAGAGCAGGGACCGGGGTTGCGTCCCTTGCAGGACACCATTCAAGCGCTGCTGACCCTGGTTCAGGAGTTTATTGCCATGCACCCTCAACAACCGGCAGCGCCGGCACCCCAGCTCGAAACACCGGCCGCCATGACGCAGCCTGAAGCGCCGGCAGCGGTGGCCCAGGCTTTGCGCGAGCCGGCCAGCCGTGTCGAGGCGTATCGGCAGTTGCTGCTGATCGCCGAGTACCTGGCCCGCACCGAACCCCACAGCCCGGTGCCGTACCTGATCCGGCGCGGGGTCGAATGGGGCAATAAACCGTTGAGCGAGTTATTGGGGGAGTTGATCAGCGCCGATGCCGAATCGCGGCGGTTGTGGACCTTGCTCGGTGTGCTTTAGTGCACACGCTGGTCGTTGAGCCTGGGCGGCAGTGTGATGGGCGTCAGTACCGGCTCGCCGGAAAAGAACGCCATAAGATTTTTGCCCACCAGTTCCACCGTGCCCTGGGTGGCTTCCGGTGACAGGCCGGCGACGTGTGGCGTCAGCAGCACGTTGCTCAGGGTTTTCAGCGCATCCGGCACGTGCGGCTCGTGGTCGAACACATCCAGCGCGGCGCCGGCGATCCGCCGTTGCTCGAGCGCGCTGATCAGGTCCGCCGTGGCGATCACGCTGGCCCGGGCAATGTTGACGATAAAACCGTTCGGTCCGAGGGCGTCCAGCACCGTGCGGGTCACCAGATGCTGGGTGCCGAGTCCGCCGGGGGTGGCGACGATCAGGAAGTCCGCAGCCCGCGCCAGCTCGGTCGGTGTCGAGCAGAAGGCATAAGGCACATCGCTGCGCATCTGGCGGCTGTGATAGCAGATCTGCATATCAAAGCCCAGGGCCGCGCGTTTGGCGATTGCCATGCCCACCGCACCCAATCCCAGAATGCCCAGGCGTTTGCCGGCCAGCGACGGACGCATGATCTTCGGCCATTCACCGCGGCGAACGGCAGCGTCGCAACGCGCAATGTCACGCACCAGCGCCAACAGCATCGCCATTGCATGGTCGGCTACCGAGGACGCGTTGACGCCGGCCCCGTTGGTGACGGTAATGCCGCGGTCGCTGGCCGCTTGCAGGTCGACTTGCTCGTAACCGGCGCCGATCACCGTGATGATTTTCAGCGCGGGCAGGGCGGCGATTTCATCGGCGTTCAGGCCCAGCGGGCCACGGGTCAGCACCGCATCGATGCGACTGCCGTGGGTGACGATGGCTTGCGCACGCTCGGCCGGCGTAGGGGCGAGAATCAGGTGAAAGCCTTGACGTTCGAGAATCGGCAGATAGTCATTGATGGTTTCAACCAGTACCAGAACGGTTGCGGGCATTGCGCGGCTCCTGTGATCGGCGGCGGGGGATGGTCGCGAAAGTCATTCAGAGTGCTGAATCCGCAGCGGCTTGGCAATCGCTGTCATCCGCGCCGCAATGCTGTGATTCTGGACGGCATCGAGCAAGAAGCAAGGATTTGCAGCACACCGGTTGTCCGGTGTGCCATGGCCTTCATTGCGCCGCTTTGGCCTTGTTCTGCTCTGCCAGCGCGATTGGCTTGAAATCGTAAGTCGGGTAGAACTCGGTGCGGTAACTGCCCCAAGCGGTATTTTCCAGAGCCAGATTCACTTCAGCCAGTCGGGAGGCGGGAAAACGCACGGTCACGACTTGCCCGATGCCCATCATGATATTCCAGCTCACCACCTCTACTCCGGCCGGGGGAAAGGCTTTGTAGAAGCCTTGTTGTGTGAGTTGGGCCTTGAGTTCGCTCAAGGGGCGGGACTGATCGTGCTTGAGAAACACCGTAAGCATCATGGCGTTGTCTGCGGTGGCGACACTTTTTGCGGTTGGGCTGGCGGCCTGGGCGCTGACTCCGGTGCAATAGACCGAGGACGCAATTAGCGTCGATATCAGCAAGGTTTTAAATATCTTTTGCATGTCCGACCTCTGGAATTATTATTTGATGGCAGATTTGGTTTCGACTGTTCCGGTATAAGGCGCATGAACGACATGAATGCGGACAAGGGGATTGCCGTCGATCATGTCGCGGGGGACTTCCCGGGAGTAGGTGAACTCATTGTTGTTCAATGTTTCCAGGCGTCGGGCAATCGTTTTGGTTGTCCCGATATCTGGCACCAGAACATGGTGTTTTCTATCGCCAGTGACGAAGAAATAACCGCCGCCACCGTTGTTGTACTTCGATTCTCCGGTGTCGGTGTAAAAGAACTCATATCGATTGCGCTCCGGATCCCACGTCGATATTCCAACAACGCCGGGGTACTTTGCTTTCACGTCGGTTTCAGGGGCGCCGTCGATATAGACCCGGGTGGTCAGCCATCGCGCAGAGGAAGCCAGGTCGCGCGCGTCCGCTGTCGAAGGGGTCTGTTGCGCAACGCTGGCCAGCGGCAAAAACAGCGATGCAAGTAACAGGCAGGTCATCGTTTTCTTATGCATACGGTGTCCTCTGGATCAGCAATGAAATTAAGCAGGCTATGTAGTTCTTGTTGTTCTTGTAGTTCTTGTGAGGCCGCAAGGAATATAGTCCTGTCGAGAGCGAGTATTCAATGGTCGAGTAGTCGCTTGTAACAAATGGCTGATAGTTACTTTTGGTAATGCGTTGTCATGGTTGTTTTGGTCGGATTGAGTTGTAGGATAATTCAGAAATATCCGACGGAAATAGGCTTGAGCTTCTGTCAGTAATGTCGTGTATATAGTTGTTGATTAAACAGGGTTGCAGGGCGGAAGGGATCGAATGCAAGTGCCCGATTGACGCAACTTTATTTAGCGAAGTTACGTCAACTCTGGCGAGTGTCGGCTCAGAACGTGACTTCGGCGCTATTGATCAATTGCGCGAATGCGCCACCGAGGGTCGCGTTGTGATGCGCGATGATCGCGTTGGCCGGCAGCGTGGCAGTGTCCATGCAGGTGTGGGCGTCTGCGACCAGCAGCGGTTTGAAGCCCAGGTCGGCGGCGGCGCGGCAGGTGCTGTCGATGCAGAACTGGGTTTTCATGCCGGCCAGATAAAGCTCTTCGACCTGCGCGGCGTTGAGTTGCTGCGCGAGATCGGTGTCGTGGAAAGCATTGGGGCGGAATTTGTTGAGGAGCGTGTCAGTTTCAGCGTTCAGCTCAAGCGCGGGCAGCGCTTGCCAGTATGGGCTGCCAGGGGCAATCGCTGAGCCTGTAGGTCCGGTGTGGCGTACGGCGAAAATCGGCACTCGACGTTCCCGAGCCTGCGCAATCAGGCGCTGAATATTCGCCAGAACCCGCTCGCCGTCGTGGGGCTTTTCGGGGCCGTGGAACAGACCGACCTGCATATCGATGATCAACAGTGCTGCGGACATGGTGGTTCTCCTTGGGTGCTGCACAAGCCGCACGGACGGGAGACACAAAAAGGCCCCGTCCATTGCTGGCGGGGCCGTGGGTCTGCTGCGCTGGTTACCTCAGACAGAAACACCACGACCCGCCGGTGGTGGTCGTGGTGGTGCGGGTGAGGTACAGCGCGCAAAGGTTCATGGGCCGAGCATGCCCATGGCGCGCTCGGGCTGTCAACCGGCGGATCAGGTGACGTACTGCGCCAGGCCGTTGCCGAATGACCAGTTCTCTTTTTTCACCTCCACAAGATTGATGAACACATCCTCCAGGCGCACCGCCAATTGTGCGTGAAGACTCTCGGCGATGGTTTTGAACAGCAACTGCTTTTTCTCCACCGTGCGACCTTCGCTGATGGTGATCTGGATGAACACCACGCCCTCGCTGCGCTGGATGCCGAGGTATTGCGGATCGTAGACAAAGTGCTGGCGGTCGTGTTCGGCGAGGATCTGAAAGTTATCGTGTTCCGGCACATCGATACAGCTGCGCAGGGCGGCGTAGATCTGTTCGCCGATACGTTTGGCGAAGGTGGGGTCGGGGTTT
This sequence comes from Pseudomonas sp. SWRI111, assembly GCF_014268555.1. Classification (NCBI taxonomy): domain Bacteria; kingdom Pseudomonadati; phylum Pseudomonadota; class Gammaproteobacteria; order Pseudomonadales; family Pseudomonadaceae; genus Pseudomonas; species Pseudomonas sp. SWRI111. The sequence continues at coordinate 63,096 of NZ_JABWQQ010000017.1, read as the reverse complement.
TGCTGGATGTCGACGCGAACCAGTGGCATGACAGACTCCTGGGGTGAGTGGCTTCTCTCAAGCTAGATCAAACACAGGATTCTGGCGGGCGATTGGTCTGGAATCGTTTGGATTTCTGTGTATGAGGGAGCTTACGAGACTCGCGGATTTTGCCTACGGGGATGGCAGATGTGTCTGCTAGCCAGCATTTGCTGAAACCGAAATGATGGATGCAAGAAGGCGACGCTGATCAAGTATGTGCTTGCCGCGGATGCCCATGACAAGCCAGGGAAGGCACATGTTTTTTGATGATCGCGAAAGTACTGAAATTGAAAAGCTTCAGACGGAAGCTCAAAAACTCGGGGCGGAGAAGCGCAAGCTCTTGGCTGAGGAAGCAAAGCTGAAGCGCGAGACGTTCTTTTATCCGCTCGTGGCAGGCGCCGCAGTGTTAACTGCATTCGCGTCTGTGTTTGGACTTTTCCTCAAATTGTGAAACCACCGGACAAGGAACTCGTCACAACCCTCCGCTTATTTCAAATAACGAGACGATTATGAATTCAGAACAACGCAGGGCCAGAATAGAAAGGCTGTATGAAGAAGAGCTTGATTTCAGGGAGGCCATGAGACCTTTCCACAAAGCCGAGATGCGTGAAGCGCTTATGCTTTTTGGTCTTGGTATGTTGTTGGCTGCCATCGGTATCGGACTCGCGTTCGTGTTGGCCCGAACCCTTTGATGTTGCGCATCGGGGTCCGCTTCGTTCCAGTAAACGACACGTATAATGTCGGATAACGACAGTTAATATCCTGAAAACGACTGCTCATCAATCTGCTCCGCACAACCATTCCTCAGCTAAGTCTTTGCTTCGCTTGATTTATCACGGAGAATCGCGCCCCTGTTTCGGCCGGAGCATGTCTGTCGGTTTTTTCCGACGCGTCCCGACCGAGTGGCAAGTGACCGGAATGCGGAGATCCGACCGGATGAATGATCAGGCCAATAGCCTCGAAAAGCGCTTTGACGCAGCAGCCCCCGCTGAACTTTCGAGCTGGAATCGCCAGGACACCACCTGGATGCTGGGACTGTTTGGGACGGCCATTGGCGCCGGTACCCTGTTTTTGCCGATCAACGCAGGGCTGGGTGGCTTCTGGCCGCTGGTGATCCTCGCGCTGCTGGCGTTCCCGATGACGTTCTATGCGCACCGTGGATTGACCCGTTTTGTATTGTCCGGTCGTGAGGGCGCTGACATCACCGAAGTGGTCGAGCAGCATTTCGGCATCAAGGCCGGTGCGTTGATCACGCTGCTGTACTTCTTCGCGATCTTTCCGATCCTGCTGATCTACAGCGTCGGCCTGACCAACACGGTCGCCAGTTTCCTTGAGCACCAACTGCACATCACGCCGCCGCCGCGTGTGCTGCTGTCGTTCGTGCTGATTCTCGGGCTGCTGGCCGTGGTGCGTTGCGGTGAGCAGGCCATCGTCAAGGCCATGAGCCTGATGGTTTACCCGTTCATCGTCGCGCTGCTGTTTCTCGCGGTGTACCTGATTCCGCACTGGAACGGCGGCATCCTCGCCACGGCATCGCAGGTGCCGGCGCCGTCGGCGCTGCTGCACACCCTGTGGCTGGCAATTCCGGTGATGGTGTTCTCGTTCAACCATTCACCCATCATCTCGGCGTTTGCGGTGGATCAGAAACGCCGTTACGGCGTGCACGCCGAGGCGCGCAGCTCGCAGATCCTCTCCCGCGCCCATGCGTTGATGGTGCTGATGGTGCTGTTCTTTGTGTTCAGCTGCGTGCTGACCCTGTCGCCGGAACAACTGGCTGAGGCGAAAGCGCAGAACCTGTCGATCCTGTCGTACCTGGCCAACCACTTCAGTAACCCGACCATCGCCTTCGCCGCGCCGTTGATTGCGTTCGTGGCGATTTCCAAGTCATTCCTCGGTCACTACATCGGTGCCAGCGAAGGCCTCAAAGGCCTGATCGTCAAGAGTGGCAAGCGTCCGGGGGCCAAGGCGCTGGATCGCATCGTCGCGGCGTTCATGCTGGTGATCTGCTGGATTGTGGCGACGCTGAACCCGAGTATTCTCGGGATGATCGAAACCATCGGTGGTCCGGTGATTGCCGCGATCCTGTTTCTGATGCCGATGTACGCCATCCGTAAAGTGCCAGCGATGGCCCGTTATCGCGGCCAGGCCTCGAACGTGTTTGTCACGGCGGTGGGCCTGGTGGCGATTTCGGCGCTGGTTTACAAGCTGACGATGTAACGTCGCTTCAAGTGAACGACAGCCGCTGCACGCCCTGTGTGCAGCGGTTTTTTTACGTTCGCATGGCGACGATCCCTTGTAGGAGTGAGCCTGCTCGCGATAGCGGTGCGTCAGGTATACATACGTGTCTGAATAAGCGCTATCGCGAGCAGGCTCACTCCTACAGGGGATTTGCGGTGGTTCTGGATTGTTACAGGCAAAAAAAACGCCGCTCATCTGACGATGGGCGGCGTTTTTTATTGCGTTGCAGCGTTAGGCTTGAACGACCGGGATGTTGGCGTTCGCAGCAGCCTCACGGAACTCGGCAATCTGGTCGAAGGACAGGTAGCGGTAGATATCGGCCGCCATGCTGTCGATCTTGCCAGCGTATTCCATGTACTCCTCGACGGTCGGCAGGCGACCCAGGATCGACGCAACGGACGCCAGCTCAGCCGAAGCCAGGTAGACGTTCGCGCCGTCGCCCAGACGGTTCGGGAAGTTACGGGTCGAAGTGGAGACCACGGTGCTGTTCGGCTCAACGCGTGCCTGGTTACCCATGCACAGCGAGCAGCCTGGCATTTCCATGCGTGCGCCAGCCTTGCCGTAGATGCCGTAGTAGCCTTCTTCGGTCAGCTGGTGAGCGTCCATCTTGGTCGGCGGCGACAGCCACAGACGAGTTGGCAGCTGACCCTTGACCTGATCCAGCAGCTTGCCGGCAGCGCGGAAGTGACCGATGTTGGTCATGCACGAACCGATGAACACTTCGTCGATCTTCTCGCCAGCAACGCTGGACAGCAGACGGGCGTCGTCCGGATCGTTCGGTGCGCAGAGCACAGGCTCGTTGATGTCGGCCAGATCGATTTCGATGACTTCGGCGTATTCGGCGTCTGCATCGGCTTCCATCAGTTGCGGGTTGGCAACCCAGGCTTCCATCGCTTGCGCACGACGTTCCAGGGTACGCGCATCGCCGTAGCCTTCGCCGATCATCCAGCGCAGCAGGGTGATGTTGGAGTTCAGGTACTCGGTGATCGATTCTTTCGACAGCTTGATGGTGCAACCGGCAGCCGAACGTTCGGCCGAGGCGTCGGACAGCTCGAACGCCTGCTCCAGGGTCAGACCTTCCAGGCCTTCGATTTCCAGGATGCGGCCGGAGAAGGCGTTTTTCTTGCCTTTCTTCTCGACGGTCAGCAGACCGTTCTGGATGGCGAAGTACGGAATGGCATGAACCAGGTCACGCAGGGTGATGCCAGGTTTCATCTTGCCTTTGAAGCGCACCAGGATCGATTCCGGCATGTCCAGCGGCATGACGCCGGTGGCCGCAGCGAACGCAACCAGACCGGAACCGGCCGGGAACGAGATGCCCATCGGGAAACGGGTGTGCGAGTCACCACCGGTACCGACGGTGTCTGGCAGCAGCATGCGGTTCAGCCACGAGTGGATGATGCCGTCGCCCGGACGCAGGGAAACGCCGCCGCGGGTCATGATGAAGTCAGGCAGGGTGTGGTGGGTGGTCACGTCGATCGGCTTCGGATAAGCCGCGGTGTGGCAGAACGACTGCATCACCAGATCAGCGGAGAAGCCCAGGCACGCCAGGTCTTTCAGTTCGTCACGGGTCATTGGACCTGTAGTGTCCTGAGAACCCACGGTGGTCATCTTCGGTTCGCAGTAGGTGCCAGGGCGGATGCCTTTGCCTTCTGCCAGACCGCAAGCCTTGCCGACCATTTTCTGCGCCAGGGTGTAACCCTTGGTGCTTTCAATCGGTGCATCAGGCTTCTTGAACAGGTCGAACGCTGGCAGACCCAGTTCGGCGCGAGCCTTCTCGGTCAGGCCACGGCCGATGATCAGCGGAATACGACCGCCGGCACGGACTTCGTCCAGCAGCACAGGGGTCTTCATTTCGAAGGTGGTGATGACTTCGTCGGTACCGTGCTTGCAGACTTTGCCAGCGTGCGGGTACAGGTCGATCACGTCGCCCATGTTCATGTTCGATACGTCAAACTCGATCGGCAGGGCGCCAGCATCTTCCATGGTGTTGTAGAAGATCGGTGCAATTTTGCTGCCGAAGCAGAAACCGCCGGCGCGCTTGTTCGGCACGTAAGGAATGTCGTCGCCGAAGAACCACAGCACCGAGTTGGTTGCCGATTTACGCGAGGAACCGGTACCAACCACGTCACCGACGTAGGCGATCGGGAAGCCCTGGCCGCGCATTTCTTCGATCTGCTTCATCGGGCCGGTCTTGCCTTGCTCGTCCGGAACGATGCCGTCACGGGCCATTTTCAGCATGGCCAGGGCGTGCAGCGGGATGTCAGGACGCGACCAGGCGTCTGGCGCAGGCGACAGGTCGTCGGTGTTGGTTTCGCCGGTCACCTTGAACACGCGCAGGCTGATCTTGTCGGCCAGCACCGGGCGCTTCTTGAACCACTCGCCGTCAGCCCAGGATTGCAGCACGGCCTTGGCGTGAACGTTGCCGTTCTTGGCTTTTTCCGCGACGTCGTGGAAGGCGTCGAACATCAGCAGGGTGTGCTTGAGTTCTTCGGCGGCGACTGGCGCCAGCTCGGCGTCGTCCAGCAGTTCGACCAGGGTGACGATGTTGTAGCCGCCCTGCATGGTGCCGAGCAGTTCGACAGCGCGCTTCTTGTCCAGCAGAGGGGAGGAGACTTCGCCCTTGGCCAGGGCAGACAGGAAACCGGCCTTGACGTAAGCGGCTTCGTCAACGCCTGGTGGTACACGATTGGTGATCAGGTCAACGAGGAAAGCTTCTTCGCCAGCCGGAGGGTTCTTCAGCAGCTCGACCAGGCCTGCTGTTTGTTCGGCGTTAAGCGGCTGGGGAACGATACCCAGGGCTGCACGCTCTTCGATATGTTTGCGGTAGGCTTCAAGCACAGTTATTACCCTCATCAGTGGTCCCAAATGGGTGTCCGGGACGCTCGTCGCGAAATGCTCGTACTCATGCGCTGCGTGGCGTTGTGGGCCGCTTAGCCAGAATTACCGACCATTCCTTACAGAAGCTGCTTTCAAAGTTTTACGCCTGCAGAACGGGGAGCTGATGAGGGTTGGCGTTGGGCTTTTCCCCGCTGGAAAAACCCTTCGCCAACACCGCTCTGAAGGAACGACTGTGCTCGTGACGCTTTGAAAACAGCTTCTAACGGACATTGGCGCCTTAAAAGGCTGGCTGATTCTACGGCAAAAAAAATTTAAAGGTAAGTCGCGCTCTATTGGACTTTCGTGGCAATGCGCGCCGGGGCGGCAAAGCCACGGCGCGCCTGAGACCTTGGTGTTTGAGGGGTGATCAATGCCCTACAAAGGGCTAACATGCCGGCCTGTTCCGCGTTTCAGTGTTTTGTCTACTTATGCCCAATCAGACCATCAAGACCCCTTGCGTCGGCCTCTGCTCCACGGTTTATGGAGATCTGGTGTGCCGTGGCTGCAAGCGATTCCACCACGAAGTGATCCATTGGAACGGTTACAACGAGGAGGAAAAGCGCGCGGTCTGGCTGCGTCTGGAGCAATTGCTGTCACAAGTGATGGCCAGCAAGATCGAGATCTTCGACCCGGCGCGCCTGCGCGAGCAACTGGAACAGCGCAAGATCCGCTTTGTGCCGCATCAGTCGGAATATTGCTGGGCGTATCAGCTGATTGCCCGGGGCGCACGGGTGATCATTAATCTGGAAGCGTACGGGATGGTGCTGCTGCCGGAGTTTCGCGAATGGAATCTGCCGGAGTTGCGCGATGCCATTGATCGGGAATTTTTCCTGCTGTCGGAAGCGCATTATCAGCGCTATATCGCACCCGGGTTCCTCAAAGACGCTTTTCAAGTGTAAGAGTGAGCCTGCTCGCGATGGCGGTGTGTCAGTCAACGCATCACTTAATGATCCGCCGCGATCGCGAGCAGGCTCGCTCCTACAGGGGGTCTAATGTTTCACCGCCAACTCCACTAGGTGATCTTCAACCTCTTGCGGCTTGAGCACCAGCACATCGCTTTCCAGCGCATCCAGTACCGCTTCGGCGGTGTTGCCGATCAATGCGCCTGACAAGCCGCTGCGTGCCACTGTGCCTATCACCGTTACCGCCGCCTGCAGTTTGTGCGCCATGAACGGAATCAACACATCGGCCGGGCCTTCCTCGATGTGCAGGTGTTCGTCATCGACATCAAATTCGGCCTGGAACGCCCGGCATTGCTCGCGATAACGCGCCTGGATGGTTTCCTTGAGCTGAAACGTCGGGTCCGCTGCCGACAGCATCGGCGAGGGATGCGCGGTGATGACGTGCAAATGCGCCTTGGCCAGGCTCGCTATGTCGTAGCCATGATCGATGATGGTGGTGTGCAGATGCCGGTGCTCGCCGTCGGCATTGCCGACATCGACGGCGGCGAGGATCACCTTGTCTTTCCACGACCCCGAGGTTTTCACCAGCAGCACCGGAGTGGGGCAATGGCGCAGCAGTTTCCAGTCGGCCGGGGTCAGCAGGGCTTTTTTCAGCGAACTGTCGGGAAAGTGCTGTTTGATCACCAGCCCGCAACCTTCGGCCTGCTGCACGTCGATGATGGTTTCGTGGAGGCTGTCGTTCCACGCCTGTTCGGTGGTCACACTGTAGCCCTCGGCAAGCAACGCGGCCTTGAGCACGCTGAGCAGGCCGGCGTGGTCGTGCTTTTTGTCGCACACCAACAGATGCAGATGGGCCTGGGTCACGCCCGCGATCAATTTGGCCCGTTTGAGCGCCAGGCTTTCCGAATGTTCAGGGTCGATGACCACCAGAATGCTGCGAATGGCTTGCATGAGCGGAGTCTCCAGCAAAGAAAAGGCACGGCGTTGCACAACTATAGTTGCTGCGCGATCAATCGTGACTTGATACATATCAACGCTCGCGACTGGTGGTCTGCGGGCAGGCCGGTATAATCGGCGCCCTTCGCTCGAACACCTTTACCGTGAGCCCCATGATCCTTCCCGAAATCCACGAATTCCTCGGCTGCCGCACGCCCGACGCCTGGGTCCAGGCGGCACTGGCCAATCAGGAAACCCTGCTGATCGACCACAAGAACTGCGAGTTCAAGGCCGCCAGCACCGCACTGAGCCTGATTGCCAAGTACCACTCCCACGTCGACCTGATCAACATGATGTCGCGTCTGGCCCGGGAAGAGCTGGTGCACCACGAGCAGGTCATGCGCATCATGAAACGCCGCAAGATCGAGCTGCGCCAGCTTCACGCGGGGCGTTATGCCTCGGGCCTGCGCAAGGTGGTGCGCAGCCATGAGCCGGTGAAACTGGTGGATACGCTGGTGGTCGGCGCGTTTATCGAAGCGCGCAGTTGCGAGCGCTTCGAAGCGCTGGTGCCGCACCTGGACGAAGAGTTGGGCAAGTTCTATTTCGGTTTGCTGAAAAGCGAGGCGCGGCACTTTCAGGGCTATCTGAAACTGGCTTATCAATATGGTGAGGCGAAGGATGTCGCGCAGGTGATCGAGCGCGTCCGCGCTGCCGAGCAGGCGCTGATCGAGTCACCGGACGAGGAGTTCCGCTTCCACAGCGGTGTCCCGGCCGCCGCATGATCGGGTAGGCGCTGCATCGCAAATCCAGTCCTTAATGTCTGATTGTTAAAAACTCTTGTGAGTATGAAAGTTCTCCGAAAACGGTCCGAGGGCAGGCTCGCCCCCATGGTTTTTCGGGCGAGGCCTTCCATCCGTCGACTGCGCTGAACCTCCTCGCGGCTGATTCTTTCTATCGGGTATGTCCTTCAGGAGATACCCCTATGTCCGATCAGCTAAAAGAGGCGTTACTGGCGGCCTGGCGCAAACGGGCAGGGCAAACCGAGGCCGACGTCGATCCGGAAGATCAATATGACGAACTGCTCAAGGCTGCCGACCAGATGGAAGAGCAGGGCCTGATCACCAGTGCCGAGTGGCGTCAATTGGTGCGCGAAGCCGGCAATCTGTTCACCCTGAATGAACAGCAGCCCCACCGCTGAACACTGCCTTCGGAGGAATAGCCCATGCTCAGTTATCTGTTTATCGGTGCCAACGACGTGGAGCGTTCGGCGGCCTTCTATCACGCAATCCTGACCCCGCTGGGTTATCAACACGACCGCGAAGAGCACGACTGTTTCTATCTGCCCGGTACCGCGGACAAGTCCAACGGCCCCGGCAGCGTTCACATCGCTAAACCGTTCAATGGTCAGCCGGCAACCGCGGGCAACGGCATGATGCCGGCGTTTCGCGCCGAGTCCCGGCAGCAGGTCGATCAGGTGCATAAAGCCGGGCTAAGCCATGGCGGCACCGACGAAGGTCCACCCGGCACCCGCGAGGCGTACACGCCAGACTTCTACGTGGCCTATCTGCGCGACCCCGAAGGCAACAAACTTGCGGTGTTCTTCAGCGGCTGAATGCTTGCATGGAGCCCGTCGATTCCGCCCTGATGGCGGCCCGCGCGCAGTTCGCGATCACGATCAGTTTTCATATCGTGCTGGCGGCGTTCAGCATCGGCCTGGCGAACTTCCTCATGGTGCTCGAAGCGTTGTGGTTGAAGAGCGGGAGACAGGTCTATCTGGATGTTTACCGCTACTGGCTGAAAGTGTTCGCGCTTAATGTGGCGGTGGGGACGGCCTCCGGGTTGATTCTGGAATACCAGTTCGGCCTGAACTGGTCGCGGCTGGCGGTGCAGGCCGGCGATATTCTCGGTCCGTTGATGTTCTACGAGGTGCTGGCGGCGTTTTTCATCGAAGCGGGGTTTCTCGGCATCATGCTGTTCGGGCAGAAAAAGGTCGGCCCGCGTTTGCATTTCTTCGCCACCTGCGCGGTGGCGGTGGGGTCGCTGATCAGCGCGTTCTGGATTCTCTCGGCCAACTCGTGGATGCACACGCCCGTCGGCTATTCGTTAAGCGCCGACGGGCGTTTTATCGCCGAGGATTGGTGGGCGATCATCTTCAATCCATCGTTTCCCTATCGGCTGGCGCACATGACGTTGGCGGTGTTGCTAGGCACTGCCAGTCTGGTTGCTGGCATCAGTGCCTGGCAGTTGCGCAAGGCCTCTGACAACCCACGGGCGCGCCTGCAATTTTCCATGGCGCTGTGGTTGATTGTCGTGTTGGTGCCGGTGCAGATGCTGGTCGGCGATTTGCACGGTCGGCACACCCTGCAAAGCCAGCCGGCGAAAGTTGCCGCCATCGAAGGTTCGTGGACGCGCCCTGCCGAGGGCGCGGGGGAGCCGTTGCGCCTGTTTGCCTGGCCGGACAGCGAGGCGCGCGGCAATCGTTGGGAAGTCGCGATTCCGAGGCTCGGCTCGTTGTACCTGCATCACGACTTGACCAGCACTATCGCCGCACTCGACGAATTCCCCGCGCAGAACATTCCCCCGGTGGCGCCGGTGTTTTTCGCGTTTCGGCTGATGGTCGGGCTGGGGCTACTGATGCTGGGGCAGGGCGTGCTCAGCCTGATCCTGCGACGGCGCCAACGCCTGTACAGCGCGCGCTGGTGGCTGGGCGGCTGCGTGCTGCTGGCCCCGGCGGGTTTTCTGGCGATGCTCAGCGGCTGGGTCGTCACTGAGGTGGGGCGCCAGCCGTTTACCGTGTATGGATTGATGCGTACGGCGGACAGTCTGTCGTCGGTTTCCAAGGCTCAAGTCGTCGGGTCGACCTGGCTGATTTTGCTGTTTTATCTGCTGATTTTCGGGATCGGCCTGTGGGTGTTGCTGCGCCTCTTGCGTGAGCCGCCGCAGCAGGATCAAGCCGGGCCGCAGCCGACGCTGGCCGACGAGACCGGGCACTGAGCAATGGCCGGCATGGACACCGATTGGCTGACCCTGCTGTGCGCCGCTGCGCTGGCCTTCTCGGTGCTTAATTACGTGTTGCTCGACGGCACCGATCTGGGTGTGGGCATGCTCATGGGCCTGACGAACTGCAGCCAGCAGCGCCGGGCCATGGCGGTGACCATTTTGCCCGTTTGGGACGCCAACGAAACCTGGCTGGTGCTCGGCGGCGGTGGACTGCTTGCGATGTTTCCGCTGGCGTACGCCATCCTGCTGCCGGCGCTGTATGTGCCGTTCATTGTGATGTTTCTGGCATTGATCGCGCGCGCCATGGCCTTGGAATTTCGCGATTACGCCGCGAACGAGCAGCGCAAGCGCGCCGTCGATAGCGTGTTGGCGCTTGCTTCGCTGGTCAGCGGATGTGTGCAAGGCATGGTGCTCGGCACGTTGGTTCAGGGTGTTGCGCATCAGGGCGGTCAGTACCACGGCGAGGGTCGCGACTGGCTGAGCCCGTTCCCGTTGTTCTGCGGTCTGCTGCTGGTGCTCGGCTACGTTTGGCTGGGCACGTGCTGGCTGTATTGGCGCACCCTGGATGAGTTGCAGCGGCGCGCCGCCCGCCAGGCGCGTGGCTTGGCGCTGGTTATCGTGGTGTTGCTGCTGGTGCTGATTGCCTGGACGGCGACGTTGCAGCCGCAATACGCCCGGCGGCTTATGGATGTTCGGCTAGGGTTGCCGGCGGGATTGTTCCTTGGCGTTTTAGCAGCGGTGTTCGCTAGAGGTTTTCGCAGCCGCTTCGACTGTGTGCCGCTGTTCGCCGCACTGGGCGTATTCGTGCTGGCGTTTGCCGTGATGCTGGTCGCCGTGTATCCCTACATCATCCCGCCGGACTTGACCTTGAGCGAAGCAGCCGCCAGCCCGAACAGCCAGATCTTCATGCTGGTCGGTTTCGCGGTGTTGGTACCGATCACGCTGGCTTACAACACCTTCGGTTTCCGTGTCTTCAGCGGCAAGGTACGCGTGGGCAAACACACCTGAGAGTCATGTCACCCGACCCTTTTTGCCCGCCGCTGACAAGCGAGAAGCCCGCAACAAGTCGGCGAAGGCTGCCTTGTCGATCGGCCGGCTCATGAAATAACCCTGCACCTCGTTGCATTGATCCTTGCCGAGAATCGCCAGTTGCTCTTCGGTCTCGACCCCTTCAGCGGTAACCGTCAGGCCCATGGCCTTGCCCAGACCGATGATCGCTTGCACCACGGCACGGTCATTGGTGCCGCTGCTGATCGAGGCGATGAAACGTTTGTCGATCTTGATCCCGTCGAACGGATAGGCGCGCAAGTAGCCCAGGGACGAATAACCGGTGCCGAAGTCGTCCATGTTCAGGCGCACGCCGAGTTCTTTCAGCGAATTCATGGTGGTCAGCGCACCGTCGGTGTCGTTGAGCATGACGTTTTCGGTGATTTCCAGTTCCAGTCGACTGGCCGGGAAACGCGTTTGCACCAGCACATCACGAACATCCTCGACCACGTCACTCAAGGCAAATTGCGCGGGGGAAAGATTGACCGAAAGCAGGACATCCTGCGGCCACTCCAGCGCGGTTTCGCAGGCCTCGCGCAGCACCCAGCGGCCGAGCGGGACGATCAGGTCGGTCTGCTCGGCCAGCGGAATAAACACGTCCGGCCCGAGCAAACCCTGGGTCGGGTGTTGCCAGCGCACCAGAGCCTCGACCGAAACGATCTGTTTGCCATCGACCTTGTAGCGCGGCTGATAGTGCAGGACGAACTCGTTGTGTTTGAGCGCACGGCGCAGATCATCCTCCATCTGCCGCCGGGTCTGGATCTGGTCGCTCATGTGCGCTTCGAAATAGCACCAGGTGTTCTTGCCGTCGGACTTGGCCTGATACAACGCGATGTCGGCGTAGCGGATCAGGTCGCTGGCGACAAAGCCGTGGCGGCGGCTGAGGGCGATGCCGACACTGGCGCCGATGTGCAGCGGATGCTGTTCGTAGAGGACGGGCTGATGCAGGCTGTCGATCAGGCGGGTGCAGAACTTGTCGATCTCGTGGTGGCTGTCCATGCCGTTGAGCACCACGACGAATTCATCGCCACCGAGGCGGGCGACGATGTCATGTTCACGGGTGCATTCGCGCAGGCGCGCGGCGACTTCTTGCAGCACGGCGTCGCCGGCCGGGTGCCCGAGGGAATCGTTGATCGGTTTGAAATTGTCGAGATCGATCATCAGCAGCGACAGCGCCGGTGCGTGTTCCTTGAGTTGCAATGCGTCGTCCAGGTAGCGCGCCAGCTTATTGCGATTGGGCAGGCCGGTCAGGGCATCGTGCATGGACAGGTGCTGAATCTGCGCGTGGGCGGCGACTTCATCGGTGATATCGCTGGCGGTGCCGCGATAGCCGATGACGCGATGCTTGTCGAAGATCGGCCTGGCAGAAAGCCGGCAGTGCCGGGGCTGCCCGGACTGGTCGCGATAGGTGCAGCGCAGATCGCTGCTATTGGCTTCTTCGGTAAGTTTCTTCAGCCACAGCTCAAGGGGCGTGGTGTCGCAGGACAGCAACGCACCGATCGCTCTGCCCAGCCACAGGGCTTGCGGGTAACCGGTGACCTCGCTGAAACGCGCCGACAGGTAAGTCAGCGACAAGTCGCCATCGACTTCCCAGATCCAGTCCGAAGCCGCCTCGGCGACAGCCCGGAAACGCTCCTCACTGGCCTCGAGCGCATGGTTGGCCGCCTCAAGCGCCAGATTCGACGCTTGCATCGCGTGGATGCTGTTATCGACGTATTGTGAGGAGCGCAACGCGTGACGGAAAAAGTACGCGGTCAGCAGCATCAGCACGACCATCGTTGCGCCGAGTGGCGGAACCAGTGACCACAACAGTTGCTGGCCGGGCCGCTGCAGATCGGCGATCAGGCTGTAGCCGGTGCTGTCGAGCGGCACCCGTGGCTGCGCGGCGTCAATGGTGTCGTCCGGGGCCAGGGTCAGATTCGTCAGGCCATAACCGCTACCGATCTTGCGCAGTTTGGTCGGCGTCAGCTTGTCGACGAACACCAGCACCGAAGTATTTTTCAGCTCATCTAGCGGGCGTTCGTCATTGGGAATGATCGCGGCGGCAGTGATCAGCGCCGGCCAGCCTTCGAACAGCGAATAAGTGGCGACAGGTTTGGTCAGGTCGGGCTGGCTGAGCACTGGGTCCAACAGCGCGGCGGCGGGCACCTGCAGCACCGCAGAGACATCGGTTTGCACCATTTGCCCGCGTATCACCGCGTACTTGGTGGCATTGCGGTCCAGCACAAACACGCCGTCGTAACCGTCGCTGGTGAACAAGGTCTTGCCCATGTTCTGCTCGGTGTAGGCCCAGTTGATGTCGACTGGCCCGCTCAGTGCCTCATAGGCGGTGGTCCAGTAGGCGTAACTGGTGATGTAGTTCTTCGAGGTGCTAATGCGATTTTCCAGGGCACGCGCCGAATAGAAGCGGTTTTGCTCGACATCCTGGCTGTCCAGCTGACTGGCGATGCTCAGCAGGGCGCTGATGGCGGCGATGACCCCGGCGACGAACAGTGCGCCGACTGCAATGGCCAGGCGTCGGGTGACTGCGCGTTGCGGGCTGGGCTGGGGTGGCGCGGAAACGGAATCGGCCATGTGCTCGTCCTTGATCCGGTGTCTACTGAATCTAGAACAATGGCGCGGGCACAATGTTCAGATTGATGTCGGGATCGCGTGGTCTGCAATTGATCGAAGTGTAGCGAATTTGCCGAAAATCCCAGCGGCACCGGCCGGCGGCCATTCCCGAAAGGGCGAGACTTCCCGCGCAAAAACCGGATAATGGCCGCCATTCGTTTAGCCGTATTCTGGTAATCCCGCATGGAAATCAAGGTCAACTTTCTCGACAACCTTCGACTTGAAGCCAAGTTCGACGACTTCACGGTGATCGCCGATCAGCCCATCCGTTACAAGGGCGATGGCTCGGCGCCGGGGCCGTTCGACTACTTCCTCGCGTCGTCGGCCTTGTGCGCGGCTTACTTCGTCAAGTTGTACTGCGATACCCGCAACATCCCGACAGAGAATATTCGCCTGTCGCAAAACAACATCGTCGACCCGGAAAACCGCTACAACCAGATTTTCAAGATCCAGGTCGAATTGCCCGCCGATATCTCCGACAAGGATCGCCAGGGCATCCTGCGTTCGATCGACCGTTGCACCGTGAAGAAGGTGGTGCAGACCGGCCCCGAGTTCATCATCGAAGAAGTCGACAACCTCGACGCCGACGCCCAGGCGCTGCTGATGCCGCACTCCGGTTCGCAGGGGGGCACCTTCATCGCCGGCAAGGACCTGCCGCTGGAGCAGACCATCGCCAACATGTCGGGGATTCTTGCCGACCTCGGGATGAAGATCGAAATCGCCTCGTGGCGCAACATCGTGCCTAACGTCTGGTCGTTGCATATTCGCGATGCGCATTCGCCGATGTGCTTCTCCAACGGCAAGGGCGCCACCAAGGAAGGCGCGTTGGCCTCGGCGCTGGGCGAGTTCATCGAGCGCCTGAACTGCAACTTCTTCTACAACGACCAGTTCTGGGGCGAGGAAATCGCCAACGCCGAATTCGTCCATTACCCGGACGAAAAATGGTTCAAACCGGGGCCGAAGGACGAATTGCCAAGCGAAATCCTTGACGACTACACGCTCGGCATTTACAACCGCGACGGCGAACTGCGTGGCTCGCACCTGTTCGACACCAACTCGGGCAACACCCAGCGCGGCATCTGCTCGCTGCCGTTCGTGCGCCAGTCGGACGGTGAAGTGGTGTACTTCCCGTCGAATCTGATCGAAAACCTCTACCTGAGCAACGGCATGAGCGCCGGCAACACGTTGGCCGAAGCGCAGGTGCAGTGTTTGTCGGAAATCTTCGAACGTGCGGTCAAGCGCGAAATCCTCGAAGGCGAAATGGCCCTGCCGGACGTACCGCAGGAAGTGCTGGAGAAATACCCGAGCATTCTCGCCGGCATCAAAGGCCTTGAAGAGCAGGGCTTCCCGGTACTGGTCAAGGACGCCTCGCTGGGCGGTGAATTCCCGGTGATGTGCGTAACCCTGATGAACCCGCGCACCGGCGGCGTCTTCGCCTCGTTCGGCGCCCACCCGAGCCTGGAAGTCGCCCTGGAGCGCAGCCTCACCGAACTGTTGCAGGGCCGCAGTTTCGAAGGTTTGAACGACTTGCCACAACCGACTTTCTCCGGTCAGGCCGTCACCGAGCCGAACAACTTCGTCGAGCACTTCATCGATTCCAGTGGTGTGGTGTCGTGGCGTTTCTTCAGCGCCAAAGCGGACTTCGAATTCGTCGAGTGGGACTTCTCAGGCCAAGGCGAAAACTCCAATGCCGAAGAAGCCGCGACCCTGTTCGGCATCCTCGAAGACATGGGTAAAGAAGTCTACATGGCGGTCTACGAGCACATCGGCGCCAAGGCATGCCGCATTCTCGTGCCGGATTACTCGGAGATCTACCCGGTCGAAGACCTGATCTGGGACAACACCAACAAAGCCCTGCAATTTCGCGCCGACATCCTTAATCTGCACAACCTCAGCAAAGTCGGCCTGCGCAACCTCGTCCAGGGTCTGGAACGCAGCGAGCAGGACGATTACACCGACATCACCACGCTGATCGGCGTCGAGTTCGACGACAACACGCCGTGGGGCAAATTGACGATTCTGGAACTGCGTTTGCTGATCTACCTCGCCTTGCAGAAGTTTGACGAAGCCAAGGACTTGGTTGAGGCGTTCCTGCAGTACAACGACAACACGGTTGAGCGCGGCTTGTTCTATCAAGCCGTCAACGTCGTGCTGGAGATGGAACTGGACGAGGATCTGCAACTGGAAGATTACGAAGCCAACTTCCGCCGGATGTTCGGTGACGAGCGTATGGATGCGGCGATTGGTTCGGTCAACGGCAGCGTGCGGTTTTACGGCTTGACCCCGACGAGCATGAAGCTCGAAGGGCTGGACCGGCATCTGCGCTTGATTGAGAGCTATAAGAAGCTGCATGCGGCGCGGGCGAATGTGACGGTCTGACCGTCAACTGTGGCGAGGGAGCAAGCTCCCTCGCCACAGGGGTAGCGCCGCAGCCCGGCTAACGGCCATGCGCCGCATCTGCCAATTGCCCCGTATCCACCCGCACAAACACCGAATCGCCCACCGCCGTCAGCACTTCCCCCGCATACACCTCGCAAATCACCCGCGTCTTGCGCCCGACATCACCTTCGACACGCGCGCGCAGAATCAGCGGCACGCCCATCGGCGTCGGCTTGATGAACTTGATCCCAAGGTTGCCGGTGACGCAGTCGATGCGCGGCAGGCTGCCGGCTTCGCGGTGTTCGGCGCGGTAGTGCCAGGCCATGGCTGTCCAGTTCGAATGACAGTCGACGAGCATGGCGATCAACCCGCCGTAGACCAGATCTGGCCAGCCGCAGTAACGGGCGTCGGGCAGATGTTCGGCGATGACGTGGACGCCGTCGTCGTCCCAGCGGCTTTTGACGTGCAGGCCGTGCGGATTGCGGCCGCCGCAGCCGTAGCAAACGCCTTCGGGGGCGGCGAGGTCTTGCAGGGGAATGTCGAGGCTGGACATGAGCGTGGTCATCCTGAAGTAGAAGAGTGCGGTCAGGCGGGCGTCAGCCAGGTATCGACGACGCGGCGATCCAGCTCTTCCCAGTACGCCATGCCCAGCACGCGGGTGGTGTTCAGCCCGCGCAGGTAGCCGCGCAATTGATGGGCGGTGTCTTTGACGAGCTGCGGATCGCGGGTGTTTTTGTCCAGCAGGACGGTTTCGTACTGGACCAGGTACTCCGCCACGCGGTCGCGGAAGTCAGGCAGTACGGCGTCACGGATCAGGTCGAACGTTCTCAAGGCGAGATCCTCGGTTGATTTTTCTGCTTGTTGTGAGTGTGCCTCAGTCTGTTCGGCAGGCAACTATTGCTAGAAGTAATAGTGACCATCAAGAAACGCAAGTTCTGCTTTGCCGGCAACAGGCGGAAAATCGCCTCCATCGAATACGCAGCTCAAGGAAATGCGCGATGAAGACGCTGACACGACTGGCTTTGATCGCCCTGCTGATGGGCGGGGTGGTTGCCACTGCACCGGCTTACGCAGACGCCGCCAAGTCGTGCCACTTGCAGCCCATCGCCGCCAGTGCGTCGACGTTGCGGCACACGCAGACCGTGGGTGTGCTGTTGAGCGAGAACACTCTGCAGAATCTGCAATACCTGGAGCGTTACCACGACATGGCGCTGAACGGCGCGAAAGACGCACTGGATTCGCGGATTCGTGAGGCCTTTGTCGGCAGCTCCGACCCGGAACTGGCCATGGATTGGTTGCTCAGTTCGTTGCAGCAGCAGTTTGTCTCGGTGACCGTCTACGACAATCTCGATGCATTGGTGCAGGCGCATCCGGACATCGTGGTCAAGCTTGATACGTTCAACCGTCTGCTGACGCAGCGCAACAGTCTGGTCGAGGCGCGGTTTTCCGCGCGGTTCTACGACGCTGACCTGCAATACATCGGCAAGGCTGAAGGGGCGATCGAGCAACAACTGCCCTCGGTCTGGGTGCATGACCAGGCGGCGCCGCAGATCGCTGCGCGGATCAATCAGCAACGTGACCTGCAACTTGACGCCTTGAAGCAATTCGATGTGTCGCTCAAAGCGCTGGTGGCGTCGAGCTGATCACTAAAACGTAAATGGCAACGGCGGCTCCGTGAGGCTGGACCGTTGCCGGTTGAACCGAACCTTTATTTTTCAGGATTACCCCGATGCGTCCTTTATTTGTGCCTGTGATGGCTTTTGCTTCGTTGCTGCTTGCTGGCTGCGCCTCTGCGCCGAACGATCCGACCCTGACGTTGCAGACCAGCAAGACACCGGCGCAGTACGCCGAATGCGTGGTGCCAAAGTTGCAGGGCAGTGCGTTGCATCCAACGGTTTCGCAGAGTCAGCGTAGTTATCGGATTGTGGTGCCGAGCAAGGTCGCGGCGGATAACGTGCTTGAGGCTTATAAAGACGGGAAGGGCGGCAAGGTGTTTATTTATGAGCGGCATTTGCTGGCGTCGAATTTGTTGCCGTCGAGTTTTGAGCGGGCGGCTCAGGATTGCATTTGATCTGAGCGCCTGGATGGGTTTTTGACAGAGCTCCTTTGGTTGGCCGCAACCAACCAATTTTTTTGCCCCACACCGGTTGTTGGTTGTGGGGCTTTTTTTTGGACTTGGCGGCCTTTGGGCCGACCAGGTTTTGGGTGGTTTGGGGGGTGTATCCGTTGCTGCGGTAACGGCTGCTTAGGGTTCCGCCCTTACGGCGGGTGACTTTGGGGGCCCAAAGTAACCAAAGGCCTTTTGCCCTGACGTGCGGCCCCTCGCTGTGGCTCGGGGTGCCTTCGCTGCGGGATCGATCCGGGCGCAGCGTCTCCGGTTTGCTTCGCTGCACCTCCTCTCGCTGTGTACGACTTCGTCGTACGGTCGCTGCGCTCCCACGCCCGGATCAATCCCTCCGCTCAGCCTTCCGACGGGCGCCGTGCATCAAGATCAAGAGCCTTACTCGAGCTAACGCTCATTGTGTTGAGTGGTGAGAAGCAAAAGCGGTTTGATTTGCTTTTGCTCTTTTGTGGGAGCGGGCTTGCTCGCGAAGGCGGCCTGACAGCCGACCTGTCTCTTGCAGATGTACACCGCTCCAAACTGTAGGAGTGAGCCTGCTCGCGATAGGGTCATACCAGACAACGTATCGCTGACTGACCCGCCGCCATCGCGAGCAGGCTCACTCCTACATTGGACTTTGGGTGCTGGCGATTTCCCGATCACGCCGCGTAACCTGTGGGAGCGAGCCTGCTCGCGAAGGCGGTCTGTGCCGCAATCGTGAACGGCGCTCCATTACGCATTCACCCCGTCACACACCCAACCGGCACTTTCCCCGCAAACGTATCTACCAGACTCGCCACCACCATTTCCCCCATCCGCGTGCGGGTCTGCAACGTGGCGCTGGCCCGATGCGGTTGCAGCACCACCTGTTCGTTGCCAAACAACACTTGCGGCACGTTTGGTTCATCGACAAAAACATCCAGCGCGGCCCCGGCAATTTCGCCGGCAGAAAGCGCCGCAACCAGATCGGCTTCGTTCACCAGTTTGCCCCGCGCCACGTTGATCAGATAACCGTCCTTGCCCAACGCATGCAGCACTTGCGCATCGATGATCGCTTCGCCCTTGTCAGCCGCAGCGGCGAGGATCAGCGCATCGCTGTCGCGCGCCAGTTGCTTGAGGTCGGCGACGAAGGTGTGCGGTACGTCGCTCATCGGTTGCAGGTCGGTGTAGCTGATCGGGCAACCGAAGGCGGCCGCGCGTACGGCGATGGCGCGGCCGACGCGGCCCATGCCGACGATGCCGATGCGCATGCCCGATACCTGGCGGGCCAGGGGCAGCGGGGCCAGCGGTGTCGGGCTGTGCGGCCATTGGCCGGAGCGCACGTAACGATCACTGGTGCACAGGCCGCGGCACACCGAGATCAGCAGGCCGATAGCGAGGTCGGCGACGTCTTCGGTGAGGGCGCCGATGGTGGCGGTGACGCGGATGCCGCGGTCGCGGGCGTAGGCCAGGTCAACGGCGTCGGTGCCGACGCCGTTGACCGCGACCACTTCCAGGTTCGGCAGTTGCGCCATCAGCGCCTGGCTGATGCCGGTGTGTCCGCCGGTGATGACGCCGCGAATGTTGGCGCCGTGTTCTTCTATATACGCGGGCTTGTCCGCTTGCTGGAAGTAGCGACGCACGGTGAACAGTTCGTCAAGGCGCGTATTGATTTCGGGGATCAGAATCGGGCTCAGTTGCAGGATTTCTGGCTTCATGGCTACCTCGTTACGCAATAAAAAGGCCGGTTCAACCGCGGCCGGCAAACGGCATGGCGCTGGCCATGACGGTCATGTTCAGAACGTTGGCCGACAGCGGCAGGCCGGCGATGTAGCGCACGGCGTCGGCGACGTGTTTGACGTCGACCATTGGCTCCACGGCGATGCTGCCGTTGGCCTGGCGCACGCCTTGGGTCATGCGTACCGACATTTCCGTCAGGGCATTGCCGATGTCGATCTGGCTGCAGGCGATGTTGAATTCGCGACCGTCGAGCGCCAGGGATTTGGTCAAGCCCAGTACGGCGTGTTTGCTGGCGGTATAGGCGCTGCTGAACGGGCGGGGGGTGTGCGCAGAAATCGAACCGTTATTGATGATCCGTCCGCCCTGTGGCTGCTGCTTGCGCATTATCCCGAAGGCGCCGCGAGCGCAGAGGAACACCCCGTTCAGGTTGGTATCGATCACGTTGCGCCACTGCTCGAACGTCAGTTCATCCAGCGGCACGGCGGGTGCGTTGACCCCGGCGTTGTTGAAGACCACGTCGAGGCGGCCATAGACCTCGGCAATCGTTGCGAACAGGACGTCGACACTGGCCGGGTCGCGCACGTCGGTGGGCACCGCCAAGGCTTGATGCCCTTGGCTTAGCGCCAGTTCAACCAGCGCCTGCAACGGCTCGGGCCGGCGTCCGGCAAGCACCAGAGTGAAGCCGTCGGCCATCAGGCCCAGGGCCACGGCGCGGCCAATGCCACTGCCGGCTCCGGTCACCAACGCGACTTTCAAAGGGGTGGTCATTTTATTGTTCTCCTGTTTTCAAAGGCCGACGGATCAGGTCCGTGGGCCGACGCGCATTTCCAGTTGGCCGATGCCGTCGATGCCGGCGTTGATCACATCGCCTGGTTGCAGCCCATCGACGCCCGCCGGGCTGCCGGTCATGATCAGGTCGCCGGCGCGCAGTGCCACGGATTGCGAGATGCGGCTGATCACTTCACTGACTGACCAGATCTGGCTGTCGAGGTTGTCGCGCTGGCGTTCTGCACCATTAACGTTCAGCCATAACTCACCCTCGGGATGGCCAGAGCGGCTTACCGGAACGACGGCGGTCATTGGCGCGGCACCGTCGAACACCTTGGCGCCTTCCCACGGCAAGCCGTTGCTTTTGGCGGCGCGCTGCACATCACGGCGGGTCAGGTCGAGGCCGGCGGCGTAGCCCCAGACGTAGGCCAGCGCCTGTTCCTCGGGAATGTTGGCGCCGCCTTCGCCGATGGCCACCACCAGTTCGATTTCGTGAACGAAGTCCTCGCACAGCGTGGGGAAGGCCACGTCGCCGACGGCATCGACTACACAGCTTGCCGGTTTCATGAAGAACACCGGTGGCTGGCGCGACTGGCCCTGGCTGTCCGGCCACGGGTAGTTGCGGCCGACGCAAAACACCCGGGCGACGGGGAAGCGTTGTTCAGTGCCGAGCACAGGCAAGGTCACGGGCAGATCCGGGGTAAAGACGTATTCGGTCATGTTCATCCTGCGGGTCATCCTGTTTGAAGTAGCAGCGTACGGCGGCTGGCGTCGGCGAAGTTGGACGAAAGCCGCCTGCGTTTGGAGAAAATGGGTTTTTTCGCCTTAGCGCACTTTCAGCTCGATGCGGTACAAGCGTCCGAGCAGCAACGAGTAGGAGAGGGTGCCGATCAGCGCCACACCGCCGATGAACCAGAAGGCATAAGCGAAGGTGCCGGTGGCATGGACAATGGCGCCGATTACGATCGGGGTGACGATGCCGCCAATGTTCGCGGCCAGGCTGGTGACGCCGCCGGTCAGTCCGATCAGCTCTTTGGGCGCCACTTCCGACACCGCGGCCCACGACGAGGAGGCGATGCCCTGGGCGAAGAAGGCGATGGTCAGCACGGCGATGCAGATCAGGTTCGAATCGGTGAAGTTCACCAGCACGATGGACATGCCCAGCATCGAACCGACCACCAGTGGCAGCTTGCGTGCGAAGGACATCGAATAGCCGCGACGGATCAGCAGATCCGAGACGATGCCGGCCAGCAAAATCCCCACCGTGGCGCCCACGAATGGCAGCACGGCGAAGATCCCGGCCTTGATCATGGTCAGCTTGCGTTCTTCGATCAGGTAGGTCGGGAACCAGGTCAGGAAAAAGTACAGCGCCGAGGTGCTGGCGAACTTGCCGATGCAGATCGCCCAGACCTGCCGATAGCTGAACAGTTCGGCAACCTGCCGCCAGTTGAAGCGGGTGCGTTCCTGGCTGCTCTTGACCAGACCGCCGCCGGTTTCGATGTACTGCAATTCTGCCTGGCTGACTTTTTTGCAGTTCAACGGATCGCGATACAGATACAGCCACAACACACCGAACACGATGCCGAGTGCGCCGGTACTGTAGAACACATGGCGCCAGTCGAAAGTGGTCGCCAGCCAGAGCAGTGCGCCGGTGAACAGCGCCGTGCCCAGGTATTGGCCGCAGACGTAGATGCTGCTGGCCAGCCCGCGTTCTCGCGCCGGAAACCACACAGTGACCGCACGACTGTTGGCCGGAAAGGCCGGAGCTTCCATGGCGCCGACGGCCAGGCGCAGGCCGAACAGCGAGGCAAACCCGGTGGCGAAACCCTGGCAGACGGTGACGGTCGACCAACTGATCAGCGAAACGCCGTAGGTAAAGCGCGAGCCGAAACGGTCGGCGATGAAGCCGGCCGGCACCAGCGCCAGGGCGTAGGTCCAGGCGAAGGCGGAAAAGATCAGGCCCATCTCGATCTTGTCCAGGCCAAGATCCTTGGCCATGAAGGGCGCGGCAATCGAGATGTTCACACGGTCGATGTAATTGATGATCGTCGCAATCAGCAACAACGACAGCATGAACCAGCGCCGCCGGGTTGGCAGCCGCTGTGCCGAGACGGCATCGCGTGAACCGGCAATCACCGGCGGCACGGTGGCACTGGAGGAATGAGAGTTGGACATGCAAAGACCTCGTTATTGTTAGAAGAGTCGAGATTTTTCGAGCAGCCGACGCCGTTGCCCGTAGATGGCGGGCAGGGCAATCGAACGTGAAGCGGGCGTGGCTGAAGCGCAGGCTTCAGACGTTCAACAACGTCGGTCTGCGACTGTCATCAAGGTGAGGTCGAGAGGGGTGGCGAGGGGGAATAGCAGGATCATGACGTGCGCACCTTTGATTGTTTTTGAAAGAGGTTGGGCTGCGTTGGTCATTACAGTGGTCGTACAACATCGCTAAATCAACCGAGGTGTTAGAACGTTTTTTCTTGAGGGAAACAACTTTGGCTAACCTGTCCAAAAACATAAATCTGAATATCGTTGGCGGTCCGACCTGCTAAACAGTGATAACTGTTTGATTAATAAGGACCTGTCAGGAATTAAAAAGAATCTTGTTTTTGGACACGCGCATTGCCACTCAGCAGGGGAAATAGTTGCCGAGCGTTGATGTCATCGTATGACTTGTTGCCGCCCTCAGCCCAACCCTGCAAGATGACAGACGCCACCTCACTGCCCGGAGGACTCCCCACCCATGTCGTCACTCAGCCGTATCCCGACCTACGTCATGCAGCAACGCAGCGAATTGACCGATTTCTATATTCGCGACAAAAGGGGCCGGCGCGCCGAGACCAGTCCTCACCGCCATGAGTATTTTCAAATTCAGATCAACCTCGGTGGCGACACCGTTCAGCACATCGGCAGCGTGCAACGGCCATTCCCGCGTAACACTCTGGCCTTCATCCTGCCCCATCGCGTACACGTCATTCCGCATCCGGCGGACAGCAATTTCATCGTGATCAACTTTTCCCAGACCTTTCTGTTGCCGCATTTGCAGTGCGACCCGATGGATCTGGAAGAGGTCTCGATCCTGTTGGCGCCGGAGCTGTCGCCGTTCCGCTTTCAGGAGCATCTGGACTTCATCCTTGGCGACGAAGATTTCGCTCAGGTCTGCGGCCTGATCGAGCAGATGCGCGCCCTCGATGAGAACCGTCAGTTCGGCACGCGGGAAATGCTCAAGGGCTTGTTGCTGCAACTGATTGGCAGCGTGTGTTTTCTCTACGCCGAACCACTCAAGCGTCTGGCGGAGGAGAATGCTGCGGAGAACAGCCGTCGTGACGCTCTGAGCCGGATGTTCGAATACTTGCGCAAGAACATCGCCGATCCCGATCTCAACCTGATCAAGGTCGCTGCCGCGACGTATCTGTCACCGACTTACCTGACGCACTGGCTGCGCAAGGAAATCGGCAAGACATTCACCGAACTGGTGCTGGAGCGGCGCATGCACGCCGCACGCAATTTTCTGCTCAACAGCACGCGCTCGGTGGGCGAGGTCGCGCGCTTGTGCGGGTTTGCCGACGAGGCGTATTTCTCGCGCCGTTTTCGCCAGATCCATGGTCAGCCGCCCGGGCAGTTTCGCCGCCGCCAGCTCAATCCGGATACGCCGCAAACGCCGCTCGACACTTGAAGCGAGCCTGCTCGCGAACGCGGTGTGTCATTCAACAGATGCGTTGTCTGATACTCCGCTTTCGCGAGCAAGCTCGCTCCCACAGGGTTATGCGGTTTTCGGTCTCAGTCTAGATCCTGCGCCTGATGCCGCTCCGGCACCTGACTCTCTTCATCGCCCCAGGTACGATTCACCCGCTGTCCGCGACTAACTGCCGGCCGCTGGGCGATTTCTTCCGCCCAGCGCTGCACGTGGGTGTATTCATGCGCTGCCAGAAACTCCGCCGCCGAATACACATTGTTGCGCACCAGTTGCCCGTACCACGGCCAGACCGCGATATCGGCGATGGTGTAGCTGTCGCCGGCCAGGTAACGGTTATCGGCGAGACGGCGATTCAGTACGTCCAGCTGCCGCTTGGCTTCCATGGTGAAGCGGTTGATCGGGTATTCGAGCTTCTCCGGCGCGTAGGCATAGAAATGCCCGAAACCGCCGCCCAGATACGGCGCCGAGCCCATTTGCCAGAACAGCCAGTTGAGGGTTTCGGTGCGCCCGGCCGGATCCCTGGGTAGCAGGGCGCCGAATTTTTCCGCCAGATACAGCAGGATCGAACCGGACTCGAACACCCGGATCGGCGGTTCGACGCTGCGATCGAGCAGTGCGGGGATCTTTGAATTCGGATTGATCTCGACGAAGCCGCTGGAGAACTGGTCGCCTTCGCCAATGCGGATCAGCCACGCGTCGTACTCGGCCCCGCTGTGCCCGAGCGCGAGCAGTTCTTCAAGCAGGATGGTGACTTTGACGCCGTTGGGCGTGGCCAGCGAATACAGTTGCAACGGGTGCTTGCCGACCGGCAATGGCTTGTCATGGGTCGGCCCGGCGACCGGGCGGTTGATGCTGGCGAAATGGCCGCCGGAAGGGGCTTCGTGTTTCCAGACCTTGGGCGGAACGTAAGACGTTTTGCTCATGAAACGGACCTCGTCGATGCTGGGATGGCGTAGGTAGACACCGTAGGGAAAAATGCCCGCCCATGCCACCCCCCACAGATTTCCCTGTCAACCCAAACCCCCTTGTAGGCCTTCGCCTGCTCGCGATAGCGGTGTGTCAGGCAAATAATGTATTGACTGGTACACCGCTATCGCGAGCAGGCTCACTCCTACAGGGTTATGTGTTGAACCATCAATGCCAGTATTGGGCTAACGCGCCACCGTTTCCTTGCACCGGATCAGTCTCAGGAAATGCAAGCTTCGCAATACGCGCCAACTGCTCTTCACTCGGCGCATCCCGGCAAATATCCGCTTGCTGCCCCGGCGGATACGCCCCCACCACCAGGAAATCTTCGCTCGACCACAGGTTGCAATGCCCGGTCCCGACCGGCAGTAACAGCGCATCTCCGGCGTTGACCTCGACCGCGTGGCCATCGGGCCCGCCCAGCATCAACCGCGCTTTGCCTGCCGCCACGCCGAGCACCTCATGGCCTTCAGTGTGGTAGTGGTGATAATCATAAATCCCGTAGCGCCACTGCGGCGGCCAGCCATTGGCGCTGAAAACCTGCTCGAAGCGCACCGCCGGATCGTCGCCCTCGATGGCAATCGCGTTGCGATAGATCAACACCGGCAGACGCGGATTGTTTGGCACCCAGTCGTTGCGTTCGAGCAACAAGGTTTGTACTTCAGTCATGACGAATCCTCCGATCATTCATCAATCGACCGCAGGACAGGGTGCTCGCCTCAATAAATTCGTCAATGGCTGCCCTGGCGCCCTGGGCAATTCCGGCCCGGGTGCAATCCATCGAAACTTCGCCGCGCACCTCACTGTCCAGACCCTTACACATCCATGCAGCGGTGAAAGGCGAGGATCGAGATGACGATGACGGTAGGGGATTTTCTGGTCGAGCGGCTCAGCGAATGGGGCGTGACGCGGATTTTTGGATATCCGGGCGACGGTATCAATGGCGTCTTCGGCGCCATGGCCCGGGCGAAAGGCAAGATCGAATTCGTACAGGCGCGACATGAGGAAATGGCCGCGTTCATGGCCTCGGCGCACGCCAAATTCACCGGTGAGCTGGGCGTGTGTATCGCCACCTCCGGCCCCGGCGCTTCACACCTGATCACTGGTCTTTACGATGCGCGCATGGATCACATGCCGGTGTTGGCCATTGTCGGTCAGCAGGCGCGCACGGCGCTGGGCAGTCATTACCAGCAGGAACTGGACTTGGTGTCGATGTTCAAGGACGTCGCCGGCGCGTTCGTGCAGCAGGCTTCGGCGCCGGCACAGGTGCGCCATCTGCTCGACCGCGCCGTGCGCACGGCTGTGGGCGAGCGCCGCGTTACTGCGCTGATCCTGCCCAACGATTTGCAGGATCTGCCTTACGAACAACCACCCCGCGCTCACGGCACCGCGCACTCCGGCGTCGGCTACAGCAAGCCGAAAGTCGTGCCTTACGACGCCGATTTGCAGCGCGCCGCCGAGGTCCTCAACCGCGGC
This sequence comes from Pseudomonas sp. SWRI111, assembly GCF_014268555.1. NCBI lineage: Bacteria > Pseudomonadati > Pseudomonadota > Gammaproteobacteria > Pseudomonadales > Pseudomonadaceae > Pseudomonas > Pseudomonas sp. SWRI111. The sequence continues at coordinate 36,359 of NZ_JABWQQ010000017.1, read as the reverse complement.
GAGAAAGTCGCAATTCTGGTCGGTGCCGGGGCGCTGGAAGCGACCGACCAGGTGATCGCCGTGGCGGAAAAACTCGGTGCCGGCGTCGCCAAGGCTTTGCTCGGCAAAGCCGCGTTGCCCGACGATCTGCCGTGGGTCACCGGCAGCATCGGCCTGCTCGGCACCGAACCCAGCTACAAGCTGATGAGCGAATGCGACACCTTGCTGATGGTCGGCTCGGGCTTTCCCTATTCCGAATTCCTGCCCAAGGAAGGCCAGGCGCGTGGGGTGCAGATCGATTTGCAACCGGACATGCTCAGCCTGCGTTATCCGATGGAGGTCAATCTGGTCGGCGATTCAGCCGAAACCCTCGCCGCGCTGTTGCCTTTGCTCGAGCAGAAAACCTCAAACAAGTGGCGCAAAAAAGTCGAGGGCTGGCGCAGCACCTGGGAGAAAACCCTGGAAAAGCGCGCCATGGTCAAGGCCAAGCCGATCAATCCGCAACGCGTGGTGTTCGAGCTGTCACCGCGCTTGCCCGATCAGGCGATCATCACCAGCGACTCCGGCTCCTGCGCCAACTGGTACGCCCGTGACTTGAAAATCCGCCGCGGGATGAAATGCTCGCTGTCCGGTGGCCTGGCCTCGATGGGCGCTGCGGTGCCCTATGCGATCGCGGCCAAATTCGCTTTTCCGGAACGCCCGGTGATTGCCCTGGTCGGCGACGGCGCGATGCAGATGAACAACATGGCCGAGCTGATCACCGTCGCCAAATACTGGCGGCAATGGGCGAGCCCGAAATGGATCTGCGCAGTGTTCAACAACGAGGACCTCAACCAGGTGACCTGGGAACAGCGGGTGATGGAGGGCGATCCGAAGTTCGAGGCGTCACAAAGCATCCCCGATGTGCCTTATCACCTGTTCGCCATTTCCATCGGCCTCAAGGGCATCTTTGTCGATCGCGAAGAAGACGTGGCGGCGGCCTGGGAGCAGGCACTGGCCTCGGATGTGCCCGTGCTGATCGAGTTCAAGACCGACCCGAACGTGCCGCCGTTGCCACCGCACATCAAGCTGGAGCAGGCAAAGGCATTCGCCACGACCTTGCTCAAAGGCGATCCGGACGAGGCGGGGGTGATCGTGCAAACGGCCAAGCAGGTGCTTGGCGCCGTGCTGCCGCGCAAGAAATGATGCCAGGCGCTTGAACGAACCAGCGATTTTCATCGGTTGCGCGGGCTCAAGCCTTGGCCGCGAGCACTGGCCGGCCTTCCCGGAGGAAGGCACGCATCTGCAACGCTATGCGGCGCGTTTCAACTGTGTGGAAATCAACAGTTCGTTCTATCGCCCGCATCGTCGGCAGACCTATGAGCGTTGGGCCGATTCGGTTCCGCCAGGCTTTCGCTTCGCAGTCAAAGTACCCAAGCTCATCAGCCATGAGCAGCGTCTGGCGGGCAGCGCGGCTGCGCTTGATGAGTTTCTCGGACAGTGCGAAGGTCTGGGTGAAAAACTGGGCTGTCTGCTGCTGCAATTGCCGCCGAAACTGGCGTTCGACGCGCCCGCTGCCGAGGCGTTTTTTCGCGTCTTGCGCGAACGTTTCCAGGGCGCCGTGGTGCTGGAGCCGCGACACGAATCGTGGACCGGCGCCGAGGCGCTGTTGCAGGATTTGCAGATTGCCCGGGCGGTGGTCGATCCGTCGCGGATCAGCACCGACGCGGCGCCGGGCGGCTGGCTAGGCCTGCAATATTGGCGCCTGCACGGCTCGCCGCGTATTTATCACAGCGCCTATGACTCGGCTTATCTCCAGCGTCTTGCTCAGGTCCTGCGAAGCGCGAGCGGCGCGGGCAAAGACACTTGGTGCATCTTCGATAACACCGCCAGTGGCGCAGCCACCGCCAATGCGTTGGCATTGAGCGCGCTGACCGAAGTCAGCGAGCGCTGATACGATGGCCTCATGGCCGCTATCGGAACCCACACAAACCATCCGGCTACAGGTAAACTCCGCGCACTTTTTCAAGGAGTTCACATGAGTTACTACCAGCCGGGCATTCTCGCCACCCCTGTTCCTGCGCAAGCACGTCATCTGTTTTTCGCCCTGGCGTCGGTTGAAGCCTTGCCGCAAGCGATCGACAACCTGCTGATGCTGGTGGATGGCAAGTCGGCGGTGGTCGGTTTTGGTGAGTCGTTGACCAAGGCGCTGGATGTGGAAATCGACGGCCTGCGCAGTTTCCCGGCAATGACTGGCGTTGGCGTGAACAACCCGTCGACCCAGCACGCGCTGTGGGTCTGGCTGCACGGCGTCGACCGCGGTGAACTGCTCAACCGCTGCAATGCCTTCGAAGCCGCGCTGGCCCCGGCCTTGCGCCTGGTGCAGGTGCAGGAAGCCTTCCGCCACATGGACGGCCACGATCTCACCGGTTACGAAGACGGCACGGAAAACCCGCACGATGACGCCGCCATTGCCGCCGCGCTGCAAAGCACTGGTGCTGATGGATTGATCGGCGGCAGCTTCGCCGCCATCCAGCAGTGGCAGCACGACCTCAAGGGTTTCCATCGGTTATCCGCTAGTGCCAAGGACGACATCATGGGCCGTCGCTTGAGCGATAACGAAGAAATCGACGACGCGCCAATCTCCGCTCACGTCAAACGTACCGCCCAGGAAAGCTTCGCGCCGGAGGCGTTTGTCGTGCGCCGTTCGATGCCATGGATCGAAGGTGATCGCGCGGGTTTGATGTTCCTGGCTTTCGGCTTCTCGCTGGATGCCTTCGAAGCGCAACTGCGGCGCATGAGCGGTCTGGAAGACGGCATCACCGATGGCCTGTATCGCATCAGCCGACCGATTACCGGCGGCTATTACTGGTGCCCGCCGCTCAAGGACGGTCACCTCGATCTGCGCGCTCTGCGCATCGGCTGAGGACTGGGGCATGAACGTGGTGCGCTGGGGCATGATCGGTTGTGGCAGCGTGGCGGAACGCAAGAGTGGGCCGGCCTTTTACAAGGCGCCCGGTTCGGCGCTGGTGGCGGTGATGGGCCGTCGCCTGGAAGCGGTGAGCGATTACGCCGCGCGTCACGGCATCGAACGGGTGTACACCGAGGTCGATGCGCTGATCAACGATCCGCAGGTGGACGCGGTGTACATCGCCACACCACCCGACAGCCACCACGCCTACAGCCTGAAAGTCGCCGCCGCCGGCAAGCATTGCTGCGTGGAAAAACCCATGGCGCTCAATGCCGGGCAGAGCCGCGAGATGCTGCAGGCGTTTGCCGCTGCCGGTCTGCATTTGTTTGTCAGCTATTACCGCCGCTCGCTACCGCGCTTCGCGCAAGTGCGCCAGTGGCTGGAGGAAGGGCGTATCGGCGAGGTCCGCCACCTGAGCTGGACACTGACCAAAGCGCCGTCGCCGGTGGATCTGGAGGGCCGTGACAATTGGCGCACCGATCCGGCGGTGGCGGGCGGTGGTTATTTCGCCGATCTGGCCAGCCATGGTTTGGACTTGTTCCAGTATTTGCTCGGCGACATCGTTGAAGTCGCCGGTTTCACCGCACGGCAAGCGGGTCTGTATGCGGCGGAAGATGCGGTCAGTGCCAGTTGGCGGTTTGCTTCGGGAGCACTGGGCATGGGCTGCTGGAATTTCGTTGCGGACCGGCGCGAAGACCGCGTCGAAATCATCGGCAGCCAGGGGCGGATTGGCTTTTCGGTGTTTGACGAGCATCCGCTGCACTTGTTTGCCGATGAGCAGATCAGTCTGGAGATTGCTCATCATGAGCATATTCAATGGCATCACGTGCTCGGGATGAATGCGCACATTCGTGGCGAATCCCGCCATCCCGCCGTGGCCGAGCAAGCCGTCAAAACCGACTGGGTCATGGACCAGATCCTCAAACGCTGAATAGACCACGACCCCCTGTGGGAGCGAGCCTGCTCGCGAAAGCATTCCGTCAGTCAATACTTCGGTGACTGACACACCGCCTTCGCGAGCAGGCTCGCTCCCACAGTTTTTCGCGGTGAACCCCGCATATCGAGCCGAATCATAAATCCCCTGTGGGAGCGGTTATCAGAAAGATTTGCTGACGCTGGCGACGACGGTCGCGGCGCAGACGTCTTTGAAGCCCCAGTTGCTCAGGCATTGCGTTTGCGAGAGGTCAGTGTCGATATAGCTGAGGCCCAGCACCACGCCGGCCAGGTTGTGGGTGACTTTGACCTCCCATTCCCGATAACTGTCCTGCGCCTGCCCGGACGCCGAATACAGGTACGGGTCCTTGAAATCCATACGGCCGTAACGCAGTGCCAACGCCGAATCGAAAGGCAATGGCGTTTCATAACTGACGTAGGTGTAGAGCGAGTTCTGCTGGCTATCGATGCCCGGCGCATCGCTGGAGTAGTACGCCGCCACGCTGACGCCGTACGCGCCGAAAATCGCGTAGACCTCGCTCTGGTTGAACTGGCTTTCCCTGGGGTAGGCATACTTGAGATAGCCCAGGTCCAGACTGACATCCTCGCTCGCCTGCCATAGCCAACCGGCGTAGTAATCGACTTCCTGACGGGTCTTCAGGCCACCGCCGAAATCGACGTTGGAACTCCACGCGCCCAGATACAGACCGCTGCTGTGCGCCAGGGTCAGGCCGGCCTGCGCGGCAGGGTCATTTTGGGTTTGCGAAATGCCGCGCGTGCGGTAATCACTGGCGAGGGTCAGATCCACCAGCACGGCGAAATCGTCGTTCAACGCGATCGCGTGGCTGCTCAACGGCAGCACGCTGAAGAAACTCAGGGCGAACAGGGGCAAGGCTTTCATGTGAAGTCCCGATGTTGTGATTATTGTTGGGCAGTATGAAAACTGGGGCGGGAATGCAATCTCAGCCGCCCCAAAAGTCCCTGTAGGAGTGAGCCTGCTCGCGATAGCGGTGTGTCAGACAACACATCGACATCTGATACACCGCTATCGCGAGCAGGCTCACTCCTACAAAGGGCGATGGTGTTGTTATTGAGCGGCGGTGTAGACCTTGCGACCGGCAAACCAGGTCTGCAACACCTGGGTGTCGTGCAGGGCTTTGTCATCGACGCTGAACACATCGCGATCCAGAACAATGAAGTCCGCCTGCTTGCCCGGGGTCAGCGAGCCAATCTGCCGGTCCAGGCCAATGGCTCGCGCGGCGTTGGCGGTGTAGGCATAAAACAGGGTTTCGCGGTCCAGGCGCTCGTCGGCATTGAGCACGCCCAGCGGGCCGACACGAGTGATCGCCTGGGCCATGGCGTTGAACGGGTTCGGTGATGAGACCGGCCAGTCACTGGCGCCGGCAATCGTCGCGCCCTGCTTGAGCAGTGAGTGCGCCGGGTATTGATAGCGAAAGGCGAGGGCGCTGACGTAGGGCTTGATCATCTCGGTGGTGTAGTCGTCGGCGCTGGCCCAGAGCAGTTGCATCGAGGCGATGACCCCAAGCGGCTTGAAGCGGGCGAATTCTTTCGGGTTGACCATCTGCAGGTGAGTGATCGAGTGGCTGATGCCGCTCTGGCGATCCTTGCGCGCCTGGGCGATGCCGTTGAGCGCTTCGCGCACCGCACGGTCACCGATGGCGTGGATGTGTACCCGCCAGCCGCGCTGGTCGATGGCGCTGACCAGTTCGCCGAAGTGCTGCGGATCGATGAGCAATTCGCCCTGTTTGTGCGAGTTGCTGTAGGGGTCAATCATCGCCGCGCTTTGCGCCGGAAATTCGATCACGCCGTCGGCGAAAATCTTCACCCCTGGCAGGGTCAGGTTGGGTATGCCTTGAAACTGCTGGCGCACCTTGTCCAGCGTATCAAGATCGGCCGGAACACTTTTCGGATTGGCGACCAGCAGCGCGGCGACATGCACGCTCATCTCGCCACTTTCGGCCAGTGCCTTGTAGGCCGGCAGCACACCGACGGACTTCTCGGTGGGTTTGAGAGCGAACACTGCTTCACCCGGTGCGGCGTTGGCCGCCGGGTCCATCCATGCCGTGATGCCCAGACTGTTGTTGTAGCGCACGGCTGATTTGGCGGCGCTGAGCATGTCGGCAGGGCTTGGCACCGGCATCTTCGAGGCGACCCGATCCCAGCCAGCGTCGACCACAAAGCCGTTGGGCTCGCCGTTGGCCAGTTTGCCAATGGTGTCCTTCTCGGCCTCTGGCAAGGATTGCAGCAGCGCGGCGTCGATGCCGGCGCGTTTGAGCATGACGTTGTTGGCCCACGCGGTGTGGTGATCGCTGCCGACGAACACCACCGGCACGTCGGCCCATTCGCCGCTGTTGAAGGTTTTGCCCAAGGCTTCGGCCTGCGCCCAGTACACCGAACTCATGCCGGCAATGCTCAGCACATCGCCGTGTTTTGCCTTGCCGTCTTCGCGCCAGCCACGCAGGCGGTTTTGCAGTTCGTCGAGACTGACGATTTCGTCAGCCATGTTCGCCGAGACCATTTCCAGCCCGCCGAAAATGGCGTGGGAATGGCTGTCGACCAGCCCCGGCATCAGGGCTTTACCTTGCAGATCGATAACTTGGGTGGCGGTCTCGATCAGCGCCTTGATCTGTGCATCGGTGCCGACTTGCAGCACTTTGCCCTGTCCCACGGCAAGCGCCTGGACCTTCGGTTGCGTGCGGTCGGCAGTGAAAATCTTGCCATTGAGCAACACCAGATCGGCAGCGGCCATGGCTTCCATCGAGGCAAAACTTACAGCGGCAACCAGCAGCTTGGGAATGAATCTTATCATTGAAGATTTCCTTGTTATTGCGTCTGATGGCCAGATTACTGGCTGCAATCGGCCGACAGAACGCTTCCCTCACGAAAAACGTTTTTGCCTGAATGGAAAAAGCATGGACAAGCTGGGTGCACTGAAAATGTTCGTGGTCACCGCGCAGCTCGGCAGTTTCAGCCGCGCCGCCGAGCAATTGGGCAAGACCCCGTCGGCCTTGACCAAAGCGGTCAACCACCTGGAGTCGGAGTTGGGTGCGCGGCTGTTCGAGCGCAGCACACGGCGAATTCTGCTGACCGAGATCGGCCGGGTGTACCTGGAAACCGCGCGGCTGGTATTGCAGCGACTGGACGAGGCAGGGGAGGAAATCGAACAGTTGCAACACGGCCTGCGCGGCAGTCTGAAAATCACCGCACCGCTGGCCTATGGTCGGGCTTTTCTCGATCAGGTGTGCGACGGCTTTTTGCAGCAGTACCCGCAGATCAGCCTGCAAGTGGACCTGTGCGACGCCTTCGTCAATTTGCTGGAAAGCGGCTATGACCTGGCGCTGCGTGAGGGGCATGACGATTTGCCGGGGTTGATCGCGCGGGTGGTCGGCAGCAATCGCCTGGCCTTGTGTGGCAGCCCGCAATATTTGGCGCGCGCAGGTTTGCCGGTCAATCCGCAAACCCTCGAACAGCATGAGTGGCTGTGGTATCAGCATCCGTTGCTCAGCCGCGAGTTCTGGTGGGCCGAGCGCGATGGCCAGCGCCTGAGCCTGGCCCAACCGACGGCGCCGCGGTTGCGCAGCGACAATTACGATCTGCTGCTGGCCAGCGCCCTGGCCGGTCGCGGTTTATTGCATACGCCGTTGTGGAGCGCCGCGCCGTACCTCGCGGATGGGCGACTGGTGCGGGTCATGGCTGATTACGCGATCGACCCCGACACCTTCGGCCCGCACATTCTTGCGGTGTATCCGAGCCATCGGCGGGCGACGGCGAAAGTTGTGGCGTTTATCGATTACATCGCAGGGTTTCTCGCCGAACGTGGGCTGAACTGACGACATTGATCGCTCCCACGCGCAGCAAAGGAACGCAGCCCGTGACGCTCCGCGCCACTGGACGCGGAGCGTCCCTTGGGGCATTCCCACGCAGGGCGTGGGAACGATCAGATCAAAAGATCGCAGCCTTCGGCAGCTCCTACGTCGGCTTAGGCCGACTGGCGGTTCTTGTCAGGAAAATCCTACAGGAGTACAAATGTACTCCATGACAAACCTGACTCCCCGCCGTACCGCCATCCTGACCTTTATCCGCGAACGCATCGCCGAACACGGTCAGCCCCCAAGCCTCGCTGAGATCAGCGAGGCTTTTGGTTTTGCCTCCCGCAGCGTGGCGCGCAAGCACGTGCTGGCGCTCACCGAGGCCGGATTTATCGAGGTCAATGCGCATCAGGCCCGGGGCATTCGCCTGCTCGGACAGCCGGCGCGCCCCGAGCTGCTCGACATCCCCGTGCTCGGTCGCGTGGCCGCCGGCGCGCCGATTGGCGCCGATGCCGACATTCATAGTCGCTTGATGCTCGACCCGGCACTTTTCTCCCGCACCCCCGACTACCTGCTGCGGGTGCAGGGCGATTCGATGATCGAGGACGGCATTCTCGACGGCGATCTGGTCGGCGTGCGGCGCAATCCCGAGGCACTCAATGGGCAGATCGTGGTGGCACGGCTCGACGGCGAAGTCACCATCAAGCGCTTCGAACGTGTCGGCGCAGAGGTGCGGCTGTTACCACGCAACCCGGCGTATCAGCCGATTGTCGTGCGCGACGATCAGGACCTGGCCATCGAAGGGGTGTTCTGCGGTCTGGTGAGGCAAGGCTGATGGGCGCCGTCGTTGCGTTGGATACCCTGTTCAATGGCGGCCAGGTCTGGAGAGGCCGGCCTGCGCCACCGGCCGCCAGCCCGCAGCCGACCGGCCACGCCGCGCTGGACGCGGCACTGCCCAGCGGTGGCTGGCCGGAGGCTGCGCTGAGTGAAATCCTTCTGGCCGGCCCCGGTGTCGGTGAGTTGCAACTGGTCTGGCCGACGCTGGCGCGATTGGCCGCGGCCGGCGAGCGCATTGTGCTGGTGGCGCCGCCGTTCTTGCCGTACCCGCAAGCGTGGGAAAACGCCGGGGTCGATCTGCGTCAGTTGTCGGTGATTCAGGCCAGCGAGCGCGATGCCTTGTGGGCGGCGGAGCAATGTTTGCGTTCGGGCAGTTGCGGCGCGGTGCTGTGCTGGCCAAACAAGGCCGATGACCGCGCATTGCGGCGTTTGCAAGTGGCGGCGGAAACCGGCCAGACCCTCGCGTTTGCCTGGCGACCGTTGAGCGAAGCCGTCAACCCGTCACCGGCAGCACTGCGTATTGCCATCGACGCCAGGCCTGCACAACTGCGCGTCCTCAAATGCCGTGGCGGGCTGGCGCGGACGACGCCAATTGCCTTTGCCGTGGGGCACTGAGGCCGCCATGCGCTGGGTGTGTATCGTGTTTCCGCAACTGGCCCTCGACGCCGTGCTGCGCCAGCGCCCCGATGCCGCTGAGCCGTTGGTCTTGCTCAGCGGTCCGGCCCAGCGCCGGGTGTTGCAAGCGGTGAATCCGGCGGCGCGCCAACTCGGCTTGCGTTCCGGCATGTCGATGACTGCCGCCCAGGCCATGAGCAAAGGCTTTGCCACCGCCGATTATGAGGTGGCCGAGGTCGAACACTGGCAGCAGTTTCTCGCCGCGTGGGCCTACCGTTTCAGTGCGCAGGTCAGCGTGCATTACCCGCGGACCGTGGTGTTCGAGATCGAGTCGAGCCTGGGACTGTTCGGCACCTGGGTGCAGTTCGAGGCGCGCCTGCGTCAGGAACTGACCGACCTGGGCTTTCGCCACCGCATCGTCGCGGCGCCGAACCCGGCAGCGGCGCGGGTGTTGGCCAATGCGTATGACGGTCTGGTGGTGCCGGACGGTGAGGCTTTGCAACATCACCTGGGGCGATTGCCTGTCGACCGCGTCGGGCTGGAGCCGAGCGTGGCCACGGCGTTGACGCGTATGGGCCTGCGCACGCTCAATCAAGTGCAGAGCCTGCCGCGTCAGGCCCTGGCCCGGCGGTTCGAAGCGCAGATGCTCAAGCACCTCGACACCTTGTTCGGCGCGCGCCCACTGGCGCTGGAGTTTTACCTGCCGCCAGACCGTTTCGACGTGCGCATCGAGCTGAATTTCGACGTGCAATCTCATCAGGCACTGCTGTTTCCGTTACGCCGTCTGACCGGCGATCTGTCGGCATTCCTCTGTGGACGCGACAGCGGCGTGCAGCGCTTCGACCTGCTGCTGGAACACGCCGGTCTGCCGGACACGGTGATCAAGGTCGGCCTGCTCAGTGCCGAGCGTGATCCGGCGATGCTCTTCGAGCTGGCCCGTGGGCGTCTGGAGCAGGTGCAGGTCGAGGCACCGGTGCGCGGCTTTCGCCTGCGCGCCGAGGACCTGCCGAGTTTCGTCCCGCAGTTTCAGCAATTGTTCGATGAGCGTACGCAACAGACCCTGCCCTGGGAGCAATTGCGCGAGCGCCTGCGTGCCCGGCTGGGCGATGACGCGGTGCAAGGACTGCGTTTTCAGGCCGACCACCGGCCCGAGCGTGCCTGGCAGCACGGCGTCGACAAACAGCGTTGCAGCGGTTTGCCCAACGTCCTGCGTCCGGGCTGGCTGCTCGACGAACCACAGAGCGTGCCGCACGGCTCGGCGCGGATTCTCATGGGGCCGGAGCGCATCGAATCCGGCTGGTGGGACGGTGAGGATGTGCGCCGCGATTACTACCTCATCCAGAATCGCGCCGGCCAGCAGGGCTGGGCCTGGCGTGCGGTGGGCGAGGACGGCCCCCTGTGGCTGCAGGGCTGGTTTGCATGAGCGCCGGTTATGCCGAACTGCACTGCCTGTCGAACTTCAGTTTCCAGCGCGGTGCCTCCAGTGCCCTGGAGCTGTTTCAGCGCGCGAAAAAGCACGGCTATCACGCCTTGGCAATCACCGACGAATGTACCTTGGCGGGCATCGTGCGCGCCTGGCAAGTGGCGAAATCCGTTGAATTGCCACTGATCATCGGCAGCGAAATACGCATCGACAACGGCCCGAAACTGGTGCTGCTGGTGGAGAACCTTGCCGGTTATCAGGCGTTGTGCGGCTTGATCACCCGCGCCCGGCGCCGCACGCAAAAAGGCCAGTATCAGGTGCTTCGCGAGGACTTCGACGAGCCGTTGCCGGGATTGCTGGTGTTGTGGGTGCCGGATTCGCCCGATCAAGGAGAAGAGGGCGCCTGGCTGAAACAGACGTTCGGCGCGCAACTGTGGCTGGCGGTGCAGTTGCATCGCGGGCAGGACGATCAGCAGCGGCTGGCAGCGTTATTGAGTCTGGCGGCGCAGTGGCAGATTCCGGCGGTCGCCAGCGGCGATGTGCACATGCACGCCCGTGGCCGCCGTGCCTTGCAGGACACCATGACGGCGATCCGGCACCACGTCCCGGTGGCCGAGGCAGGCTTGCGCCTGCATCCCAATGGCGAGCGGCACTTGCGCAGTGTCGAGATGCTGCAAGCGCTGTATCCGCCGGCCTTGCTGGACGAATCGGTAAAACTGGCCCGGCGCTGCACCTTCGATCTGGGCGAATTGCGTTATCAGTATCCCAAAGAGCTGGTGCCCGAAGGCCACAGTGCCAGTTCGTGGTTGCGCCATCTGACAAAACAGGGCATTGCCTGGCGCTGGAAAAAAGGCGCGCCCTTCAAGGTGCTGAGGCAGATCAACAAAGAATTGAAACTGATCGCCGAACTTGGCTACGAAAGCTATTTTCTCACCGTGCACGACGTGGTGGATTTTGCCCGCAAGCAGGAAATTCTCTGCCAGGGGCGTGGTTCGGCGGCCAACTCGGCGGTGTGCTTTGCCTTGGGCATCACCGAAATCGACCCGGACCGCACCACCTTGCTGTTCGAACGTTTCATGTCCAAAGAGCGCAACGAGCCGCCGGACATCGATGTCGACTTCGAACACGAGCGTCGCGAAGAAGTCCTGCAATACGTGTTCAATCGATACGGCCGGCGGCGCGCGGCACTGACCGCCGTGGTCAGCACCTATCACGCCACCGGCGCGGTGCGTGATGTGGCCAAGGCCCTGGGCCTGCCGCCGGACCAGATCAACGCATTGGCCGATTGTTGTGGTCGCTGGAGCGATGAAGTGCCGCCGCTGGAACGCTTGCGCGAAGGCGGCTTCGACCCCGACAGCCCGCTGCTGCGCCGCGTCTTGAGCCTGACCGGGCAACTGATCGGTTTCCCCCGGCACCTGTCGCAGCACCCCGGCGGTTTCGTGATTTCCGAGCAACCGCTGGACACCCTGGTGCCCGTTGAAAACGCAGCGATGGCCGATCGCACCATCATCCAGTGGGACAAGGACGATCTCGATGCAGTCGGTCTGCTCAAGGTGGATATCCTGGCGTTGGGCATGCTCAGTGCGATCCGCCGCTGTTTCGATCTGCTGCGCCGCCACCGCGATCTGAATTTGACTCTGGCGACGATTCCTCCCGAAGACAAACCGACCTACGACATGATCAGCCGCGCCGATACCGTCGGCGTGTTCCAGATCGAATCGCGCGCGCAGATGTCGATGCTGCCGCGCTTGCGCCCGCAGACGTTCTACGATCTGGTCATTCAAGTGGCCATCGTCCGGCCGGGACCGATTCAGGGCGGGATGGTCCATCCGTACCTGCGCCGGCGTAATAAGGAAGAAAAAGACAGCTACCCGTCGCCGGAGCTGGAAGTGGTGCTCAAACGCACCCTCGGCGTACCGCTGTTTCAAGAGCAGGTCATGCAGATTGCCATCGTCGCCGCCGACTACAGCCCCGGCGAGGCCGATCAATTGCGCCGCTCCATGGCCGCATGGAAACGTCACGGCGGACTGGAACCGCACAAGGAACGACTCGCTGCCGGCATGAAGAAGAACGGCTATACACCGGAATTCGCCGCGCAGATATTCGAGCAGATCAAGGGCTTTGGCAGTTACGGTTTCCCCGAGTCCCACGCTGCCAGTTTTGCCTTGCTGACTTACGCCAGTTGCTGGCTCAAATGCCATGAACCGGCGGCGTTCGCCTGTGCGCTGATCAACAGTTGGCCGATGGGCTTCTACAGCCCGGACCAGATTCTTCAGGACGCGCGCCGCCATCAATTGCAGATCCGTCCGGTGGACGTGCGCGCCAGCGATTGGGATTGCAGCCTGGAAACCACCACCGGGGCACAGCCGGCGATTCGCATGGGTTTGCGCATGATCAAGGGCTTTCGCGAGGACGACGCCCGGCGCATCGAAGCGGCGCGCCAGCGCGGGGCGTTTGCCGATGTCGCCGACCTGGGCGAGCGGGCGGCCCTCGACAGCCGGGCGCAAGCGCTGCTCGCCGATTCCGGAGCGCTACGCGGTCTGGCCGGGCACCGCCATCGGGCGCGCTGGGAAGTGGCGGGGGTGCAGAAACAACTTGGCCTGTTTGCCGGGCTGCCCAGCGAGGAAGAGGTGCAAATCGTGCTGCCCAAACCCAGTGTGGGTGAAGACCTGCACGCCGATTACGCCACGTTGGGTACCACGCTGGGGCCGCATCCACTGGCGCTGTTGCGCGGCGAATTGAAAGCGCGACGTTGCCGCAGTTCGCGGGAGTTGCAGGATATTGAACATGGCAGACCGGTGAGCATCGCCGGATTGGTCACCGTTCGGCAACGCCCCGGCACGGCCAGCGGCGTGACGTTCGTGACCCTGGAAGACGAGTTCGGCAACGTCAACGTGGTGGTCTGGCGCGACCTGGCCGAGCGTCAGCGGCAAGTGCTGGTCGGTGCGCAATTGCTCCGGGTCGATGGCCGCTGGGAGCGCGAAGGCGACGTGCGCCACCTGATCGCCGGCCGCCTGAGCGACCTCAGCCCGCTGCTCAGCGGTATTCGTGTGCAAAGCCGGGATTTCCACTGATCCCTTCCCCAAAGCCAAACACCAAACCCTGTGGGAGCGAGCCTGCTCGCGAAAGCAATCTGTCAGTCAAAGATGATTCGTCTGATGCACCGCTTTCGCGAGCAGGCTCGCTCCCACAAGGGATTTCTGTGTCTCTGATCGTTCCCACGCTCCGCGTGGTAACGCCTCCCGTGACGCTCTGCGTCACAGTGGCCGCGGAGCGTCCATGGCAGCATTCCCACGCAGAGCGTAGGAACGATCAATGTACGGCTAGTCATTTCACTGACGTCAAAAAAATCTGTCATCAATGATGGCACTTTGTCATAATGCCGCGCCTTTCTGCTCCCGCCGCGCTGCCGCGTCGGGACACCGCCGTTTTTAAAAAGGAATACTCAGTGAGAATGATCTCTCGGATGTTGGTCTCTGGCGTGGCGATTGCCGTGCTCGGCACGCTGGCCGGCACACTCGCCGGTTGCGCCACCGAAAGCTCCCGTGCGTTGCCGGTGGCCAAGGTTGAAAGCGCCACGCAAGTCTGGACCGGCGTTCGCGTGCCGATGGCCGTGGGCAAGTTTGATAACCGCTCCAGCTACATGCGCGGGATCTTTTCCGACGGCGTCGACCGACTCGGCGGTCAGGCCAAGACCATCCTGATCACCCACTTGCAGCAGACCAACCGGTTCTCGGTGCTGGATCGCGACAACATGGGCGAAATCCAGCAGGAAGCGGCGATCAAGGGCCAGGCCCAGCGTCTCAAAGGTGCTGATTACGTGGTCACCGGTGACGTCACCGAATTCGGCCGCAAAGAAACGGGCGACCACCAGTTGTTCGGCATTCTCGGCCGCGGCAAGACTCAGGTCGCGTACGCCAAGGTCAACCTGAACATCGTCAACATCAATACTTCGGAAGTGGTCTATTCGACCCAGGGCGCCGGCGAGTACGCCTTGTCCAACCGCGAAATCATCGGCTTCGGCGGCACCGCTGCCTACGACTCCACCCTCAACGGCAAAGTCCTCGATCTGGCCATGCGCGAGGCGATCAATCGCCTGGTCGATGGCATGAACGCCGGTGCCTGGAAACCGGGCAACTGATCGTCGCCCACTGCAAGGAGCAACACCCATGAATCTGACTCTGTCGCGCGCGCTGCTGGCGCTGACGCTGGCCGCCAGCACGTTGCTGGCCGGTTGTGCCGCCCCGAAAACCCTGTACCAGTGGGAAGGCTACGAACCGCAGGTCTACGAATACTTCAAAGGCGAAGAGCCGAAAGAAGCCCAGGCCGAAGCGCTGGAGCGCGACCTGCAAAAAATCCGCTCCACTGGCAAAGCCGTACCGCCGGGATATCACGCGCACCTGGGCCTGCTCTATCTGAGCCTGGGCAAGGACGATCAGATGGTGCAGCAGTTCAACACCGAAAAGGCGCTGTTCCCCGAGTCCGGCACGTACATGGATTTCCTGCTTAAAAACGCCAAGAGCGGAGACGTCAAATGATCTCGCGTACTTTGAAAGTGCTCGTTGCCGGTCTCGCACTGACCGTGCTGGGTGGCTGTGTCGCGCCCAAGACCGTGGATTATTCAGCGTACAAGCAGGCGCGGCCGAAGACCATTCTGGTGCTGCCACCGCTGAACACCTCGCCGGACGTGAAAGCGTCGTACAGTCTGTTGTCGCAAGTGACCTTTCCACTGGCCGAGGCGGGCTATTACGTGCTGCCGATCACTCTGGTGGACGAGACGTTCCGCCAGAACGGCTTGACCACCCCGGACGATATTCATCAGGCCCCGCCGGCCAAGCTGAAGGAAATCTTCGGCGCTGACGCGGCGCTGTACATCACCGTGACCGAATACGGTACGCGCTATATGGTGATCAGCAGCGAAACCGCAGTGACCGCAACGGCCAAACTGGTCGACCTGAAGAGCGGCACCACGCTGTGGACCGGCGCGGCGCGGGCGTCGAGTGAAGAGGGCGGCAACAACGGTGGCGGCGGCCTGATCGGCATGCTGATCACGGCGGCGGTGAAGCAGGTCATCAACAGCGCCACCGATGCCGGTTATCCGATTGCCGGCGTGGCGAGCAATCGCCTGCTGTCGGCCGGGCATCCGGCGGGCTTGCTGTATGGGCCGCGCTCGCCGAAGTACGGCACTGACTGAGTTATCGATTACCCCTGAAAACCCTGTAGGAGTGAGCCTGCTCGCGATAGCGGTGTGTCAGATACATTGAAGTGACTGACACACCGCTATCGCGAGCAGGCTCACTCCTACAAGGGGAATGCGTTTTCTGTTGGTTTATTTGGCGGCCGGCCAAAACCGCTCGCCGCCCCCCGGCGCTTCCGTCCACGCTTGCAACGAGCGGGTCGGCAAATCGAAGTAGTCGCGGGTTCGCGCATAGCCGAGCACCTGAACGGCATCGAGAAGGCCATTCTTGACGTCGCCGCCAAAATGAAAACCGGCTACCACCCGCTCAAACACCTGATTGGGGTGTAGTCGTCGCGCGCAGTTGAAATCAGCTATACCTCGTATGAAACCAATACGAATGCAGACGCTCGAAACAGACGGGCGTCGCGTCGTGCCGGCGTCGCGATTTGTCAGCCAACCACCACAGGACACCGAGTCAATCGATGCAGTTTTTATCCGATAGCTACGGGTGTGACGGCTGGAAAGGCGAAATGGCCGCGCGGATCCGTACGTTCGACTGGAGCCGCACCGAACTGGGCCCGCTGGATACCTGGCCCGCCAGTCTGTGCAGCACGGTGCAACTGATGCTCGCCTCGCAGATGCCGATGGTGATGCTCTGGGGGCGCGCCGGGTACATGATCTACAACGACGCCTATTCGCAGTTTGCCGGTGGCCGCCACCCCTCGCTGCTGGGGTCGCCAGTGGAACTGGGCTGGCCGGAAGTCGCCGATTTCAACCGCAACGTGGTCGACACCTGCCTGGCGGGCGGCACCTTGTCGTATCGCAACAAAGTCCTGGTGCTATGGCGCGACGGCGTTCCGGAAGATGTCTGGCTTGACCTCTATTACAGCCCCGTGGCCAATGACGAGGGCGTCCCTGCCGGCGTCATGGCGATGGTGGTGGAAACCACTGAGTTCGTACTCTCCGAACGCCTGCGCCAGGAAGCGGAAAACGCTTACCGGGCCGATAACGAACGGGTGCGGCTGGCGCTGAATGCCGGGGCCTTGCTTGGCTCCTTTGTCTGGGACATCAAGCACGACACGCTGTCGGCCGATGAACGCTTTGCCCGTACCTTCTCCTACCCGCCGGATCAGGACCTGAGCAACCTGGCGCAGGACGTTGCCGAGTCGCGCATCCATGCCGATGACCGCGCCTGGGTGAAGGAACGTATTGCCAGGGCTGTGCAGACCGGCGAGCCGTATAATGCCGAATACCGCGTGCTGCGCAGCGATGGCAGTTATCTATGGGTACTTGCCAGCGGCGCGTGCGAGTTTGACGAACACGGCGAGCCGTTGCGTTTCCCCGGGGTATTGCTCGACATTCATGAGCGCAAAAACGCCGAAGAGTCCCTGCTCAAGTTCACCCGCAACCTTGAACAGCGTGTCGCTGAAGAGGTCGACGCGCGGCTGGCGGCGGAAGAGCAGTTGCGCCAGTCGCAGAAGCTCGAAGCCATCGGCGGCCTGACTGGCGGCGTCGCTCACGATTTCAACAATCTGCTGCAAGTGATCGCCGGCAACCTGCACTTGCTGGCCCGGCATGAACCGGATAACGCCAACGTGCAACGCCGGGTCGGTGCGTCGCTGGCGGCGGTCGAGCGAGGCGCCAAGTTGTCCTCGCAGCTGCTCGCGTTTGCCCGCCGACAACCATTGTCACCGGCGGTGTGCAATCCGCGGCAAATCTTCGAAGGTGTCGGTGAGCTGCTGCAACGCGCACTGGGCGAAACCATTCAGATCGACGTGCAACTGCCTTCGCAGCCGTGGCACGTCTACGTCGACCGCAACCAACTGGAAAACGCCATCCTCAATCTGGCGATCAACGCCCGCGACGCCATGAAAGGCGAGGGCACCATTGGCCTGAGCGCTGCCAACGTTCGCCTCGACCACCCGTTCTGTCACGGTAAAGGTATCGCCGCCGGCGACTTCGTGCGGGTCGCGGTCAGTGACACCGGCGTCGGCATCGCGCCGCAGATGCTTGAGCAAGTGTTCGAACCTTTTTTCACCACCAAGGCCGACGGCCAGGGCACCGGCCTGGGGTTGAGCATGGTGTTCGGTTTCGTCAAACAGAGTGGCGGTCACGTCGAGATCGACAGCGCGGTGGGCGAGGGCACACGGGTGCAGCTGTACTTCCCGCGCAGCTTGCGCCCGATCCTCGATGACGCGCCCAACCTGCAACGCCAGCAGAGCGGCGGTCACGAGACGCTGCTGGTGGTCGAGGACAACGACGCGGTGCGGGCTTCGGCGGTCGAACTCCTGCGCGAGGAGGGGTATCGCGTACTGACTGCCGCCAACGGCGACGCGGCGATGCAGATGTTGCTGGAAGGTGTCGAAGTGGACCTGATTTTCACCGACGTGGTCATGCCGGGGCTGATCAAAAGTTCCGACCTGGCCGGCTGGGCCAAGGTCCAGGCGCCACCGGTGCCGGTGCTGTTCACTTCCGGGCACACCCGCGACATCATCTCGCGCAATCACCAGTTGAGCCCCGACACGCACCTGCTCGGCAAACCGTATAGCCCGCAAGCGATGTTGCAGATGATCCGCGCGGTCCTCAGTGCCTGATCCATGGCCCTTGACGGTGGCGCTCTCATCGCCACCGGTTTCGCGCGTGATCCCTTTTTTCCGATCAAGGCCGGCCCATGACTTCCAAGCGTAATTCCACAGCACCCAGCGGCATGGTTCGAGTGCGCGGTGCCCGTGAGCATAATCTGAAAAACGTCGACGTCGACATTCCCCGCGATGCGCTGGTGGTGTTCACCGGAGTGTCCGGTTCGGGCAAATCATCCCTGGCGTTTTCCACCCTGTATGCCGAAGCCCAGCGCCGCTACTTCGAGTCCGTGGCGCCCTATGCCCGGCGTCTGATCGATCAGGTCGGCGTGCCAGATGTCGACTCCATCGAAGGTTTGCCGCCCGCCGTCGCCCTGCAACAACAGCGCGGCACGCCGAGTACGCGTTCGTCGGTGGGCAGCGTGACCACGTTGTCGAGTCTGGTCCGCATGCTCTATTCGCGTGCCGGCAGTTATCCGCCGGGGCAGCCGATGCTGTACGCCGAGGATTTTTCGCCAAACACGCCGCAGGGCGCGTGCCCTGAATGTCACGGGCTTGGACGCGTCTATGAGGTGACCGAGGCGCTGATGGTGCCGGATCCGAACCTGACCATCCGGCAACGCGCCGTGGCTTCGTGGCCGCTGGCGTGGCAGGGCCAGAACCTGCGCGACATCCTCGTGACCCTGGGCATCGATGTCGACATTCCCTGGAAGAAGCTGCCGAAAAAACAGCGCGACTGGATTCTCTTCACCGAAGAAACGCCGACGGTGCCGGTGTACGCCGGGCTGACCCCGGAAGAAACCCGCGTGGCGCTCAAGCGCAAGCTGGAACCCAGCTATCAGGGCACCTTTACCGGCGCCCGACGGTACATTCTGCATACCTTCACCCACTCGCAAAGTGCGCTGATGAAGAAGCGTGTTTCGCAGTTCATGCTCGGCAGTCCGTGTCCGCTATGTGACGGTAAACGCCTGAAACGCGAGGCGCTGTCAGTGACCTTTGCCGGCTACGACATCGGTGAACTGTCGCGGATGCCGTTGCTGCAAGTGGCCGAAGTATTGAGGCCCGTCGCCACGGCGAGTTACCTGGAACTGGCCGAAGAACCCACGCAAACCCTGAGCCCGGCGCAGACGCGCGAAGCCCGCCAGCAGCGCGCAGCCCATGGCGCCAGCGCCCACGCCAATGCCCCGGATGTGCGTCACACGCCAAACCTGTCGCTGGAAAAACGCCTGGCGGCGCAGCGTATCGCCGAGGATTTGCTCGAGCGTGTCAGTACCCTCACCGATCTGGGCCTGGGGTATCTGGCGCTGGAGCGCAGCACGCCGACCCTGTCTTCGGGCGAGTTGCAGCGCTTGCGTCTGGCGACGCAATTGGGTTCGCAACTGTTCGGCGTGATCTATGTCCTCGATGAGCCGTCCGCCGGGCTGCATCCGGCCGATGGCGAAGCGCTGTTCGAGGCGCTGCAACGTTTGAAGGCTGACGGCAACACACTGTTTGTGGTCGAGCATGACGTGGAAACCATGCGCCGCGCCGACTGGCTGATCGATGTCGGTCCGGCGGCGGGCGAGCAGGGCGGGCAGGTGTTGTACAGCGGTCCGCCCGCCGGCCTGGCCGAGATTGAGCTGTCGCAGACGCGGGCGTATCTGTTTGCCGAATCGCCGCGCCAGGCCCGCACGGCGCGCAAACCGACGGCCTGGCTGAAGCTGGAGGGCATCACCCGCAACAACCTGGACAACCTCAGCGCCGAGTTTCCCCTGGGCTGCTTTACTTCAGTGACCGGCGTGTCCGGGTCCGGCAAATCGAGTCTGGTCAGTCAGGCCTTGCTGGAGCTGGTCGGCGCACAACTGGGGCGGCCGACGGTGGAGGCCGAGCCTGACGAACTCAGCCTTGAAGACGAAGCACCGAAGGTCAGCACGGGGCAGGTCACGTCCGGGCTGGAGTCGATCAAACGCCTGGTACAGGTCGATCAGAAACCCATCGGCCGTACGCCGCGCTCCAACCTGGCGACCTACACCGGGTTGTTCGACAACGTACGCAAGCTGTTCGCCGCCACTGAGCAGGCGCGGGCTGCCGGCTACGATGCCGGGCAGTTTTCCTTCAATGTCGCCAAGGGCCGTTGCGCCACCTGCGAGGGCGAAGGTTTCGTCAGTGTCGAGTTGCTGTTCATGCCCAGCGTGTATGCGCCATGCCCGACTTGCCATGGCGCGCGGTATAACCCGCCGACACTGGCGATCATGTGGAATGGCCTGAGCATCGCCCAAGTGCTGCAATTGACCGTCGGTCAAGCGTTGCCGGTGTTCGCCGAGCAACCGGCGATCCGCCGCGCGCTGGAGGTGCTGCGCGACATCGGCCTCGGCTACCTGCGGCTGGGACAACCCGCCACGGAATTGTCCGGCGGCGAAGCGCAGCGCATCAAACTCGCCACCGAACTGCAGCGCAACCAGCGCGGTGCAACCTTGTACGTGCTGGATGAGCCGACAACGGGCCTGCACCCGCGCGATGTCGATCGTTTGCTGGAGCAACTGGATACCTTGGTGACGGCGGGGCATACGGTGATCGTCGTCGAGCATGAAATGCGCGTGGTGGCGCAAAGTGACTGGGTCATCGATATCGGCCCGGGGGCGGGCGATCAGGGTGGCAGGATAGTCGTGGCCGGCACACCGCAGACAGTCGCGGCGAACAAGCACAGCAAGACGGCGCCGTTTTTGGCACGCGCCTTGAGCCGATAATGGGCGAGGCGGCGACCACACATGCACAACCCATTGTGGGAGCGAGCCTGCTCGCGAAAGCGGCCTGTCAGCCACCGCTGAGCTGACGGACCCGACGCCTTCGCTGGCAAGCCAGCTCCCACAGGTTCTGGCGCTGCCCTCGCCATCTCGGCCATACACACCAAACTCACTGTGGGAGCGAGCCTGCTCGCGAAAGCGTACTGTCAGCCACAGCCGAGCTGACTGACCCGACGCCTTCGCTGGCAAGCCAGCTCCCACAGGTTTTGATGCTGCCCTCGAGATAGCGCCCCACACAAACCCACTGTGGGAGCGAGCTTGCTCGCGAAAGCGGCCTGTCAGCCACCGCTGAGCTGACTGACCCGACGCCTTCGCTGGCAAGCCAGCTCCCACAGGTTTTGGCGGTGCATGGGCAATTGCGGGCCGAACACAAATTCACTGTAGGAGCGAGCCTGCTCGCGAAAGCGGACTGTCAGCCACCGCTGCACTGACTGACCCGACGCCTTCGCTGGCAAGCCAGCTCCCACAGTTTTTGATGCTGTCCCCGAGATAGCGGCCCCACACAAATCCACTGTAGGAGCGAGCCTGCTCGCGAAAGCGGCCTGTCAGCCACAGCTGAGCTGACTGACCCGACGCCTTCGCTGGCAAGCCAGCTCCCACAGGTTCTGGCGCTACCCCCGCGATATCCGCCATACACACAAACCCACTGTGGGAGCGAGCTTGCTCGCGAAAGCGGCCTGTCAGCCACCGTTGAACTGACTGACCCGACGCCTTCGCGAGCAGGCTCGCTCCCACAGGTTTTTGCGCTTTCCCCGAGGTAGCGGTCGCGAAAACCGGTGTGGCAACAGGCTTGGAAAAATCCGGCGGAATGATCAGCGCTCCGAGCGGTCAACCGGCAATAACGTCACGAGATCACGCCATGTCCGTTGCCGAAGATACTGTTGAATACCTGCGTCAGCATTCCCTGATCATCACTACCGCCGAATCCTGCACGGCCGGGCAAATCGTCATGCTCTTGTCGCAAGTGCCCGGCAGCGGTGAACGCATTGAATGCGGCTACGTGGTCTATTCACCGCAGGCCAAGCAGCGCTTGCTGCGGGTTAGCCCGTATACGCTTGAAACCTTCAATCTGACCAGTGTCGAGGTCGCCCGTGAAATGGCACTAGGGGCCTTGCGTGACAGCACCGCCAACGTGGCAGTGGCGACCACGGGCATCCTTGGCCCTGACGACATGGACGGCATCAAGGCCGGCACGGTGTGCTTCGCCTGGGCGTTTCAATTCGATGGGCAGCACTTCGTGTTCACCCGTCAGCAATGGTTCCCCGGGGCGCGCAGCGAGGTTCAGCTCCATGCCTCGGAGTTTGCCTTGCAGCAACTGGCGCAGTTTCACCGGCGTGCCTTGCGCGGTGAAGGAGGCTGGAGCCGATGAGCCGCGACGCCGATCATCCGGACCTGCACAGCCGGCAGATCCCGATACGCGAGGACATGGCTTATCAGCGCAAGGTCTGGCGCTTCGAGCGCTGCGGTTGGTATGCGCTGGTGCTGTGCATGGTGCTCGGCCTGCTGGGGTTGTTTTCCCGCGGGCCGATCAGTTCGCAGGATGTGCGCAGCGCTGACGGCGCGGTCCGCGTCGAGTACGACAGGTTTCACCGCAACGGCTCGACCAACCCGATGAAAGTCAGCGTGCGCGGCGCGCCCGAGGCCACGGTGGAAGTGGAGTTGAACGGCGCGTTGCTGGAGGGCTTCAGCGTTGAAACGATGCAGCCGCCACCCTTGCGCGCGCGCAGTGCGGCGCAAGGTCTGCACCTCTGGCTGCAAGCCGATACGCAGGGCCAGGCCACGCTTTACCTGACGTTGCGCGGCGACGGCCTGGGTCTGTATCGCAGCACGGTCAAAGCGGCTGGCGCGGAGTCGGTCACCCTCACTCAATTCATTTTTCCATAGGTGCCCCATGGACTCGGTCTTGCGTGCAGTCGCGATGTATCTGGCACTGATGGTGCTGTTCAAAATCGCCGGACGGCGGTCGCTGGCGGAGCTGACGACGTTTGACTTCGTCCTGCTGATGATCATTGGCGAAGCCACGCAACAGGCGCTGCTGGGCGATGATTTTTCCCTGACCAATTCGATTCTGGTGATCGTCACACTGATTGCCATCGACGTCGGCTTTTCCCTGCTCAAGCAACGCTCGCGCTGGGTCTCGCGCTTGATCGACGGCGAACCGACGATCATCGTCGAAAACGGCAAGCTGCTGCACCGCCGCCTGCGCCACGCACGGTTGGTGGAGGCCGATGTCATGGAGGCTGCGCGTTCCAGCCAGGGCATTGAGCGGATCGAGCAGATCAAGTTCGCGATCATAGAGCGCAACGGCAAGATATCGGTGATACCGCGAGACGATGAAAACGGCTGAGCAATGTGCGCAATAGCTCATTGGGCACCGACCGTTGGTCCGTCGCGGGCGTTTCCCATGAAACCTTGCGGCGCTCACGCCTCTCCATTTAGCAGGTCCTGTGGATCACCGTGTGTCGACACAACGTTAGTCAGGAGACCGTCATGAAACGATTCTGTGTATGCCTGGGGCTCTGCTCGATGTTTTTGCTGCAGGGCTGTTTTGACTCCAACGACGCCCCCAACCAAGAGGGCGACAAGAGCAAGGCCTCGCTGCAAATCCAGAAGGACAAGGCAGCGGAAAGCCAATAAGCAAACCTGCCGTTCGGCCCGTGTCAGTCGCCCGTCAGCGCCTGCATCAGCCAATACAACAGGGCGACGGCGCTGATGGCCGCACCCAGCACGCAGACGGCTGACCAGCCAAAATGTGCGTAGGTGTACGTCGCCGCGACCGCTCCGAGGCCACTGCCCACCGAATAAAAGCACATGTAGGCGCCGACGAGACGGCTTTGCGCATCCGGCCGGGCGGCAAAGATCAGGCTCTGATTGGTGACATGCACCGCTTGCACAGCAAAATCGAGCAGGATCACGCCGATGACCATCGCCAGCAGCGAATGCTCGACCCAGGCGATGGGCAACCAGGACAGCGTCAACAGTGTCAGCGCCATGCCCGTGGTGCGATTGCCCTGTCCACGATCAGCCAGACGCCCGGCCCGTGCGGCAGCCAGCGCACCCGCGACGCCGGCGAGTCCGAACAGGCCGATCTGGGTGTGCGAAAGTGACAGCGGCGGCGCACTGAGCGGTAACACCATCGAGGTCCACAACACGCTGAAAGCGGCAAAAATCAGCAGCGCGAAAATACCTCGGACGCGCAAGATGCGTTCGCTCAGAAACAACTGCAGCACCGATCGCAGCAACTGCCAGTAACTGCCGTGGGCGGGCGGTTTGGCGGAGGCGGGCAGGGTGCGCCATAGCACCAGCGCCATGCCGACCATCAAGGCCGCCGAGACACAGTAAACACCGCGCCACCCCGCCAGATCCGCCACAACGCCCGACACGAAACGCGCCAGAAGAATGCCCAGCACCACGCCACTGGTCACCGTGCCCACGGTTGCGCCGCGCTGCTCGGGACTCGCCAGCGCCGCGGCATAGGCGACTACCACTTGCACCAGAACCGCCATCAGCCCCACCAGTGCCATCGCGCCGAGCAGCGTGACCCAATCCTGCGCCATGGCCACAGCGCACAACGCCGCAGCCGACAGTAACAACTGGCTGAGGATGAGTTTTTTGCGATTGAGCAAATCCCCCAGCGGAACAATCAGCAGCAAGCCCAGCGCATAGCCGGCCTGGGTAGCGGTGACGACCACACCAATCGTGCCGGACGAAACCCCGAGGCTGGCCGCCATCGACTCCAGCAGCGGCTGGGCGAAATAGACGTTGGCCACCGCCATGGCACAGGTAATAGCGAAGAGGAACGTCTGATAACGGCTCAGGGACGACGCGGCTGAACCCTGAGGAGCGCGCGAATAGCCAGCGCTCGCCTGTTCAGCGTCGGCGTCCTGTTTTACCGGGTGATGAGGCGGATAAGGCATCGTTCCATCCTTGGCTATATTGGTTTTGAAAAGAAACCGATGCGTTGATTTTCATCCACTCAGGTTGTTAAATGCAACCGGATTTTCCCGCCGATCGTTCGGCGTTCTTTTCATTGATCTGCACTCTGGAGCGACATGGCCAAGCAGAAACTACTGGCCCAAAGCGAATGCCCGGTGGCCCGCGCACTGGAGGCCATCGGCGATCGTTGGGCGTTGATGATCATTCGTGATGCGTTCGACGACGTGCGCCGCTTCAGTGAGTTCCAGAAGCGTCTTGGCCTCGCCAGGAACATCCTCACGGTCAAACTGAAAATGCTCGTCGAGTTGGGAGTGTTTGAGATTCAGCCAGCGTCCGACGGCAGTGCCTACAAGGAATACGCCCTGACCGGACGGGGCCGCGCGCTGTTTCCCATCATTGTCAGCCTGCGCCAGTGGGGCGAGCGCTACCTGTTTGACAGCGGCGAACAGTGCTCGATATTGCTCGACAACGAACGCTCCGAACCCGTCGAAACCCTCGCTGTGCGCTCGCGTAATGGCGAGTTGCTGAGCCCGGCGGATTGTCACCGCCGGGTTGTTACGCGGTAGGGCGATCAGTCATTGGCAGGCGCGCGATGCCAGGCAAGACGATCACAGCCGCTGACCCACATAAGGTTGCGCCGTGTCAGCTCGGCGTCAGCCATTGAAAGCGCTTTTCACCTCAGCACTGATCAAGTCCGCAAGCATCCGTACCGGCTCGGACAAGGACTGCCGCGAGCGGTGCACCAGACCGATGTCGCGGTGAAAGGTGTGATCGCCGAGGTCGACTGCCCGCACTCCGGCCGGCCATTGCGGTTCTCGCGCGGTTTGCGGCACCAGCGCCACGCCGACGTTTTTTTCGACCAGTTTGATGATGGCTTCCAGTTCGTCCAGCTCGCACACCTCGCGCGGGGTGAAATGCATCTGCCGTAGAAACCGATCGACTTGTCGACCGCCGAACGAAGAGCGGTCATAGCGGATGAACGGCTGGCTGGAAAGCAATCCCGCCCAGTCGTCGCCTTGCACGTCGCGCGGCACGATCAGCCGATAAGGCTCAAGCGCCAGTGTCGTCCAGCGCAGATCACTTTGCAGCGAGAAGGGCGGGCGGATGATCACCGCCATATCGATTTCGCCAGCGTCCACCAGATTGACCATTTCCATCGACAAACCGGGAACCACCCGCGTCCTGCAGTGCGGGCATTGCTGATGGAATCTGGCCAGGGCATCGGGCAGATAGGAACGCTGTACCGAGGCGATGGCACCAAGGGTCACCCGCACATTCGCCGGGGTTCCTGTGGTGGTTGAGCCCAGATTGTCGTAAAGCCGCAGCAGATCCTGCGCTTGCATCAGGACCTGCTGACCCATTTTGTTCAGGTGTGCCGTGCGGCCCTTGCGGTCGAATATTTCAAATCCCAGCTCCGCTTCCAGGCGCTGAATCTGTGCGCTGACAGCGGCCTGAGTCAGGCCGATTTTATGTCCCGCAGCAGCGAAAGTGCCTTCCCGGGCCACAGCGATAAGGGTCTTCAGTTCTTTGATCATTAACAAAGATTAGTTGTGTTTCTAAGAAATATATATTGATTTTTCTGTTCGGTGATTCCGCCTAGGATGTCTTCCGTCCCCGGCCAGCAGCCTTGCGCCGCAGCCGTTTCCTTGAAGACAAAGCCATGGAGTCGTTGATGAGCCTTTCGCCTTTCCACCTCGCTATCCCGGTTTACGACCTCGCGGCCTGCCGTCGCTTCTACGGCGAAGTGTTCGGTCTGGAAGAAGGTCGTTCCAGCGCGCGATGGGTCGACTTCAACTTTTATGGCCACCAGTTGGTGATTCACCAACAGCCGCAGACGGCAGCTCAAGAAAGTGTTCACAGCAACCCCGTCGACGGTCACGACGTCCCGGTCCCGCACTTCGGGATCGTTCTGCAATGGGAACAATGGGAAGCACTGGCCGAGCGTTTGAAGTCCTTCGCTACGCCGTTTGTGATCGAACCTTACATTCGATTTAAAGGGCAGGTGGGCGAACAAGCCACGATGTTTCTCTTGGACCCCTGTGGCAATGCGCTGGAGTTCAAAGCGTTCAAGGACATGAGCCAGCTGTTTGCCAAATAACCCAATCCCCCATGCCCGCCGATCTGCGGCGGGTCATTTGCTCCATTCAGGAAAACTCATGACTTCACCTACTTACGTTCAGGAATACAGCGCCATCGTTGGCGTGCTCAATCACTACATCAAAGGTTGTACACAGGCGAACAGCGCGTTGATGAAACCTGCTTTCCACGAGCAGGCCACGATGTTTGGCGTTAACGGCGACGCGCTGGCGGGTGGCGCGATTGAGAATTTGTTTGAGGTGATCGACAAGGACTTCCGCCCATCTCCTGAAGCCCGCGCAGTGATCGGGCGTATCGACATCGTCGGTACCGCCGCCAGTGCCCGGGTCGATACCGACGACGTGTCCGGGTTTTGCTTCACCGACTTCTTCCACCTGCTGAAAGTGGCTGGCCGATGGACCATTGTCAGCAAGATTTATCACACCCACTCGGCGGCCTGAGTTGAAGCAGTGACCCCCCGCCATACGGCTTGATTGTTCCCGCGCGCTCGCGTGGGAACAATCTGCGCAATGCTCCATCCCTGACTAAGCATCCGTCCACTCAAGCGCCGCCGTCTCGCGCCACTTCACGCCCGTGATGCCGTAGCGCTCGGCCTGGGGTTTCGAGACCACTTTCAACGGCGGTTTACCCGGCTTCGGAATCGGCGCAATCCCCGCATCGCAGCTTGCCCAATGCCAGGCATCGGCGTTGCGCATGCTCTTGGCGCGAATAACGAATGATTTGGGCTGGTCGTGCAGTTTGTACTCGATGACAAAAAGATCAGTGTTACGCATGAGTTCCTCCTTACGCTCATACGCAAAGGAGTTTGTCCGACAAAAAAAATTCAAAGCTTTTGCGCCAGGACCGATCAGCGCCGCAAACGCTGATTTTTTCTGAAACCGCGAAGGTTCATCAGGAACAGGCAAATCTGCAAAACGATCAACGCATAGGCGCCGGAATAAGCCCCCCAGATCACCCACAACAGATTGCTTAAACTGAAACACACGAAGCCGCTCATGCGCCGTTGCGGTTGCTGCGAACCGATCAGCCAGGCGGCCAGTACGGTGACCAGCATCGCCGGCCATTGCACCCAATCCAGATACGCCAACGTTCTGTCCTCTGCACAGATTTTCTCAGTGCATGAGTCTTACACAGCAACCGGTGGCCGGTCACTGCTCAGGCGTTTCAAGCTTATTCTCTAGAAAAAGATATTCATCCCCATTCTGCCTATCAGAAACACCAGCAGGACCAGGAAAAAAATTCTGATAAAACCACTGCCATAACGTAATGCCAAAAAAACTCCCGTCAGCGAACCGGCCATGTTGCACAACGCAACCACACCGCCAATCGCCCACAAGACATTACCTGAGGGAATAAAGAACAAAAGCGCAGCGCTGAATGTCCCCAGATTGACCAATTTGGCCGAAGCTGAGGCATTTAAGAAATCAAAGCCAAAGACTTTAACAAAAATGAACAACAGCAGGCTGCCACTGCCCGGACCGAACACACCGTCGTAAAAACCGATGACGCCACCAAAGAACACCCCCAGGGCAATATCTTTCGTCCCGAAGTGTCTGTCTCGTCCCGCCAGCCCCAGGTTTTTCTCGACAAAGGTATAGATGGCCATGGCTATCAGTACGAAGAACACTACGACCTCCATCAGTCTCTTCGGGACAACGGAAACTGAGAGGGCGCCCAAAAACGAAAATACAAACGCAGCGAGCAGGGTAGGAAGTATTAGCTTCCAATGAATTTTTATTCGCTTCAGATAACCGGATATGGAGGAAAGGTTGCCCGCCAGAACCGCGAGTTTATTGGTTCCGAAAACAGCGGCGAGGCTGTGCTGGGGCAGGGCGTGGAGAAGCGCTGGCACTTGTACCAGACCGCCGCCGCCGACCGCCGCATCTATCAAACCGCCGCAAAATGCGAAAAAGCCCAGTGCAAAGACAGCGTGTTCAATATCCACGTAACGGGTCCTTGCGGTTTGATTTCTGGGAGAAGGTCGGGGTGGGATGAAAACTAACGGCGTTGATGGCTTGTAACAAGTAACTTATTCTGCGCGAATCATTCACTTTTAGTGAGCAATGCCATGGAGTTGTCACAGCTGCTGATGTTCAAGACGGTGGCCGAACAAGGGAGCATCGTTCGCGCTTCTGAACAGTTGCACTGTGTGCCGTCGAACATCACCAACCGAATCAAACTCCTGGAGCGTGAGTTGGGAGTAGGTTTGTTCATCAGGAAAGGCAGAGGGTTGGTGATCAGCCCTTGCGGAAGGCTATTTCTAGATTACGCCAACAAAATCCTGTCTTTATGCGAAGAATCACGCAGAGCACTTGATCCCTCGGCGGCGCCATCAGGCACCTTGACCATCGGCGCGATCGAGTCGGCAGCCACAGGCAGATTGCCCAAAGTGTTATCCAGGTACCATCAACGCTATCCCTCAGTGCAGATGCAATTCACTACAGGGGGCTGGACGCAGTTATCCAATGATGTCGTCAGTCATAAGTTGGACGGGGCCATCGTTGCGGTTAGACCTGAACAGTCGAACGTTGAAAGTATCGAGATTTACAAGGAAGAGCTGGTGCTGATGGCCTCTGCTTCTGCGGGCCCTATTTGTCAACCACAGGATTTGCATGATGCCGACGTCTTCATGTGGCCCGAAGGATGCCCCTACAGGCAGGCGTTAGTGAACTGGCTGGAACTTCATAAAGTGACCTGTCGCATAACAAGCATCGCCAGTTACGGCACGATTCTGGGTTGCGTGAGTTCTGGGGCGGGTGTCTCGCTGGTGCCGAGTGGCATATTTGAGCAATTCAACCGGGTCGGCACCATCAAAGGATATGCTTTTGAGGATTTACTGCCGGTGCAAAATTATTTCATCTGGAACAGGACCGTCGAGTTTCATCGCGCGAAAGACAAGTTTGCCGAGTTATTGAGAGAAGAGTTCAAGCCTTTGTGAGGTGGATTGGCATCCGCTGCGCCGTATGAAGATTTTCTCTTAAGGTTACGGCGCGGGGCTGATCATCAAAAGTGACGGCGGGGCGCGGTCACTCCCGCCAAGACACAAAACCTTGCCACCACTGGGTCTTTAAATGTTGAAGTGAGGCAGAAGCCGGTCTCGGCCCGCTTCTGTCATCCGTAATCAAACCGGCTGCGTCGCCTCCTCAGCGGCAATCGCGGCTTGCACGCTTGGACGCGCTTCGACGCGCGCCATGAACGCGTCCAGCGCTGGCCAGTTCTTGATATCAATGTCGAAGAACGGCAACCACTTCAGGACGGTGAACAGGTAAGCGTCGGCCAGGCCGAAGGCGTCCAGCAGATAGTCTTGGTGCACCAGACCGTCGTTCAGGTAATCCAGGCGCTTGAACAGTTTCTGACGGAAGATTTCTTTTACCGGCTCAGGAATGTCCGGATTAAATAGCGGTGCGCTGCCACCGTGGATTTCCGAGGTGATGAAGTTGAGCAATTCCTGCAGCCGCGCACGTTCCCAAGTGCCGTTGGCCGGGGCCAGTGAGTTGCCCGGTACTTGATCGGCGAGGTATTGAACGATGGCCGGCCCTTCGGTCAGTACCTGGCCGTTGTCCAGCACCAGTGCGGCGACGTAGCCCTTGGGGTTGATGTCGCGAAAGTCCCGGTTGTCTGCCGTGGCTTTGGTCTTGTTGTTGACCCGGATCAATTCGAAAGGCAGACCGAGTTCGCGCAGCACGATGTGCGGCGACAGCGAGCAGGTCATGGGGGCGAAGTACAGCTTCATGTGCATCTCCTTTTAGTGGGCAACGCGTACCCGAACGTGGGGCCATTCCTGGCCTGAAACGGCTGTGAATTTGTTCCTCGAACTCCTGTGGATGGGCGTATCGATTGCAGACAATGGAAGCCTATCCATGGCGGTCGTTTCCTTATAACCCATTGAGGGCCCTTGCTGGCGCATCGATAAATCAGTGTCGGTCGCGGTCCGGATTCTGAAACGTGGTGTATTGACATATCTAAGAATCTCGATATCCTCGGCGCATGGAACTGATCGAAATATTCAAAGCCCTCTCGAACCCGACACGCCT
The DNA here is from genome assembly GCF_014268555.1 of Pseudomonas sp. SWRI111. NCBI lineage: Bacteria > Pseudomonadati > Pseudomonadota > Gammaproteobacteria > Pseudomonadales > Pseudomonadaceae > Pseudomonas > Pseudomonas sp. SWRI111. The sequence goes on along the minus strand of NZ_JABWQQ010000017.1, from coordinate 5,184 downwards.
GAAGATTCTCGAAGGCTTGAAGGATCCCGTGAAAAATTTCCCCCCGCAGGACGAGGGCGATGTTTTCATCGAGGGCGTCTGCGTCAGCAGCATTCAGGAAGGTATCGGCCTGTCACAGTCTACGGTGTCGAGTTACCTCGCCACGTTGCAACGCGTAGGGCTGGTTGAAGTGCGGCGCATCGGTCAATGGACCTACTACAAACGCAATGAGGCAGCCATCAGCGCGCTTGCAGAGATCATAGGGAAAGAGCTGTAGATTTTTTTACTACAGGATATCGAAATATCTCGATATCCCTCTTTATCGATACGAGGTTTTGCCATGAAAGCGATGATTCTCAAAGCATTCGGCGGTCCTGAATCTTTTGAACTCAGCGACGTGCCCAAGCCAGTGCCGCAAGCGGGGCAAGTCCTCGTCCGGGTGCACGCCACCTCCATTAATCCGCTGGATTATCAAGTGCGGCGTGGTGACTATCCCGAGCTGGTGCCACTGCCTGCCATCACCGGCCACGATGTCTCCGGCGTTGTCGAAGCTGTCGGGCCGGGTGTCACAGCTTTCACGCCGGGCGACGAGGTCTGGTACACCCCGCAGATATTCGACGGGCAGGGCAGTTATGCCCAATACCACGTGGCGGCTGAAAGCATCATCGCTCGCAAGCCTGCCTCACTGAGCCACCTTGAGGCGGCGAGTCTGAGCCTGGTGGGCGGCACGGTCTGGGAGGCTTTGACCGTGCGCGCGGCGCTGCGAGTAGGCGAAAGCATTCTGATCCACGGCGGTGCGGGCGGTGTCGGTCATGTGGCGATCCAATTGGCGAAAGCCATTGGCGCCAGAGTGTTCACGACCGTGCGCGAGGCCAACGCCGACTTCGCGCGAAGCATGGGCGCCGACGTGGTCATCGACTACACCCAAGAGGATTACGTCGAAGCAATCATGCGTGAGACCGCTGGCCATGGCGTTGATGTGGTATTCGACACCATCGGCGGCGATACCCTGACGCGCAGCCCCGACGCGCTCGCTCAGTTGGGCCGCATCGTTTCCATCGTAGACATCACGCAGCCACAAAACCTCGTTCAAGCCTGGGGCAAGAATGCCAGCTATCACTTCGTGTTCACTCGCCAGAACCGCGGCAAGCTCGATGAATTGAGCGCACTGGTCGATCGCGGCCAGCTTCGGCCCCACGTAGGCGCCGTCTATTCGCTGGCCGACATCCCACTCGCCCACGCCCGCCTGGAGAGCCTCAACAACGGTTTGTTGGGCAAAATCGCCATTGCCGTCGAGCCTTCGCTCATCGCTTGAATGCGCTCTGCATTCACGTCATTTGGAGAAACGTCATGGTTTATGAGATCGCTGTGCTGCCCGTTCACCTGGAACGCACCGAAGCCTTCAAACGCGCATTTAGCCAGGTCGAGCCGTTGCTCACCCGCGCCGAGGGGTATGGCGGCCACTTACTGGCGCAAGGCATCGAAAGCCCCGAACAATTCAACCTGATCGTGCGATGGCGATCACTGAAGGACCACTCGCCGGGGTTCGAGCAGAGTGACGACCATCAGCGGTTCATGCAGGGACTGGAGGCCTATTTTTCAGCGGAACCGAACGTCTACCACGTTGAGGGTGGTGCCTTTCCTGGCTTCTGAGCCTGATTAACCCTGCAGCCGATACGCATACGGCGTTGGATCGGGCAGGCCGTGGCTTGAGCAGTTGAGTCGCCGGCCGCTTGTGACGGGTGCTTTGGTGGTAGGCTGCGAGGCGCCGGCCCTGCTGGCGTCTACACAGCCCCCTTCAGGATCACCCGACATGCGCCTGCCAGATTTCATTCTTGAGAACCTTGAGCCGATTCTGCAGGCCTGGGAAGACTTCGCCAGAACCATCGAGACGCCGGGGGCGGAGCTCGACAGTGCGGCATTACGCGATCATGCCGAGCAGATGTTGCAGGCCATTGCCCTGGATCTGCGGACCCGGCAGACGGTGCGCGAACAAGTGGCCAAAGCCCAGGGGCTGGCACCGCGAGACGAACGCGAGACCGCCGCCGAGACCCATGCGGTGACGCGCCTGATGGCCGGTTTCACCATCGATCAGATGGTCTCGGAATACCGCGCCTTGCGCACCAGTGTGCTGAATCAGTGGATGAGTCAAGTCAAGCAAGGCAAGTCGATCGATATCGACGACATGACTCGCTTCCATGAAGCCATCGATCAGGCGCTGGCGGAGTCGATTGCCAGTTATTCCCGAGCGGTTGAAGCCTCCCGCAACGTGTTTTTGGGCATCCTGGGGCATGACCTGCGCACACCGCTGGGCGCGATCCTGTTGGGTGCCGATCTGCTGAGGCGTTCCAAGACCGGCGACGCCCGGTCGAGCAAGGTTGCCAACCAGATATATTCCAGCGTGCAGCGAGCGAGCCAGATCGTCGGCGATCTGCTGGACTTGACGCGCTGCCAGATGGGCCCTGGCATTCCGGTGAAAAAGACACGTATCGATCTCACGCCGCTGTGCGAGCGCGTTGTCGAGGAAATCCGCGCCTTTCATCCTCAAGCCAACGTGGTGTTTGAAGCGAAGGCTGCGGTGGCGGGCGAGTTTGATGGCGCCAGGATGGAACAGGTGTTTTCCAACATCGTCAGCAATGCGGTGACGCACGGCAACAATCGAATCCCGGTCACCGTCGAGCTGGACCTGTCCGAGCACTGCGCGGTGTTCAAGGTGCACAACGGCGGTGAGCCGATACCTGAGGACGTCCTGCCGTTTATTTTCAATCCGATGGGGCGGTTTTCGCAGCGTTCGGCCATTGATCACGGGCCGGTCGAGGGGCTGGGGCTGGGCCTGTTCATCGCGTCGGAAATTGTCGCCTCACACGCCGGCTCGATCGATGTCAGCTCAGACTTGGCGGGCGGGACGATTTTTCTCGTGCGGCTGCCGATCGCTCTTGCCGAGTCCTAGCCGATGCGCGGCGCCGGCGCACGTCAGGGTGTGTCGGTGACCGGCGATCAAGTTGAAACCGTTCGTCGCCGAGCTTTTGCTCACGTTGCTCGCTCATCAACCTCTTTGAACTCTCCAGCACCCAGCCTCGTCCCTTTTTATGTGGGGGCTCAGGGCAACGTTGCCGTGTAGTCCCGTTTTCAATGAGAAGGCGAGGGACCACATGAATACTTCAGACAGCAGGTCAGGGTTTGAATCAGGCGATCCGAAGGGCCAGCCTGAGCAGGGTTTTCAGCATTTGAAGGATGACGTCAGCGAAGCGCTGGGCGGGGCGCGGCAGCAGGCCGATGCGCAATTCGGTCAGTATCGCGACACCGCCGCCGAGCAAATCGAAGCGCTGGCGCAGGGTGCGAAAAGTTTCGTCTCCGAGCTGCCGGACAGTGACACGCTGGGCATGTCCGATTACCTCAACGACATGGCCGAGTCGATGACCGGGCTGGCCGATAACCTGCGCGGCAAAAGCGCCGAGCAGCTGTTGCACGATGCGGCCAGTCTGGCCCGCAGCAACCCCGCGCTGTTCATTGCCGGCAGCGTCGCCATCGGTTTCGGTCTGTCGCGGTTTCTCAAGGCGGGCACCGCGGCGGCGGCCACGGTCAGTGCCGAGCACGATCCGGCGGCCGGCACGTCTACGCCACCGGCCGGCGGCTTTGGCGCCCAGCGACCTTATGAGTCCTCCATGGCGTCTGCGACCGATCCCGGCCCGGGACTCGCCACCGGCATCACGCCGACCTCTCCCAACGAACACGATCATCCGTCTGACGCCGCGGGCGCTTTCGTGGCGCCTGCAACCGACCGCAAAGGAGAACTGTGATGAACAGAGACGAATCCGATCTGACTGGAGCACGCTCCACTGGCCAACCGGACGATGCATCGGTGGTAGGCCTGTTACGGCAACTGTCCCGGGAAGTGCCGGCGTTGTTCACCAAGGAACTTGCGCTGGCCAAAGCCGAACTGCAGGCCAGCCTCACCACCCTCAAGGCCGGGATGGCCGCGGTCGCCGGTGGCGCGATCGTTTTTCTGGCCGGCTTCATCATCCTGCTGTTGGCGGCGGTCTATGGCTTGAGCCTGTTCATGGCGCCCTGGCTGGCCGCGCTGATCGTCGGCGTGGTGGTGATGATCATCGGCTTCGCCATGTTGCAGTCGGGGAAAAAACAATTCGAGCCGTCCCATTTCAAACCTGATCGCACCCTGGATGCGTTGAACAAAGATCAAGAAGCGTTGCGGAGGAAAGCCTCATGAAAAGCGAACTGGATACCGAAGCGCAAAAGCGCCCTGAGCAGATCGAGCGGGAAATCGATGCGCAACGCGCGAGCATCGGCAACATCGTCGATCAACTGGAAAGCAAATTCACCCCCGGCCAGATGATCGACCAGGCGTGGGGCATGATGCAGAACAACGGTTCGATGTTCTTCACCAACCTGGGCACGAGCGTGCGCAACAATCCAGTGCCTGCGGTGCTGACGTCGGTGGGCCTGCTCTGGCTGATGATGAGCCAGAATCGTCCGCCGGCGCCGCAACCGACGTACCGCACCGGGCCGGATCAGGACCAGGCCGGCGAATGGGCGGATGGTCTCGCGGACGGTATCGACAGCGCCCGCGAGCACTTGCATCACACCGGCGATTCTCTGAAGCAGGGCTACCAGTCGTTCAGAGGCAAAGCCGGGCACCTGGGGGAAAACGTCGGCACTGCCAAGGAACATCTCAGCCATGCGATGCATGGTGCCAGCGATCGGCTTTCGCACAGTTCCCAGGCCTTGGGGCAACAGTTCAATCAAATGCTCAAGGAGCAACCGCTAATGGTCGCTGCCGCGGGTGTCGCCTTGGGTGCCTTGCTCGGCGCGGCCTTGCCGACGACTTCGACCGAACAGCGCTACATGGGCCGGGCCAGCGCCGGGATGGTCGACAAAGCAAAACAGAAGGCCCAGGAGGGTTACGACGCGGCGCGCGATACGGTGACGCGAACCACTGAACACAAGGAGCCGGCAACACAAGCGGAACCGCCGAAAAACTCATCTTCGGACCTCTCCGAAGGCTTGGGCACCTCCTGAGCTGAGTGAAAAAGGCGGACCTGTAGGGAAGGGTTTGCTCGCGAAAGTGGTGTGTCATTCGACCTGGGTATACCTGACACGGCCCCTTCGTGAGCAAGCCCACTCCCACACTGTTTTGTGGCGGTCCGCAAATTGAGTGCCCAACGCTAATCCCTGTGGGAGCGAGCC